>JAHBUM010000060.1 GCA_019638075.1 Flavobacteriales bacterium | reverse complement strand
TCAATTACAAAAGACAAATTAGATACTGCTGTAATGTTTGTAATAAAAAACAATCCAAATATCTATCGTGACACAATTGGGAATAAAATATTTGCAAACGTTGGCAACGGAAAGCAAGACACAATTATTGACAATTCATATAATGACGGTCATGAATACGTAACAATAAAAATTAAAACTAACAAAGGACAATGCGAATATACCTTTCGATATTACGGTGGTGAAGAATACTGGAAAACTGCAAAGACATCTGAAATATTTATATGTTATGCTTATGACGAAAGTAATAAAGGAGGAAGCGAAGGTAATGGGGGTGTTGACAGCGAAATATTAAAACATCTAACAGACGTTTTCGAGAAAGAACTTGTTAGTAATGTCGACAAAAAATTAAACATGACACACAGTGACACTGAATAGAAAAACTGGGCATAATCGAGTAGATGGCTCCGCCAGATAAACTGACGGAGTGCACCTCTCACACCACCGTACGTACGGTTCTCGTATACGGCGGTTCGCAAAATGATGGGTTAAGTTCTAGGTAAACATCCAACATGGCTTGGTACTTTCGTAGTAAGAGCCTTTTAAGTGTTATCGTTGTTCCCAAAATAGGACTCTGAGCAACTGCCCAACCGCCTTTCCTCGTTCTACTCCATGCGTAGGCGTGGTCTTGGTCAACTCCTAATCGAATAAGGTTTTTCCTCTTGCGTTCGGGTTTTTTCCAGTCGTGCCATATACAGTAGCGTAAACGGTTACGCAACCATCCGTCTAAATCGCGAAGTTTACCGTATATACTCGTACCTCTAAAATAGTTTAACCATCCTCGTTGTACTTCGTTTATTTTGGCTATTCGTTCTTCAAAACTTGCTGGTGTTGTTTTTCGGGTTATCGATTTTACTCGCATTTTTAATCGCTGCCATGCTTTTTCGCTTACTACCAATTGGTACTGCCCTTTGTCGCCTTTCTTATACGTGGGTACAAACCCAAACCCCAAAATCTCGAATTGAACGGGTTTTCTTATCCCACTCTTTTCGGTGTTGATGCTTAGTTTTAGTTTGGTTTTCAGGAACTTGAATACCACTTTTTCTATCATCAACGCTTGGTTTTTGGATTTGGTGTAGATACTAAAATCATCGGCATAACGTACAAAACGAAGTTTTCGCCGTGTTAGTTCTTTATCCAACTCGTTGAGCAGGATGTTTGACAACAGTGGGCTTAGTGGACTTCCTTGCGGTACTCCTTTTCTGCGTTTTTGTAGCTTGCCGTTTATTCGTATTGGTGTTCGTAACCATTTACGGATAAGTTGTAGGGTAATGGGGCATTTTACTTTTTGATACAGTAAGTTTAAAAGCAGGCAGTGGTCTACTTCGTCGAAAAAGTTCTTTAGGTCGGTATCTACAATGTAGGTAAACCCTTCGTGGATGTGTTCCAATGCTTTGCCAACTGCTTGGCGTGCATTTTTTCGGGGTCTAAATCCGTAACTGTTTTCACTAAATTCTTGTTCGTACTTAGGCATCAACACTTGTGATACTGCTTGTTGTAGTAACCTATCGGTTACGGTGGGTACTCCTAGTAGTCGGACTTTGCCATTGCTCTTTGGAATTTCCACGCCAAGTATGGCTTGTGGCTTGTAGTGGTTTTCCTTTACTGCTTGCAATAGTGTTGGTTTGTGTTCTCGAAAATGTGCCTCTAGTTGTGAGGTTTGCATGCCATCTACTCCTGCACTACCTTTGTTAGCTATTACTTGTTGTAATGCTTTTTGCAAATTGTAAGGGTGTACTACTTGTTCAATCATACTCGGTTTACTTTTGTTTTAACTTGTTTTCGTTTCGGGTGGCTATCTTTTAAATTCCATTCCGAATTGAAAACCATTTTACGTTCTGTCCTTCCTTTGCTTGTGAGTCCTCCAACCTTTTGTTCACGTTTTCAGTTAGCTCGTTGCTGCAAAGTACTATGACTTCTGCTGACTTCTTCGCTCTGTTAACTCGTAACTGCGAAGACCTCCCCTGGTAAGAGCTTCTTCTTTCGGTTAATGCCCGGTACATCTACTAGTAAAAGGTTTTTGTTCGCTTTGGACGTTGCAATGGTGTGCTTGCTTATCCCCTTTTAATAGCCTCTTATGTACTTCCTGTTCGTCGGTACTAACTTTTGCAGTCTTGCTTCCTTCAGTGCTAACTTCACAGTTAACCACCTTGCAACTTGCTAGCGTTTCGGATTGTTAGTCCCGCACGCAAGGGACTTTCACCCTCTAGAAAAAATTAAACTCCCTATCTTTTGCTTTTTCATCTTTTATTTGCATATTTGATGTTTTTATAAAGCTTCGGATAGGTGTGCTTTGCTCATGCAGGGCACACACATCACCTATACGCAAGCAGGGGTTTCGTGCTTCGTAGGACAGGAAAGTGGTATATTTGAAGTTCAGTTCTTCGTAGGAAATTCAGTGGTGAAAATCCCTGCCTGCGTGTAGCTGCAAAACGTTGAACGCCATTCCGCGCAAAGCCGCGCCACGGCGTTCAACTCCGAATGACAACCGCTGATAGACGGTACGCGCCCCTTCCCCTTTCCAGTCTCCTTCAGGCATGCCCCACGGGGCGTATACTTGCCCCCTAACGCCTTCGCCGGGCTACGGCGAGCAAAGCATGAGCAAGAAGAACGAAAGCATCGAGTGGGTGGCGGTGGAGGAACTGGTGCATGGCACCAACGCCCGCACGGTGAAGCCCACCAAGGAGCGGATCAACGAGTACGCCCGCAGCATCGCGCTGTACGGCATATTGGTGCCGCTGATCGCCGACAAGCGCGATGGGCAGTACCACTTGGAGGCGGGCTACACGCGCATAGCCGCGCTGGAGCAGCTCAGGAAGGACAAGGCCCTCACCGCCCTGGCGCAACTGAACGGGGTGGACCTGGAGCGGGTGCCGGTGCGCATCTACCACGGCGATGAGAAGGGCCGCCTGATGCTGCCGATCATCGAGAACAACTTCCACGACGTGATGAACGAGGTGGACGTGGCCACCCAGGTGCGCGCGCTGATGGACGCAGGCGAGGACGTGAAGACGCTGGAGGAGTTCTTCGGCAGGAACCGCTTCACGCTGCTGCTGAGCGTGCTGGCGCTGCCAGCCGAGGTGCAGGAGCTGGTGAAGAGCGACCGCATCAAGGCCAGCACGGCCGTGAAGTTCGCCAAGGAGATCCCCGAGCCCGCCAGGCTGCTGAAGGCCCTGAACAAGGCGGCCGACAAGGCCGAGGAGCTGTACCGGAGCGGCAAACGCAAGAACAAGCGCATCACCGAAGGCATCCTGAAGGGCAAACAGACGCCCATGAAGGTGGTGAACGACGTGGCCGCGCACTTCAAGCAGAACAAGGTGCAAGGTGCCGATCTGCTGCTGAACTTCCTGCACGGCCTGCAAAGTGGCATGGACACTTCCACCCTGCTGGAAGCGCTGATGAACGGCGAGACGATCACGGCACCGCCGGTGAAGAAGCGGGGGCGGAAGCGCAAGGAAGAGAAGAAGTGATGCCCTCCTTCGCCGGGGCGACATGAAAGTAAGGGAGATGAAAGGGTGCGAGGGTGCATGATGTCGTAGTATTGTAGTGGTCGTTCACTTTTCACCTCCGCACATGAAGACCGTTAAACGCTTCCGTTCATTTGAGGATCTTAAGGCTCATGAAAGCAGCGTGGAGGCCGAGGCCATCATTCGGAGCCGGCACCATGCGTTCGAGAAGCTCATGGTGCTCATTCGATCCAAAATAGGGCGTGCGAGCAACCGATCGAGGCGTTGACATGGAAGAGGACCTGAAGAAGGGGCTACTTGCTGTATGCCGGTCGCTTCAACACTGGAACGTGCGTTACATGCTGGTCGGTGGTACCGCTGTCGCACTGCATGACTATTACCGCCATTCCATGGGTCCGGCAGGTGAACTCACCGCCAAGCCGGACATTGACCTTTGGTTCGACCCAACGTACGTGAACTATTTCCAGTTGCTGCGCTTGATGGAAGCGATGGGCGTAGATGTGTCGGAGTTCCAGCAGGAACGACAACCGGCCCCCATGCGGTCGTTCTTCAAGCTTGATATGGGGGAGTTCACGTTGGATGCACTTCCACTCATCCAGGCGGACATTCCTTTCGCCGATGCCTACGATAGGAAAGAGACAGTTGAACTTGATGGGATACCGATCCATTACATCGGATACGATGACCTGGTGGAGGACAAGAGAGCGTCGGCCCGAAGGAAGGACCAAGAAGACATTGAGCACCTGAAGCGGCATCGCGGTGAGACATAGGTGGTCCCTATCTGTTGCCTCCCGCCCTCCCCTCTTGCCTGTCCATGAACAAGCCTGGCTACACAGCCGTTCTTCCGCCATTTTTGCTCCATGCGCACCCGCCTCACCGACATGCTCCAGTTGGAGCACCCCATCATCATGGCACCGATGTTCCTTGTGAGCAATGTGGCGATGGTGAAGGAAGGCATGCACTGCGGCATCGCGGGCTGCATCCCGGCGCTGAACTACCGCACGATCGAGGAACTGCGTGCGGCGGCCCGTGAGTTGAAGGGCACCAAGGCCGCGATCGGCAAGGGGGCCTTCGGCTTCAATCTGATCGTGAACAAGAGCAACCCGAAGGCGGCGGATCAGCTGAAGGCCCTGTGCGAAGAAGGCTGCGATTTCATCATCACCTCATTGGGCAGTCCGGAAGCGACCATCAAGGCGGCGCACGCGGTGGACATCAAGGTGTTCTGCGATGTCACCGATCTGCGTTTCGCACAGAAGGTGGAGGCGCTGGGTGCGGATGCGCTGATCGCGGTGAACAACGCGGCAGGTGGGCACAGGGGGAATATCGGTCCGCAGGAGTTGATCGGACTCTTGAAGCAGCATTGCACCATCCCGGTGATCTCGGCCGGTGGCGTGGGCACCAAGGCCGAACTGGACATGATGCTGGGCTACGGCGCCGAGGGCGTATCGGTGGGCAGTCCGTTCATCGCTTCGGCGGAAGCGCCGATCACCGATGCGTACAAGCAGGCCTGCGTGGAGTACGGCGCGGCCGACATCGTATTGACCGAGCGGATCAGCGGCACACCGTGTACGGTGATCAACACACCGTACGTGCAGAAGATCGGTACGCGTTCACCATGGTTGGAGCGCATGCTGAACAAGAACCGGCGGCTGAAGAAGTGGGTGAAGATGCTGCGCTTCTATATCGGCATGAAGGCGACGGAGGCCGCCGCGCAGAAAGCCACGTACAAGACGGTGTGGGTGGCCGGGCCAAGCATCGCGCACACGCGGGCGGTGGAGCCGGTGCGGGCGATCGTGGAAAGGTTGGTGAACGGAACTACATGACCCTCCGCCCCGCCACCGCCAGCGAGTTGCCCACGATCTGGGCGATCATCCAGTATGCGATCGAACAGCGGCGTATGGACGGCAGCACGCAATGGCAGGACGGCTACCCGAACCCCGACACGCTACGGGACGACTTGGACAAGGGGCGCGCCTACGTGCTGGACGAAGCCGGGGAACTGCTGCTCTACGCGGCCATCATCTTTGAACCCGAACCCGCCTACGAAGCGATCGAAGGCCGCTGGCTCACGGACGGGCCGTACATGGTGCTGCATCGCGTGGCGGCATCGCCCCAAGCGAAAGGGCGCGGCATCGCCACCACCTTCTTCCGCATGGCCGAGGACCTGTGCCGGGAGCGCGGAGTACCCAGCATCAAAGTGGACACCAACTTCGACAATGCGCCCATGCTGCGGATCATGGACAAGCTGGGGTATACGTATTGCGGTGAGGTGTACTTCCGCAGAAGCGCGCGGCGGGCGTACGAGAAGGTAGTGGGGCCGATCAGTGGATAAGAAAATTAGAGGATCAGAAAATGGATAGAGCCTTCCGTCGACCACTGGTCGACCAATTGTCTGATCATCTGATCTTCTAATTTTTCTGATCGTCCGATCCTCTGCTCCGATCTTCGCCCTTCCATGGACAGTTCCCCATCGTTCGCCTCCCTTGGCCTTTCCCCCGTGTTGTTGCAGGCCGTGGCGGCACAGCAGTTCAGCCAGCCCACACCGATCCAGCAGGAAGCGATCCCCGCGATCCTCTTCGGCAAGGACCTGCTGGGCATTGCCGATACCGGCTCGGGGAAGACACTGAGCTATGCGCTGCCCATCCTGGAGCGGCTGCTGGAGGGAAAATGGACCACGCGGAACCGCCACGTGCCCGTGCTGGTGTTGGTGCCCACGCGTGAGCTCGCGCTACAGGTGGAAGCCGTGTTCCACGCGCTGACCACCGCGCTGCCGGAGAAGATCCGCACGATGGCAGTGTTCGGTGGCGTGTCCATCAATCCACAGATGATCGGCATGCAGGGGGTGCAGGTACTGATCGCCACGCCGGGCCGGTTGCTGGACCTGATCGATGCGAAGGCCGTCCACCTGGCCGATGTGAAGCTGCTGGTGCTGGACGAGGCGGACAAGATGCTGAACCAGGGTTTTGAGGAAGAGATGGACAAATTGCTGGCGCTGATGCCGCGCAAACGGCAGAACCTGTTGTACTCGGCCACACTGAGCACGGCGGTGGACGGGATCTCCAAGCTGCTGCTGCACAAGCCGGAAGTGACCCAGCTGACCACCGCGCCGCAGGAGGTGACATTGATCAAGCAACGCGCCTTCCGCGTGGCGCCCGAGCGCAAGGGGCCGTTCCTGCGCTACCTGATCACGAGCATGGACATGCAGCAGGTGCTGGTGTTCACCGCCTCGGGCCACAGCGCCGACCATGTGGCCGACAAGCTGAAGAAGAACGGCATCGATGCGCGCGCCACCCACGGCAGGAAGAGCCACCATGCGCGGCAACAGGCGCTGGCCGACCTGAAAGCCGGTCGCCTGCGTGTGCTGGTGACCACCGACCTGCTGGCGCGCGGCATCGACATCGCCTTCCTGCCCTACGTGATCAACTACGAGCTACCACGCTCACCGCAGGACTTCGTACATCGCATCGGCCGCACGGGTCGCGCCGAACATCCCGGCGAAGCGTTCACGATCATCACTCCGGAGGATCAGCACCACTTCAAGGTGATCCAGAAGAAGATGGGGCAATGGGTGACGCTGGAGAATATGGATGAGGCGGGGTTGGGCGGGGTGTGAAAAGCAGAACGCCCGGGCCAGCCCGGGCGTTCTGCTTTTCCATTCAACCGATCCGTGTGGTCGACCCGGTAGGTCGACGCTACGGGAGCGTACTGAAATGGTCGGAGGTTATTTCAGCACATCGCGCACCCGATCCGCAGCCTCCTGCAACGCCACCGCACCGATCACGTCCAGGCCACTGTTGTCGATCAGCTCCTTGGCCTCCTTGGCGTTGGTGCCTTGCAGGCGCACGATGATGGGCACCTTGATGTCGCCGATGTTCTTGTAGGCATCCACCACGCCTTGCGCCACGCGGTCGCAGCGCACGATGCCGCCGAAGATGTTCACCAGGATCGCTTTCACAGTGGGGTCCTTCAGGATGATGCGGAAGCCTTTTTCCACACGGGCCGCGTCGGCCGTACCTCCAACGTCGAGGAAGTTGGCGGGGCTGCCTCCGCTGAGCTTGATGATGTCCATGGTGGCCATGGCGAGGCCTGCGCCGTTCACCATGCAGCCCACGTTGCCGTCGAGCTTCACGTAGTTCAATCCGGCTTCTCCGGCCTCCACTTCGATGGGGTCCTCCTCGGCCTTATCACGCATCTCCACATAGTCCGGATGGCGGTACAGGGCGTTGGCATCCAAGCGCACCTTGGCATCCACGGCGATGATCTTGTCGTCGCTGGTCTTCAGCACGGGATTGATCTCGAACATGGCGCTGTCGCTGGCCTCGTAGGCCTTGTACAGGGCGGCCACGAACTTGATCATCTCCTTCTTCGCGGCACCGGTGACGCCCAGGTTGGTGGCGATCTTGCCGCACTGGAACGGGCGCAGGCCCACGCGCGGGTCCACGAACTCCTTCTGGATCTTCTCAGGGTGATGTTCGGCCACTTCCTCGATGTCCATGCCGCCTTCGGTGCTGTACACGATCACGTTGCGGGCGCTGGCGCGATCGAGCAGCACGCTCATGTAGTACTCCTTCGTCTCACTGGCTCCGGGGTAGTACACATCCTCGGCGATGAGCACCTTGTGGACCTTCTTGCCGGTGGGCGGCGTCTGCGGTGTGATCAGCTGCATGCCGATGATGGCGTCGGCCTTCTCGCGCACCTCGTCGATGTTCTTGGCGAGCTTCACCCCGCCGCCCTTGCCACGGCCACCGGCGTGGATCTGGGCCTTCACCACCCACCACTTGGTGCCGGTCTCCTGACCGAGCCGCTTGGCCTGATCGACCGCCTCATCGGCGTTGTAGGCCACCAGGCCGCGTTGCACGGCCACGCCGTATTTTTGAAGGATGCTCTTGCCTTGGTACTCGTGGAGGTTCATGGCGCGAAAGTAAACGAGTTCAGGGTTACGAGTTGCGGCGTTGCGTGTTGACGGGTTAGCACGTTACGTGTTGACGTGTTACGGGTTACGGGTTCTGGCGGATGTGTAAACCCGTAACCCGCCAACACATAACGCATGCCTTCCTCCGAACGATCCTTTCCTTTGCGCCCATGATCCGAGCCACAGGCATCCGCAAACGCTTCGGCGATCTTGAAGTCCTGAAAGGCGTGGACCTGCACGTGGCCAAGGGCGAGGTGGTGAGCATCGTGGGGGCCAGCGGCGCGGGGAAAACTACATTGTTACAGATCATCGGCACACTGGAAAAGGCCGACAGCGGCAGCTTGATCATTGATGGACAGGAGGTGACGAAGCTGGGCAGCAAGGCCCTGAGCGCGTTCCGCAATCAGCACATCGGCTTCGTGTTCCAGTTCCACCACCTGCTGCCGGAGTTCACCGCGCTGGAGAACGTGATGATGCCGGGCCTGATCGCCGGGCGCAGCATGAAGGAGTGCGCTCCCCGCGCCGAGGAATTGCTGGTCCGCCTGAACGTGCTGCCCCGCAAGGACCACAAGCCCGGCCAGTTGAGCGGCGGCGAGCAGCAGCGCGTGGCCGTGGCGCGCGCGCTCTTCAACAACCCGAGCGTGGTGATGGCCGACGAGCCCAGCGGCAACCTCGATTCGGCCCACGCCAAGGAGCTGCACCAGCTCTTCTTCGACCTGCGGAAGGAACTGGGCCAGACCTTCGTGATCGTGACGCACAACGAGGAACTGGCGGAGATGGCGGACAGGAGGTTGGTGATGAAGGATGGGGTGATCTGAGTGCGGGTGCTGGCCAAAAAAGGGCTGGACACATCGGTTGCGGCATGCAGGTCGTGACAGGATATGTGCCCATTCCACACTGATCGTAGATCCACACGAGGCATCCATGTGGGGATATGCTCGTTATCCAAGCATGAACCACTCTGCTCCCGGACAGAACCACATCATCAGCAACGTTGTTGTTGCTCTACTCTTAGCAGTCCTTACGCAAGGTTCGTCGGCCCAGATGAGCATTGTGGACCCGACGTTCAACCCGACCGATGCCGGTTTCGGGCGGCACGATGGCATCCGCATCGCGAACGCCGTGAATTCCCCCATCGTAAATGATGCCGCGGTGATGGCCGACGGGAGCATTGTCGTGGGTGGCAACTTCAACCTGCACGACGGGCGCACACGGAGAATGGTGAGCCGCGTAAGACCGAACGGCCTGATGGATACCACCTTCGTTCCGGCCGACATCGGCGCACCGGTGAATGCGGTGCTCGCGCTGCCCGATGGTAAAATGATCGTTGGCGGCGGATTCGGCTCGGTCGTCAGCGTGCCGCAGCGGGGCATCGCGCGGTTGAACGCCAATGGAACGCTGGACACCGGCTTCAACCCGGGACTGGGCTTTCAGTCCGGGACCTCCAATGGGAACGTCAGCCATCTGCTCCTGCAGCCCGATGGCCGCGTGATCGTGGCGGGCGGTTTCAACAGGTTCAATGGCGCCTCCGTGCCGAGCCTCGTGCGGTTGAACAGTGATGGTTCGTTGGACGCCACCTTCAACGTGGGCACCGGTTTCAACGCGACGATCGAGGATATGGCACTACAACCCGATGGGAAGGTCCTCATCGCGGGATGGTTCACCACCGTGAACGGCACCTCGCGACCCGGGATCGCTCGGCTTCAGGCAACGGGCGCCCTGGATACCGGGTTCGCACCGACGCTGGGCGGTGGATCGCAATGCAGCGCCCTCGCCCTTCGGGCCGACGGCAAGGTGTGGCTCAGCGGCAACTTCTCCTCCGTCAACGGGGTACCGCGCCAGAATTTCGTGCTGCTGACCACCACTGGCGCCACCGACCCGGGCTTCGTGCCGGCCGCCATGGCATCCAATGGCGTGAATTCCCTGGCCGCACAAGCTGATGGCAAATTGCTCGTCGGCAAGCACATGAATAATCCGAACGGAGAAGCGCGCGACTACCTCTCCCGGTTCAACGCCGATGGTTCGATCGATGCGCAATTCGCCGGTGTTGACTTCGACGGCAGCATCCTGCACGTGAGCCTGATGCCCGACCAGCGGATGATCGTGGTAGGCGCGTTCGAGAAGTATGGTACGCGGGGAGAACACGTCTTCACGCGCTTGATGCCGGACGGGACCGTGGACCCCACCTGGGGGCAGGCGAACGCCTTCGACCTGGGCGCGGAGAACATCGTGACGCAGCCGGACGGCAAACACGTGGTGGTGGGCGGCTTCCTCTCCTACTTCGATCGCGCAGCGAACCGCGTGGCCCGCCTCCACCCGAACGGCCAGGTGGATACCACGTTCAACGCGTGGTGGGGTATCAACTCGTTGGTGAAGGACGTGGTGCTGCAGCCCGATGGCAAGGTGCTGATCGGTGGCCACTTCGTGGATCCTTTCGATGCCACTTACAGCTGTCGTGTGATGCGCTTGAACACGGACGGCAGCTACGACAACAGCTTCGTGGTGCCTTGGAACCAGGTCAACCCGGTGAACCGGCTCGCCCTTCAAAACGATGGCAAGGTACTGGCCATGTCGCTGCAGAGTTTGAACCGCCTGCTCCCCGATGGGAGTTTGGACCCTTCCTTCACAGTTGGGATCGCCAATGGGGGATTGTACGACATCGTGTACCTGCCCGACGGCCGTATCCTGGTCGCCGGTGTAGCCACCGTGTACAATGGTGCGAGCGTGGCTCCCATCTTCCGCCTCAACAGTGACGGTAGTCTGGATCCCGGATTCGACATCGGCACCGGACCCAACAACAACAGCCCCATACAGGACCTCGAACTACAGCCGAGCGGTGACATCCTGGCGGTGGGAAACAATTTCACCAGCTTCAACGGGTACCCGCGCAACCGCGTGGTGCGGCTTCACGCGAACGGGTCCGTTGATACCGGCTTCAACATCGGCAGCGGTATCAACGGCGATGCTACGCTGGTGAAAGTGAGCCCGACCGGGCGTATCTACGTGAGCGGATCGTTCCAGACCGTTGGTGGCATCACACGGCCGATGCTCGCCCGCCTTCTACCTAACGGGATCGTGGACGCATCCTTCGATCTGGGCACGGGTCCCATCGCTCCGGTGCTCGGCATGGTCTTCAGCCCCTTCGAGGATGTGGTGATGGTCGGGAAATTCCTTTCGGTGAACGGCATCGGACGCGACCGGATCGCACGCCTGAAGAACGCTCCCACCGTAGCCGCCCGCGTCCTCTTGGAAGGCCCCTACAACGGGACCACGATGAACGACGCACTGCGCACACTTCCCAGCTTCCCGCTTGTGGAACCTTTCACCGCCATGGGTTACGCGAACGCGACGTACACACCGGGAAAGTCCATTCCGGCCGGCTTGCTCACCACCACGGGCATCACCGCCATCGTGGATTGGGTGATCCTGGAAATGCGACCGGCTGCGGACCCAAGCACCATTGCCGCCTCACGTGCGGCCCTGCTGCTACGCAACGGATGGATCGTGGACCTCAACGGCATGAGCTATGTGGGCTTCGCCGGTCTTGCACCCGGGCCATACTGCATAGCAGTACGAAGCCGGAACCACCTGCCCGTGATGTCCTCGCCCTCCGTGGCGGTCAACTTCGGTGCCGCTCTCGTTCAAGCCGACTTCACCATACCCGCTGTGGTGGTCCATGATGAGGATGCGCGAAAGAACATGAACGGGGTGATGGTGTTGGCACCTGGTGATGTCACCTTCAACGGAACGGTGCAGTATACCGGAACAGGCAATGATCGTGATCCGATCCTCACGCGCATCGGAGGCGTGGTGCCCACTAACACGGTGAGCGGTTACTGGCGCGAGGACGTGAACATGGATGGCGTGGTGAAATATACCGGTGCCGGGAACGACCGCGACCTGATCCTTCAGAGCGTCGGGGCCACTGTGCCAACCAACACGCGCACAGCAACACTGCCTTGATCGCGATGCGCAACGAGGAGGTGGCCGATAGAGGCTGGTAATGGGATGGGGTGATCCGAAGCGCCGTTCGGTAAAAAGCAGCGGGCAGCAAGCAGTTGGCAGCAGCCCTGCCGGGGCACCTGCTCCCCTTTCCGCATCCTTGGAACCGCCCGTGATCCATCGGCTCCAAGAAGATGCCATGTAGATCACTGCCGCCAAGGCTACTTTTGCGCCTCGTTCAACACCAAACACATTCCAGCATGGCCCGTGAAGTCGTCATCGTGTCCGCAGTACGCACCCCCATCGGCAGCTTCGGCGGCAGCCTCGCCGACGTAAGCGCCACCCACCTCGGCGCCGCAGCCGTGAAAGGCGCCGTTGAAAAGGCCGGTGTGGCTCCGGAGGCCGTGCAGGAAGTGATCATGGGCAGTGTGCTGCAAGCCAACCTCGGCCAAGCACCCGCACGCCAAGCCTCCAAATTCGCCGGCCTGCCCGATACCGTGCAGGCCACCACGGTGAACAAGGTGTGCGCCAGCGGCATGAAGGCCGTGGTGATGGCCACGCAGGACATCCTGCTCGGCGATGCCGATGTGGTGGTGGCCGGCGGCATGGAGAACATGAGCCGCGCGCCCTACTACTTGGAGCAGGCCCGCTACGGCTACCGCTTCGGCAACGGCAACGTGATCGACGGCATCGGGAAGGACGGCCTCACCGATGTGTACCACCAGACCGCCATGGGCGTGAGCGCCGACAACACCGCCAAGGAACATGGCATCACCCGCGAAGAGCAGGACGCCTTCGCCATCGAGAGCTACAAGCGCAGCGCCGCTGCGTGGGCCGCAGGCAAGTTCAAGGATGAAGTGGTGCCCGTGACCGTGAAGACCCGCAAGGGCGAGGTGGTGGTGGACCACGACGAGGAGTACAAGAACGTGAGCTTCGAGAAGATCCCCGCGTTGAAAGCCGTGTTCAGCAAAGACGGCACGGTGACCGCCGCCAACGCGAGCACCATCAACGACGGTGCCGCAGCGCTGGTGCTGATGAGCGCGGACAAGGCGAAGGAACTCGGCCTGAAGCCGATCGCGAAAGTGCTAAGCTATGCCGACGCCGAGCAGGCGCCGGAATGGTTCACCACCACGCCCGCCAAGGCCGTGCCGCGCGCGGTGGAGAAGGCCGGATTGAAGATGAGCGACATCAGCTACTTCGAACTGAACGAGGCCTTCTCCGTGGTGGGCATCGCCAACACGCGGCTGATGAAGCTGGATCCCGCCAAGGTGAACGTACACGGCGGGGCGGTCTCGCTGGGCCATCCGCTGGGTTGCAGCGGCGCGCGCATCATCGTCACGCTGATCAACGTGCTGAAGCAGAACGGTGCGAAGTACGGCGCTGCGGGCATCTGCAACGGCGGCGGTGGCGCAAGTGCCATCGTGATCGAAGCGTTGTAGGATCAGACGATCAGAAAATCAGACGATCAGAGGAGCGTGACGAGCATTTCCATTTTCTGATCGTCTGATCTTCTGATCCACTAATTCTCCTCCCCCATGCCCTCCGTCATCTGCCCCTTATCCATCGTACCGGTCCGCAAGGAGCCGAGCGACCGCGCCGAAATGGTGACGCAATGGCTCTTCGGTGAGACCGCCGAAGTATTGGAGCGCACCGACCGATGGAGCCGCCTGAAGTTCGACCACGATGGCTACGAAGGCTGGGTGGACAATAAGCAGATCGTGCCCTGCCTTTCGCCCAACTACGATCCCGACCTGCGCGTGATCGATCAGGCCACCGTGGTGGACCTCGGCGACCGGCAGGTGTTGCTGCCCTACGGCGCCGTGGTGCCTTTCTACGAGAGCGGCACCATCCTGTGGCAGGATCGCCGCGTTCCCGTGAGCGCCGTGACCAACCACAAACCCGACCTCGAACGCGCCGATCTGCTCGAACTATACCTGCACACCTTCATGGGCGCGCCCTACCTCTGGGGCGGCCGCACACCGAGCGGGGTGGATTGCAGCGGCCTCACGCAGATGCTCTTCATCCTGATGGGGATCTACCTGCCGCGCGATGCTTCCGAACAGGCCATGGAAGGCGACCCGATCGAACTGTTGGACCTCTGCGAGCCCGGCGATCTCGTGTTCTTCGACAACGAGGAAGGGCGCATCATCCACGTGGGTGTGATCCTCACGCGGAGCGACGAAGGCACCCTGCGCGTGGCCCATTCCAGCGGCCGGGTACGCATCGACAAGCTCGATCAGCAGGGGATCTTCAATGCGGAAGAGGGAAAATACACGCATCGGTTAAGGATGGTGCGGCGGGTGTTGTAAAGCAATTCGGGATCGCTGATCTCTAATTGCTGACCGGTCCATTCCGGCTGCGGTGAGGCCGTAGGGGCCGCTCGATCGGACCGATCAGCAATTAGACCTCCGTCCTAATTGCTCCACCTGTGGCGGAGCAACGGTTTTTGAACCACAGATGGACACAGATGCTGCAGCCATCGATCCGTGTCGATCAGAGTTCATCCGTGGTTGGATCGAATTAGGACGGAGCTCTATTCATAACTCCCTCACCACGCAACGAAGTCGCGGATCGCCCCGATATTGGCGGCATGAAAAGGCATCTGCCGAACCAACTCCCGATCTTCCTGCGGCTGTACGCGCTGGTGCTGGCGCTTTTCATGCTGTTCCGCGTGGTGCTGCTCCTCACCCAACTGCATCGGATGGAAGGCGCGGGCTGCGGCCTGCTGGGACAGGCGCTGGTGATGGGGCTGCGGTTCGACATCGTGATCGCGGGCTATCTCCTAAGCCTTCCGCTGCTCATCATCACCGTGCTCTCCTTCACCGGTGGCATGCGCCCATGGGTGATGAATGCGCTGCGGATCTTCCTGCTGCTCACGTGCTCCATCGCCTTCCTCGCCTGCGCAGTGGACATCCCCTATTTCGGGCAGTTCTTCCAACGGCTGTCCATCACGGCCTTCGAGTGGTTGGACAACCCGGCCTTCGTATTCCGCATGATCGCGGAGGAGCCCCGGTATTGGTTGGCGATCGTTCCGTTCATCGGTGTGCTCATCGTGCTGCA
>JAHBUM010000006.1 GCA_019638075.1 Flavobacteriales bacterium | reverse complement strand
CCACCGTTGGCGCCATGAAGAGTTGCTTGAACTCGATGGCCGTTCCGAACCGTTGTTCGATCTGCCCCAGCAGTTGGATGCCGGTGAGCGAATGGCCGCCCAGCTCGAAGAAGTTGTCGTGTACGCCGATGTTCTCGGTGTTCAGGGCCTTGCTCCAGATGGCGCAAAGCTCTTGCTCCACCACGTTGCGTGGTGCCACGTGCTCGGCCCGCATGGTCGGTCGGGCAGGCATTGGCGCAGGCAGGGCTTTGCGGTCCACCTTGCCGTTGGCGGTCAAGGGCATCGCGGCCAGCGAGATGAATGCGGCCGGTACCATGTGCGACGGCAGTTTGGCGGCGATGTGCTCGCGCACGGCCTGCAACGTACGCTCGCGGCGCTCAAGGTCTTCGTGGTCCTGCGCATCTGAAAGCACCACGTAGCAGACCAGTTGTTTGTCGCTGGCACCATCCTGGCGCGCCAGCACCACGGTATCCTTCACCGTGCGCAGATCGCTCAGCGCACTTTCGATCTCACCGAGCTCGATCCGGAAGCCTCGCAGTTTCACCTGCGTGTCCGCACGGCCGAGGAATTCGATCGTGCCATCCTCGCGCCAGCGTGCAAGGTCGCCGGTGCGGTACAGTTTCGCACCGGGGCGCCCGCTGAACGGATCGGCCACGAACTTCTCTTCGGTCAGCTCCGGACGCTGCCAGTAGCCGAGCGCAACACCATCACCGCCGGCATAGAGCTCGCCGTTGGCCCCGATGGGTACTGGCCGCATGGCCTCATCGAGGATGTACGCTTCGGTGTTCGCGATGGGTTTCCCGATCGGCACGGTGGTGGCCAGCTGGCTCTCATTGCTGATCACCTGGCAGGTCACGATCACACTGTTCTCCGTGGGCCCGTAGGCGTTCACCAGCACACCGGGACCGAGTTCGCGCAGCACTTTGCGTGCATGTGCGGGGCTCATCGTATCGCCGCCGGTCACCAAGTGCTTCAGGCCGCGCAGCGCATCCATCTGCTCATCCACGAGCATGTTGAACAGGCCGGTGGGGAACAGCACGGTGGTCACCTTGTGGGCCTTCAACACTTCGGCCACTTCGCGCATCGTCGGCTTCACCTGCGGTTGGATCACCAGTCGTGCGCCGTTGAGCAATGCGCCCCAGATCTCGAACGTGCTCGCATCGAAGCACAGGTTGCCCATCTGCAGGTATACCTGGTCTGCGGTGAAGGACATGTAGTTCTGGTCGCGCACCAGGCGAACCACACCGCGATGGGGCACCACCACGCCTTTCGGGTTGCCGGTGCTGCCACTGGTGTACAGGATGTATGCGGCACTGTCGGCGTCGTGCCTGCGTTGCGGTGCCGGGCGTGTCGCGAACTGCCCTTCCTCCGCGCCGCCCACCTTGTTCAGGAGGATCGCGCGGTCCGTCATGCCGGGAAGCTGCCCCAGCAGATGCCCGTGCGTGAGCATGAAGCGCGGCTTCGCATCATCCAGCATGTACCGTACACGCTCTTCCGGGTAGGTGAGGTCGTACGGCACGTAACAGCCACCGGCCTTCAGGATCGCGAGCATCGCGGTCTGCGTGGCGATGGACTTGTCCAGGCAGATGCCGACCGGGTCACCGGGCTTCGATCCGCGATGGACGAGCTCCGCCGCCAGCGTATCCGCCAGCTTGCGCAGTTCGGCGTAGGTCACACGCTGGTCGCCGATCTCCACGGCGATGCTGTCCGGGAAGCGGTCGCACTTGCGGTCGAACAGCGCATCCATCGTTTCCTTCGGATAGGGCGAAGGACCACCGTTCCAGGACCTGGGGGGGAGTGGTGCGTTGATCGCGGCGGGCGGTGCCACGAGCGTTCCGATGCGTTGCGTGGGTGCGGCGTGCGCCCGTTCGATGATGCCTTTGAGGTCGCGCATCCAGCCGCGCACCGTGGCCTCGTCGAAGAGGTCGGTGTTGTAGCTCCACTCCAGCGTGAGGTGTTTCTCGGAGCCGGTGGCGTTGAGGAACAGCTCGAAGTTCTCGAAGCGGCGCGCGTTGCTGATGAACCGATGGGCGAGGCCGTTGAAGGCGACACCGTCGTCCATGTTCATGTCGATGTTGAACACGACCGGCACCAGGGGGATGCGGCCGGGTTCGCGCGGTACGTTCAGCTTGCGCACCAGCGTGCCGAAGGTGTACTTCTGGTGATCGCTGGCGTCCAGTACGGCGGTGCGGCGCTCCTTCAGGTGATCGAGGAACGGGCGCTCGTCATCGATGCGGCTGCGCAGGGCGAGCAGGTTCACGCAATGCCCCACGAGGTGCTTCATGCCGAAGTCGTTCTGACCGGCGGCCGGAAGGCCCACCACGATGTCGGATTGCCCCGTGATGTGGTGGATGAGCATCTCGTAGCACGTCAGCAGCATCGTCACCAGGCTGGCGCCGCTGCGCGTGGCGAGTTCCTTCAGCTTGTGCGTCAATTCCGCGTCGAGCTCGATGTCGATGCGGTTGCCGCTGTAGGTCTTCATCCGCGGGCGTGCCTTGTCGGCGGGCAGGTCCAGGCGTGGGTGTCCGCCCTTGAACTGGTCCAGCCAGAAGCGCTCGGTGTCGGCGTGCTCGCTCGTCTTCTGGTGGTCGATGACCGCGATGGCGAATTCGCTGAAGGGGATCGCCGGTTCAAGCGGTGTTCCGCTGTAGAGCTTGCTGATGTCGGCCATCATGATGCCGAGGCTCCAGCCGTCCACGAGCACGTGGTGGCCGGTCAGGCGCAGCAGGTGCTCCTCCGCGCCGATCTTGATCAGCGTGGCGCGGAAGATCGGTCCGTTCAGCAGGTCGAACGGAGTCGTCATGTCGCGCTCCGCGAAGCGGTCCAGCTCTTTCTGGCGTTGCGGCGCAGGCATGGACGAGAGGTCGAGGAACTGCAGCTTGATAGGGCTGTTCTCGAGGATGATCACGCGCGTGCCATCGGCGCTCATGCAACCGCGCAGCGCCTCATGGCGCTCCAATAGGTGCGTCATGGCGCTTTCCATCGCGGCCACATCCAGCTGGCCTTTCAGTTCAAGGGAAACCGATTCGTTGTACGCGCAGGAAGCGTCGTTGCCCATCTGCGAGGCGATGAACACTTCCCGCTGTGCTTCGGTGCTGGGAACAGTGCGTTCGATCGGTCCGCCAACGAACGGGTCGAACTCCACTTGCGCGAACTTGATCTCAGGAATGAATTTCTCCATAGGAATGTGCTGAACGTACTGGCTGTCCGTTGCCGATCAATCTTCTTCTTCGTTGGTGACCATCAGATACTTTCCTGCGCGTTGCGGGTCGGGAACGAACCACGCGGGATCACCGGCGCGTGTGCGGCCTAAACGTGCCTGGGGCACGGGAGGTTCGCTGGCTTTGATGACACGCTCCTTCAGCGTGCGCGTATGGCCTTGCAGCACACGGTTCACGCGTTCGATGGGATAGGTGCGTTCCGGCATGAAGCCGCTCTCGCGCAGTTCCACGCAGACCTTCTCCACGGTATTGATGATGAACTCGATGTCCGCTGTGCTGTGCGCCGTGGTGATGAAGTGCGGGAAGTCCAGCACATGCACACCGTGGTAGCGCATCAGCATGAAGAAGAGCTCGGTGTAGTTGACGCTCTCGTCGTACTTCGTTTTGAACGCGCTGCCGAAGTTCACCCAGCGGTAGGGGAGCTGGTACTTGTCGAACAGGCCGTTCACACGCGCCACCATGTCCTCGGTGATCGTGTTCAGGCGTTCCTGTAGGGCAGGGCCTTCGTTCTTCATATACACCAACGCGGCCTTCATGGCAGCGAGCGTCAGCGGATGGCGCACGAAGGTTCCCGCGAAGTAGGTCACACCAGCCGGTGGAACGCTGTCATCGCCGAACTGCCAGTGGCCGCCGTCAAGGGCGTCCATCCATTCGCTCTTGCCGATCATGGCTCCCACGGGCATGCCACCACCGATCACTTTACCGTAGGTGCCGATATCCGCCTGGATGCCGAACAGCCCTTGTGTTCCGTTCTGGTGTGTGCGGAAACCGGTGATCACCTCGTCGAAGATCAGCGCGGTGCCGTGCTCCTGTGTGATGCGGCGCACCTCGCGGAGGAAGTCCACCGGACGGAATTCCATGCGGCGGCTCTGAACCGGTTCCACAAGAACGGCTGCTGCTTCGTGGCAACGTTGCCGGATGATCTCCAGGCTCTCGGGTGTACCGTAGTCGAGCACGAGCATGTTCTCCACCGCCTGCGGCATGATGCCGGGCGCGCCGGGGTAGCTCTTCTTGCTCTTGCTGCCGCGGATGATCACCTCATCGTTGATGCCGTGGTAGCTGCCGCTGAACGAGATGATCAGGCTGCGACCGGTCACCGTGCGCGCCATGCGCATCGCGCCGAGTACCGCTTCGGAACCCGTATTGCACACCGCTGCACGCTCCGCGCCGGTCAGTTCGCACAGCAGCGTCGACACCTCCGCTGCAAGCGGATGCATCGGGCCGATCTCGATGCCGGTGTCCAGTTGCTTGTGGCAGGCTTCCTTGATGAAGTCGGGCATGTAACCGAACATCGAAGAGCCGAAGCCGCTGAGGATGTCCACGTACTCGTTGCCGTCGATGTCCCATAAATGACAGCCCACGCTCTTGTCCACCACCACTTGGTAGATGAGCTCCTTCGTCTGCGGTTTGAAACCGGTGACCACGCGCGGGTCGGCCATCGGCTTGCGGTGGGTCTGAGTGAAGGCTTTGCTCTTCGCGGTCTTCGCCACGTAGCGCTTCACGAAGGCATCGAACCACGCGCGCTGCTGCGGCGTCATGTCGTCCACCTTCTCCTTGCTGATGCGTGCCTGCGCGCCGAAGACCTTCTTCAGTTCGGGGGCGTCTTCCAGTGCGTTGGCCGTGGGCGTTGCGGCGGCAACGGGTCGACCGTGGTCGACCCCTGCGGTGGCCGCACCAGCGTTCCAATGCGGCAGGATATGATCCGCCAGCCGATCGAGGTTCGGAAGTTCCTCGTTCAATTGGCGGAACGAGATCTTCACGCCGAACTTCTTGCTCAACGAAGTAGCCACCTGTGTGAGGAAGAGCGAATCGAGGCCCATTTCGAGGAAGGTCTCCTCGTTGCTGGCTTCGGCCAGTTCAAGGCCGGAGCTTTCTTCCAGCAGGTGCTTGATCTGCGCGATCAGCGCTTCTTTCGGCGTAAGGTTCGCATCACCGCCGTTCGTTACCGGCGCTTCGATCGCAGTGCTTGCGATCGCACGACCACCATCGGCCACCATGGCTACAGGATCGACCCAATGACGGATACGCTCGAAGGCGTACGTCGGTAGCGAAATGCGGCGACGTTCCTCGCGCTCGTAGAACTTGTTCCAGTCGATGAGCACGCCGCTCTGCCATAGGCCACCGACGGCCTTCAGCAGTTGCGCCAGTTCGTTCCCATTGCCTGCGGAATCACCCAGTGAGGGAACGGCCGCTTGTTTCTTGTTGTCGCTGCTCTGTTGACGAGCCAGCGTAGTAGCCGTCGTGCGCGGGCCCACTTCCAACATGACCCTATCCGCATCCGCCCACGCGAACTTCACGGCTTGCGCGAAACGCACGGTGGCACGCAGGTGATCGCTCCAGTACTTCGCGGAAACGGCCTCGTCGTCCTTCAGCCATTCGGCGGTCACCGTGCTCACGATCGGGATGCGCGGCGCGCTCAACGTCACGCTCTCCACCACCTTCTTGTACGGCGCCACCATGGCGTCCATCATCGGGCTGTGGAAGGCGTGGCTGGTCACGAGCAGTTTGCAGGTGATGCCGTCCTTCTCCAGTTCGCCTTGCAGCTTCGCGATCGCCTCGTGCGGACCGCTGGCCACGCACAACTGCGGACCGTTGTTGGCCGCGATGCTGCATCCGGCGGGCAGGCGCTTCACCACATCCTCTTCTGCTGCGCGCACGCTCAGCATGCTGCCACCGGGCAGTTCCTGCATCATGCGGCCACGGCTGGCAACGAGCTTCACGGCATCCTCCAGCGAGAACACACCAGCGAGACAAGCCGCAGCGAACTCGCCGATGCTGTGGCCCATCATCGCATCGGGCGTGATGCCCCAGTGCATCCATAGCTTCGCGAGGCTGTAGTGCATGGTGAAGAGCGATGCCTGCGTGTAGATGGTCTGCTTCAGTTGCTCGGCGGCGGCAGACTCTTCACCAGCTTTGGGGAAGATGATGTGGAGCAGCGAAGTGCCGAACTCCTTCGAGAAGAGCTCGCAGCACTGATCGAAGTGTTGTTTGAACACCGGCTCGCTGTCGCAGAGATCACGGCCCATGTTCACGTACTGCGAACCCTGGCCGGGGAACATGAACACCACGCCCGGTGCGGCTTCATGCAGTTCGCGCGTGCCGATCAGCGCGGCATCCTTGTTCGCGATCGCTTCGATCACTTCGCCGTGCGAACCGCCCACGATCAGGCGGCGATGCTTGAAGGAGCGGCGACCTACTTGCAACGTGTAGGCGGCATCGGCGAGGGATGCGTTCGGATGTGCTTCGAGCCACGCGCGGAGGTTATCCGTCATGGCGTCGAGGCTGGTCTTGCTCTTCGCACTGAGCAGGAGCAATTGTTTCTCGCGCGAAGCGCTGGAGGCTGAAGCCACCGGCGGTTCGGCGAGGATGACATGTGCATTGGTGCCGCCCACGCCGAACGATGAGACACCGGCGTAGCGCGGTGTGCCCGTGCGCGGCCAAGTGACGTTCTCCGTGGCCACGCGGCACGGCGAGTTCGCGAAGTCGATCGCGGGGTTCGGCTTCTCGAAACCCCAGTTGGCGGGGATCACCTCCTCACGCAGTGCCAGCGCCGTCTTGATCACACCGGCCGCACCGGCGGCGGGCGTCAGGTGGCCGATGTTCGATTTGATCGATCCGATCACACAATGTTTCGCGTTGGTGTCGGGCGGACCATGGTCCGCCCCTGCGGCGTTGACATTGGCGAATGCCAATGTCAATGCCTCCACCTCGATCGGATCACCGAGCGGCGTCGCCGTCCCGTGCGTTTCCACGTACGTGATCTGCTCCGGCGTCACACCGGCATCGGCTTGCGCCATGGCGATCACTTCGGCCTGCCCGCGCACGCTGGGTGCGGTGAAACTGGCCTTCTCGCTGCCGTCGTTGTTCAACGCAGCGCCCTTGATCGTGGCGTAGATGTGGTCGTTGTCGCGGACCGCATCGTCGAGGCGCTTGAGCACGATGATGCCCACGCCATCGCTGAAGCTGGTGCCCTTGCCCTCGGCGTCGAAGGTGCGCGTGCTCCCGTCGGGGCTGTACATGCCGCCCTCGTTGTACACGATGCCGCTGTTGAACGGCACGGTGAGGGCGATGCCACCGGCCAGTGCCATGTCGCATTCGCCATCGCGCAGCGCCTTGAACGCTTGTGCGATCGCGACGAGCGAGGTGCTGCACGCCGTGTGGATGCTCAACGCCGGGCCGCGCAGGTCGAACTCGAACGCGAGGCGCGTGGCGATGTAGTCCTTCTCGTTGCCGGTCATCACCGCGAAGTCGCCGACCTGCTCGATCAGCTCGGGATGGCCGATGACGTTGCGCGTGAAGTAGGTGTTGTTGCCCATGCCGGCGTACACGCCGATGAGCCCTGCGAACTGGGCGGGGTCGTACGCGGCGTCCTCCAACGCGGCCCATGCCGTTTCAAGGAATACGCGTTGCTGGGGATCCATCAGCGCGGCCACCTTGGGGTTCACGCCGAAGAAGCCCGCATCGAACTTGTCGGCATCGGTGATCACACCGCGCGCCTTCACGTAGTCGGGGTCGTTGCGCAGTTCAGCGGGAACGCTCGGGTCGATCTCGTCAGCGCTCCACGTGCTGATGCTGTTCTTCTTCGCCAGCAGGTTCTGCCACAGCTCCTCCACATTGGCAGCGCCGGGGAAACGGCCGCTCATGCCGATGATGGCGATGTCCCGCTTATCGGGTGAGACATGTCTCGCCCCTGCGCGGGCCTTGGCCATCTCGGCGGGCGATACCGCCTTGGCATCCCCTTCCAGATACGCGGCGCACGCCTTGATCGTCGGATGCTGGTACAGTTTCACGATCGGCAGCTTCAGGCCATGGCCTTCGAGCTGCGCCACACATTGGATGCTCAGCAACGAGTTGCCGCCGAGGTCGAAGAAATTGTCGTCGATGCCCACGCGGTCGATGCCGAGCAGATCGGCCCACACGTTGGCGAGCGTCTTCTGCACAGCGCTCTGCGGCGCAGCGAAGGCAACGTCCAACTCGGGGCGCTTCACATCGGGTGCGGGCAATGCCTTGCGGTCGATCTTGCCGCTGGGTGTGCGCGGCAGTTCCTTCACGGCCACGAAGGCGGAAGGCTGCATGTAGTCGGGCAGGAGGGAGGCGAGGTGCTTGCGGAGGTCGTTCGTGCTGAGCCCGCTGTTCCCCGCTGGAGCTTCAGCGGAGGCGGGCTTCGCCACGTAGTAGCCGATCAAGCGCTTCAGTCCCGGACGGTCCTCGCGCACGTTCGCCACGGCTTGTTCCACCGCAGGGTGCTTCTCCATCGCCACTTCCACTTCACCGAGTTCGATGCGATAGCCGCGCACCTTCACCTGGCCATCGATGCGGCCCTTGTAGTCGATCTCTCCGTTCGGTAGTTCCGCAGCGCGGTCGCCGGTCTTGTACATCCTTCCACCGGTGATGAACGGATCCGCGAGGAAGCGTTCGGCGGTAAGGTCATCGCGGCCGATGTAGCCTTTCGCGACGCACGCGCCACCGAGGTACAGTTCGCCTTCTTCGCCCTTCTTCACCGGCTTCATTTGCTCATCGAGCACGTAGAGCTTCACATTGTCGATGGCCTTGCCGATGTTGGGCAGTGCAGGCCAGGAGGAAGGATCGCCCTTCAGTTCAAGCTCGCTCACCACGTGGCCTTCGGTGGGGCCGTACTGGTTGCAGAAGCGCACATCGGGCAATTGCTTGAAGAGGTTGATGATCGCAGGTGTGATCTTCAACTGTTCGCCGCTGGTGAAGACTTCTTTCAAACTGGATGGCACTTCGCCCGTGCGCTCCACCGCTTCAGCAAGATACTGAAGTGCTACGAAGGGCACGATGATGCGGTTGATCTTCTCGGCGATGATCTTCCGCAGGAGCTGTGTGCTGTTCAGGCGGTCCTCATCGGTGATCAGTACCAGTGTTCCGCCTTGCGCGAACGTGGTGAAGAGTTCCTGAAAGCTCACATCGAAGCTGATGGGCGCGAACTGCAGGGTCTTATCGCTGGCCTTCAGGACCGAAGTGCGTAGTTGCCACTGGATCAGGTTGATCAGCGGCGCATGGTGCATCGCCACGCCCTTGGGACGACCGGTGCTGCCGCTGGTAAAGAGCACATAGAGCAGGTCGTTGGGTGTGGCGGGGCAGGGGCCTTCGAACAGCGGGCCGTTGTTGAGGTTGATGACTTCGATCAGCAACACCTTCGCCTGCGTGCCTTTGAAGAGGTGCTGATGCACCTTGCTGGTGATCACCACCGGGGGCTGGGCATCTTCCAGCATCCCCGCGATGCGCTCGGCGGGGTAGGTGGGATCGATGGGCGAATACGCGGCACCGGCCTGTAGGATTCCGAGCACGGAGACGATCAGTTCGGGGCTGCGGTCGAGGCAGACGGAGACCACCTTGCCGGGGGCTACGGCGTGTGTGGCGAGGAGCGCGGCCATGCGGCGGGCCTGCTCGTCCAACTGCTGGTACGTCAGGCTCCGATCCTCATGCGAAAGCGCGATCCGCTGTGGGGCGCTGTGCAGGCCAAGGTGGAAAAGGTCGATGATGGATCGGGGGCGTTTCTCGCTGCTCATGTTCGTCAAAAGGTGGCCTTACGATGTCAGGGGGAGGGTCAGTGGTGTGGTGGCGTGGAAAGGGTACTTCTCACGGGGCAACATCATACGATCCAACAGGTAGGAAAGTTGTCTGACAGTGCGGTCAGGGTCGATCGAGGACTGACCTCGTTAACCGATGCAAATCTACCCTCATTCGTCGCCAGAATAGTGTGTTTCGTCGAAGGTTGATAACTTCTGGAAGTTGCCGAAAAGGGTGCGTTGGCGCGTTGGGAAGGCTTGGCTCGGGTGGTTCTTTATATGGAACTAATGTGCTGATAGACAAGGTGTAATGACCTGCGTTCATACGGGCCTGAGCCATTGCGCGCGCAATGGCGATGGTGAAAGGTTCTTCACAACGTGAGCCTTGGGGAATGGGCAGGCGTGATCGATCGCCGGTCTTCGGGCAGGCATAGGCGCGTGCCTGCCATCCGCGTTCACCGCCATGGCAGCCCGCCGAAACCTCGCGCTCCGCATCGCAGTAGAACGGGGCGGCCGCATCGGCGGATCCCTTCTGTTCCGAAAAGCACTGCCTTGCTTCCGGACATCGTGGTGGAAGGGACCGCACGGACGGCCGACCAACTTCGACCATGACGATGATCCGTTCCTTCCTGTTCCCGCTGGTGCTGCTGCTGGCATACGGAGCAAGCGGTCAAACCGTGTCGGAGCGCGCCGCTGTGCGCCTCACGGCCACTGTTCAACCGGCGGCACCAAGCATCACGCTTAGCTGGGTGCCCATCGGCAGCACCACGTCGTTCACCATCTACCGGAAGCTGAAGACCGCCACGAGCTGGGGAACAGCGGTGGCAACGCCATCGGCATCTTCCACATCGTGGACGGACAACAATGTGACCGCAGGCACGAACTACGAATACCGCGTGGTGCGGGTGTCCGGCGGCGTCACAGGCAACGGCTACATCAATACCGGGATCAACGTCGCTCCCGTGGACTATCGCGGCAAGCTTATCCTCGTGGTGGACAATACGCTGGCCTCGCCGCTCGCCACGGAGATCGACCAGTTGATGCGCGACATGCGGGCGGACGGCTGGCATGTGCTGCGTTCCGATGTGGCGCGCACCGCTTCCGTCACCAGCGTGAAGGCCATCATCCAAGGCCACTACAACAGCGATCCCACGAACGTGAAGGCCCTGTACCTGCTGGGCCATGTCCCGGTGCCGTACTCGGGCAGCGCATACCCCGATGGGCACGACGACTATCGTGGTGCCCGTCCTGCGGATGGATACTACGCCGATATGGACGGCACGTGGACGGACAACACCGTGAACGTGACGGTGTCGAGCCAGCAGCGCGCGTGGAACATCCCCGGCGATGGGAAGTTCGATCAAAGCGATTACCCTTCGGCCATCGAGCTACAGGTGGGGCGCGTGGATATGTACGACATGCCCGCGTTCGGCACCACCGAGGTGCAGCTGATGCGCGACTACCTGAACAAGGCTCACGGCTATAAGGCCAAGCAGTGGGAACCCACGGCGCGCGGCATCGTGATCGACAATCTGCAATGGGTGGGGAACCCCATTGCCGCCAGTGGCCTGCGCATGGCGCCGCTCACGGGCAACGCCGACCTGTTCGTCAACCCGGCGTTCGGTTCGTTCGGCAGCTATGTGAACAACCAGAGCTACCTGTGGACCTATCACTGCGGTGGCGGGCTTCAGGCGGTGGATAACGGTGTGGTCACCTACAACGGCACCGACGGTGGTGCCACCACGCAACAGCTCGCATCGTCGGTCACCATGGGCGGCGTGTTCAACATGGCGCTGGGAAGCTTCTTCTACGATTGGGACAGCAGGAACAATTTCCTCCGTGCCGTCATCGCGCGTGGTGATGGCCTCACGAATTGCTGGGCCGGCATCCCCGCATGGTACTTCCACCACATGGGCATGGGCGAGAACATCGGTTACAGCGTGCGCCAGACCATGAACAACACGGGGCTGTACACGCCGATCACCGAAGGCTGGCAGTCGTCCATTGGCAAGATCCACCTCAACCTCATGGGCGACCCATCGCTGCGGATGAAGATGGTATCGCCACCAGCCGCGCTGTCGGTCACGAACAATGGCGGGCATCCCTCGTTCTCGTGGACCGCATCCACGGAACAGGTCAGTGGCTATCACCTGTACCAGTTCGAGTCCACGGGGTCCATCACGCGCCTTACGAGCAACCCGGTTACCGGCACGAGCCATGTGGATCCGGCGATCCCCTTCGTGGCCGGGCGCGAGTACATGGTCCGCGCCGTGAAGCTGGAGACGAACGTGAGCGGCAGCTATCAGAACCTTTCACTCGGTGCCCTCGCCACGGCGGTGGGCGCAGCCACAGCGGATTGTTTGGGCGTGATCGGCGGTACGGCCACGGTGGGCTCCGCCTGTAACGACAATAACCCCTGCACGGTCAACGACGTGTACACATCGAACTGCCAGTGCGCGGGCACACCTTCGCCGGACAGCGATGGCGACGGCATCTGCAACGCGCAGGACAACTGCCCGAACGTGGCAGGTCAGATCGGCTCGCCGTGCAACGACGGTAACGCGGCCACGATCAACGATGTGTTGAACGCGAACTGCGTGTGTGCGGGAGTGCCCGTATCGGTGGATTGCCTTGGTGTTCCGAACGGAAGTGCCCTACCGGGTTCTTCGTGTAATGACGGTGACCCCTGCACGACGAACGATGTGCTGAACGCGAACTGCCAGTGCGCGGGCACACCTTTGCCCGACAGCGATGGCGACGGCATCTGCAACGCGCAGGACAACTGCCCGAACGTTGCTGGTCAGATCGGTTCTTCGTGCAACGATGGTGATCCCTGCACGATCAACGATGTGCTGAATGTGAACTGCCAGTGCGCGGGCACACCTTTGCCCGACAGCGATGGTGATGGTATCTGCAACGCGCAGGACAACTGCCCGAACGTGGCAGGCCAGATCGGCTCGCCGTGCAACGACGGTAACGCGGCCACGATCAACGACGTGTTGAACGCGAATTGCCAATGCGTGGGAACGCTTGTATCGGTGGATTGCCTTGGTGTTCCGAACGGAAATGCGCTGCCCGGTACGCCGTGCGACGATGGTGATCCCACGACCAGCAATGACCGGTGGACCAACGATTGCGAATGCGTGGGATCGGCACTGGACTGCAACGGTGTGCCCGGCGGGCCTGCGATGCCCGGCGCGCCATGCAACGACGGTGATGCGCACACGACGAACGACCAATGGACGGTGAACTGCACCTGCGCAGGGGTGCTCATCGATTGCCAGGACGTGGCTGGTGGCCCTGCATTGCCCGGTAGCCCCTGCGACGATGGTGACCCCATGACCTTGAACGATGTATGGAGCACGGGCTGCCAGTGCGCGGGGATCGTCGCTCGGATCGATTGTGCCGGTGCCATCAATGGCGAGGCTTTCCTTGACGGGTGTGGCATCTGTGCGGGAGGCGCCACGGGCATCGAGCCGGACGCCGATGTGGACGACGATGGCCTGCCCGCCTGCGATGACAACTGCATGAACGTCTTCAACCCGGCGCAGGGCGACTATGACGGTGATGGGATCGGCGATGCCTGCGACAACTGTGTGTGGGTGTATAACCCCGGGCAGGATGATGCCAATGGCAACGGCGTGGGCGATGCCTGCGATGCCTCGGTGGGCTTGCCGGAGATCGCACAGGCCGAGGTCTTCAGCCTCTTCCCGAACCCCACGAACGGGGAGGTGGTGGTGCGCTGTGCGATACCGGACGCACGTGCGCTCCGCTTCCACGATGCAGTGGGTGCGCTCGTCTTCGAAGCGCCGGTAAGGCAACGCCTCGACCTGGGGCGCCTCGCCACCGGTGTATACGCGGTGTTGGTGCTCGATGCGGAAGGCAGACCGCTCGCACGGACAAGGCTCGTTCGCCAGTAACGGGCCCGAAGTTGGAGAAGGGCTTCCGGCAACGGAGGCCCTTCCACTTTCGTGTGGTCAGGTAGCCAGTATGTTCAGCACGCGGAAAAGGTCCCGATCCAATTCCCGGCGGCCGTGGATCGCTTCGAGGAAGGGCGTAAGGGTGACACGGCCATTGATCATGCCCACCATGTTGTTGTACTCCCCGCGCAGCAAGGCATCCACGGCGGCCACGCCAAGCCTGCTCGCCAGCACGCGGTCGTGTACCGTGGGCGATCCACCGCGCTGCACGTGGCCGATCACCGTTACGCGGATGTCCTTTTCCGGCAGGCGCTCCTTCACGCGTTGGGCCACCACGAACGCGCCGCCTTCGGTCTCTCCCTCGGCCACCACCACGATGCTGGAGGTCTTCGCGCCGTCAGCACCGAGGATGGCCCGCACGAGCTGCTCGATGTGCTCCTCGCGCTCGGGCACCAGCACGAATTCCGCACCGGCGGCCACGGCGCAGTCCAGAGCGATCGCCCCCGAGTCCCGGCCCATCACCTCCACGAAGAACAGGCGCTCGTGCGATGAGGCGGTATCGCGGATGCGGTCGATGGCCTCCACAGCTGTGTTGACCGCCGTATCGTAGCCGATGGACCAGTCCGTTCCCGCAAGGTCGTTGTCGATGGTGCCGGGCACGCCTGCGGCGGGAATGCCATGTTCGCGGTAGAGCACATCGGCCCCGGTGAAGGTGCCGTTGCCGCCGATCACGACCAGCCCATCGACGCCGAGCCCCCGTATCACGGATGCGGCCCGGTCGCGCCCTTCGGCGGTCATGAACGCCGCGCTGCGTGCGGTGCGCAACATGGTGCCTCCGCGCTGGATGATGTTGCTGACATCGCGCGGGCCAAGGGCACGGGAGCGGCCATTGACGAGGCCATCATAGCCACCGAGGAAGCCGGTGACCTGTAGCCCGTGTACATGGGCACCACGCACCACGGCCCTGATGGCGGCGTTCATCCCCGGGCTATCCCCGCCGGATGTGAGGAGCCCGATATGCCGCAGCCGACCGCCGTCCGTCATTGGGCCACGACCTGACCAAGGCCCTGCATCGATCCGGTGCGCGGATCGAAGAGCATGCAATGGTAGCGGCCGGCGACGAGCGAGGTGCGTTCGATCACACGAAGCCCGCCACCGCTCACGCCTTTCTGCAACGCTACACGTCCCGTGGCATCCAGCAGCATTACCGTCAGGTCGCCCTGCACTTTGTCAAGGCCGATGTTGAAATGGTCGTCGAACACCGTAGGGAAAAGAGCGATGGGGGAGAGGCCCTGTCCTTCCTGCACGGCGGTGCCCAAGGCAGGCGTGCGGAAAACACTGGGCAGGCAGGTCATGTAGAGCTGTTCCGCCGTGGCGTGGAACTGCTGCTGTGCGAGGGTGCTCAGTTCATCGAAGCCGGTGTTGAATGCCTGCCACGTGGCGCCATTGTCCAGTGAACGGTAGCATCCGCTCGTTGTCGTCTTCGTGATGGCGAAGAACTTGCCATCGAACGCGACGAGCTCACTTCCTTCGGGACAGTTGGTCGTGGGATAGCCGGTGGCGCTGGTCCATGTCTGTCCGTTGTCCACGGACCGCTGCGCGCCCAGTGCCCCCAGGATCACAAGGGCGTTATCGTTCCCCGCGACGGCCCGGACGGCCCAGTTGGTGCTTACCACGGACTGCCACGCGCCACCATGATCGGATGACCGCATGAGCCCGGTACTGGTGGAGACGTACAGGGCGCCATTGTACTCGGTGATGTTGTACAGGGTCATGTTCAGGCTGAGGCCGGACCAGCCCGATAGCCATGTGTTCCCGTTGTCGTAGCTGCGGAAGATACCTCCACCATTGTCCTCGACCGTGCCCGAATACAGCAGGAAGAGACCCGTGCCGAAGGTGTATATCTTCTTGCAGTACACGCTTGCCGAGGAGGAGGGGAGTGTTCCACTGTCTACGCTCTCCCAGTTCGCGCCATGGTCCGTGGAACGGTAGACCCCGGACTGTGTGCCACAGAAAAGCGCCGTCTCCGTATGCCCCACGGAATATGCAAAGACCCGTCCGGTGCCATCGGGGGCCACGGGCAGGCCGGTGTTCACGTACGTCCAAGTCACCCCGTCGTCAACGCTTTGCCGAACGCCCTGAGGTGGGGCCGCCACATAGATCGCGTTGTCGAACGTGGTGATGCTACGGTTCCCATTGGCTGGGGACAGGCTGGTCCAGTTCGCATCGGTGGCGACCGTTCCGGTGAGTGAAGCGGTGATCAGGAGTATCCGCAGTGTGCTCATGAGGTCTTGGTTTGACACAAATGTAGAGGGAGATCGCGATCATCTGCCGGACACGTCTCGGAACCTGTTCGCGAAAGGGGAGGAAGGCTGGTGCCAACTGCTCCTGCTCTTCACAGCCCTCTCTGCGGAAGACTCAGGCGTCGAACCCGTTCGGGAACTGCTGCCGCAGGATGCTTATCCCGTCACGGACCTTCTCTTCCTGCTCGCCTTTGAAGGCTGCGAACCTGTCGGCCAGCTTCTCGTCCGCTGTGGCGAGGATCTGTGCGGCCAGTAGGCCCGCATTGCGCGCGCCGTTCACGGCAACGGTAGCCACTGGGACGCCCGATGGCATCTGCACGATGGACAGCAGCGAGTCCCAGCCGTCGATGGAATTGCGCGATCTGATGGGGACGCCGATCACCGGCAATGTGGTAAGAGAGGCCACCATGCCCGGCAGGTGTGCGGCGCCACCGGCTCCGGCGATGATCACCTTCACGCCACGGTCCGCCGCGCCCTTCGCGAAGGCGAACATGCGGTCGGGTGTGCGGTGGGCGCTCACCACCGTCAGTTCATACGCGATGCCGAACTCGGTCATCGTATCCACCGCTTCGCGCATGACCTCGAGGTCGCTGCGGCTGCCCATGATGATGCTTACCATTTCAAGTATCGTGGTCGGTTATTCGATCGTCAACGGCCGCGCGGGTACCACACGGCAATGCGCCTTCACCGTGCCGATGGCCTTGTCCAGTTCGTCGTGGGAGGGGGCCAGCACGGTCACATGGCCCATCTTGCGGCCTGTTCGTGTCTCCTTCTTTCCGTAGAGGTGGGGGTAGGCGGCAGGCAGCGCGAGCACCGTATCGGCACCATCGAGCTGTGGTGTTCCCCGGCCATCCTCGCCCACCAGGTTTATCATCGCGGCGTGGCTGCGCAGGCTGGTGTCGCCCAAGGGCCAGCCCATGTACACCCGCAGCAGTTGGTCGAACTGGGAGCTGTTGCAGGCTTCGATGGTGTGGTGGCCGCTGTTGTGCGCGCGCGGCGCGGTCTCGTTCACCAGCAGTTCGCCGGTGGTGGTCAGGAACAGTTCCACCGCGTAGATGCCCGGCGCATCGAACGCTTCGGCCACCCGCGCGGCGAGCTCGCGTGATGCGTTCGCGGTACGATCCGGTATGCGCGCAGGCGCCCGCAAGTGGTCCACCAGGTTGTAGCGTGGATCGAACACCATCTCCACCGGGTCGTAGGTCACTTGGTGTCCGGCTTCATCGCGCACCACGATCACCGCGAGCTCCATGGCCACATCGGTATGCCGTTCCAGCACGCATGGCCCATCGAACGCACCGGCGATGTCCTCCACCGACCGGATCGGCATCACGCCTTTCCCATCGTAGCCACCGGTGCGCAGTTTCAGGAAGCCGGGCAGCAGATCGGCGTGGTGGTGCAGTTCTTCACGTGTATCCACCAGCACGAAGGGTGCGGTAGGTATGCCGTGGTCCATGTAGAATTGCTTCTGGAGACCCTTGTCCTGGATCGTGCGCAGCACACCGGGGGATGGGATCACCCGTTTGCCCTGCGCCTGTAGGCGCTCCAACGCCGCCACGGACACGTGTTCGATCTCGATGCCCACCACGTCCGCATCGGCTGCGTGGCACAGGATCGCGGCCTCATCGTACAGATCCCCGGTATTGAAGCGGGTGGCGAGGTCGGCACAGGGAGCGCTCTTGTCGGGATCCAGCGCATCCACGCGTACGGGGTAGCGCAACGCGTTCTCGATGAACATGCGCCCCAACTGGCCGCCGCCAAGCAGGGCGATCGTACGGTTCGTGCTCATCGCGGCCAAAGATAGCCACCCATGTGCGGGGCTTTCCTATCAACGTCGACGTTTGCGTACCATGGAGGTCCGGAACTGATGGACGCGGTAGCCCACGGTGACCTGGATCGAGCGGTTCTTGGCGAACAGGGCGTCGTCATCGCCATGGAAGCGGGTCATCGCACTGTATGCGCGCAGGCTCAGATCTATGCCGTGCTGGAAGTCCATGCCGAAGCCGCCCACGAAGCCCATGTCCAGGTTCTTGTAGCGGTCCAGTGTGGACATGCTGCCTTCCGTTCCGCTCACCTGCGCTGCGACGGGCTTCCCGAACTGGTAGCCACCGGCAAGGTTGAAGCAGTTGCTCAGGAAGTACTTCAAGGTGAGCGGCACCTGGATGTACACGCTGCGTTCCGTGTTCACATCGCCATCGGGTTCCATCCACGTGGTGCCCAGGGTGGAGACGAGCAGTTCGGGCTGTAGCTCCACCTTGGGGGCCACCCCCCAGGGGACGTAGACGCCGGCCGTGGCACCGGGTATGGGAAGCGTGCGGATGAGGATGGCTTTGGCCGTGCTGGCCTGTATGCCGCCCTTGATGCCGATGCCGGTGGTTTGTGCGTGGGCGATCGCGCCGGGGATCAGGCAGGCGAAGAACGCGAGTGTGCGGATGCGCATTTCGGAGCTTGTATGCTGTAGTTCTGTACGGGCTGGCAGAAGACCGGGTTTCCGGGCCGTACAGGGAATTCGACCAAGGCAATACGAGCATCCGATGGATGACTGTAGAACGAAGACCGGCGGCCTGAAGCAGGCCGCCGGTCTTCGCATCGTGCAGTTCGGATCAGTGCCCGATCACTTCCAAGCGCGCGTTCATGACCACGTCGTTCTGGATCACGCGCACCAGATAGTATCCCGATGCCAGGCCCGATACATCGAACGATGTCGTCGGCCCCGTGAGGGATCCCTGGATCACCGTCCGGCCCTGCATGTCAACCACCTCGGTGCGGGCCGGACCCTCCGAAGGCAGATGCACCGTTACTAAGCCTGAGGCCGGGTTCGGCCAAAGTCCCAAGCCTGCTTCGGAGGAGCCGTTGATCCTGGTGCCGAACTGGATGGTCACCTGGTAATCCTCGGTCTCGCCATACGCGTAGGGATGGCACGGGTCCATGGGGGCGGGTTCCGAGGCAAGAAGGAAGCCACCGCGCACCCGCAGCCGGGTCACACCCACCGGGGCATCTTCGGGAATGCTGAAGATGATCTCTCCTGTCTCCCCGGGCTCGGTGGTGGTGAACTGCCCAAGGAGTTCGTCGGCGTCGAAGGTTCCGTTCTGGTCCATGTCGATCCACGCTGCATAGGTGTCCGGCGCATAGTCGCCGCTTTCGATCTCCAAGCTGTATTCGTTGCCCCGGAGCAGCGTGGTGCTGTGCGTGTTGAAGTGATCCGCATACGGCGGGGCATCGATGCCTCCCGTGTTCAGGTTGGCGATCGAAGCCAGTGTCACGCTGTTGATGAAGTCGCCATCCACCGTGCCCAGTATGGTGTAGGGCGTGCAATAGCTGCTCGGCGCCGGGGCGATGGTGATGCCGTAGTCCTCCGTTTCACCGAACGCATAGTCGTGGCACGGATCCACGGGGACCGGTTCGCCCTGGCCGGTGTACACGCCCCGCACCCGCATTTTGGTGCTGCCCAAAGGGGCGTTGGCCGGTATGGTGAACGGGATGATCCGGGTCTCTTCGGCTTCGGTCGTGGCGAACTCGCCGATCTTCTCACCCGCCTCGAACTGGCCGTCCTGGTCCAGGTCTATCCAGGCGGCGTAGCTGTCGGTGGTGTACGTGCCCCCTTCGATGATGAGGCCGTAGCTGCCGTTGCGCACCAGGGTGGTGCTGAAGGTCGCGCTGAAGTCGGTGTATGTGGGTTCCTCAGGGCCTCCAGAGCCGACGTTGACGATGGTGTTGAGGATCACGGAATTCACAAAATCGCCATCGATGGTCCCGTTCGCCGAGGAAGGAATGCAGATGGGGGAGCTTCCGCCCTGCACGATGTTGATGCCGTAGTCCTCCGTCTCCCCGAAGTCGTAGCTGAAGCACGGGTCGGTGGGGACGGGTTCACCGTTGTTGTGGTACACGTTGCGTACGCGGAGCACCGTGTTCCCGATGGCTGTTCCTGCGGGCACGGTGAAGGTGATCGTCACCGTCTGGTTCGCCGCAGTGAGGGCTATTTCTCCGAGCCGCTCATTCTCCCCGAAGGTGCCATTGCGGTCGTAGTCGATCCATGCGGACAGGTGGTCTTCCGCGTACGTGCCACCCTGTGCGGTAAGGGTGTATTGGGTGCCGCGCGCAAGGGTAGTGGAATGGCTCGCCGTGTAGTTGGTATACGAAGGCCCGGCGGGTCCGCCGCTGTTCAGGTTGTTGATGGAGCCGAGCGATACGCGGTTGATGTAGTCGCCGTCAGCAGTGCCGACGGGGGATGATGGCACGCATAGGCCCTGCGGGGTGCCCACGATAGTGATCCCATAGTCTTCCGTTTCGCCATAAGCGTAGTTGAAGCAGGGATCGGTGGGGGTGGGCTCGCCCGATCCGTAGTACACGTTGCGCACCCTCAGCCGGGTGTTGCCAAGCGTGGCTCCTGCGGGAACGGTGAAGGTGATGGTCACCACCTGGTCGGCGGCGGTGATGTCGGCATTCCCCAGCCGCTCGCCCGCCTCGAACGACTCATCCTGATCATAGTCGATCCATGCGGCCACGTGGTCGTTGTGGTAGGAGCCGCCCTGCACGGTGAGCGTATAGGTACCACCACGTGACAGGCTTGTTGACAGGGTCGCGCTGTAGTCCGTGTACCATGGCCCCAGCGTGTCGCCGGTGTTGCCGTTGTTGATCGTTCCCACGGCCACACGGTTGATGTAGTCGCCATCCGTGGTGCCTCCTGCGGAGGTGGGTATGCAGTATCCGGTGGTAGGTGCGGAGCACACATTGCTTTGCAGCAGGCTTGCGCGCGTGCTGGTGAGCAGGCCGGCCATGTATGCGGCCTGCTGTGCGGTGAACATGACGGTGCAGATGCTGTAGTCCATGAAGTTCTCGTACTGCGTCAGCACGCCGCATTTCATCAGGTTGCTGTTCGAGCAGGAGTATGTCGGGCTGTTCGAGGTCGGGGTGTCCGAGAAGCCGTCAGCGTTCACGCAGGCGCCATTCTCGTCGAAGGGATGCAGCAGCCCGAAGTAGTGGCCGATCTCGTGCGTGGCGGTGCGCGAGCCCGTTTGCATGCCGTAGGAATAGTCGATCACGAGCCCATCGTATTCCGAGCCTACGATGCCTTGGACCGGCAGGTAGGCGTAGCCCACGGTAATGGTGTTGCCTGCCGCACCGCTGGTGATGTCGCAGATCCAGATGTTGAGGTAGCGCGTGGGGTCCCAGGCGGGGCTTCCGGTGCCCGCGAACTTCATATCGTCCGTCTCATTGTCCGGGTCGAACCAGGTGTCGCTGGTCTGTACGCGCACGATGCCCGTGGTGGGCGAGCCATCCGGTGCCGTCTGGGCCAGGCAGAACTGGAACCCCACGTTACCCACTACGCCGGTGAACGGCTGGCGCACCTGCCCAAGGTCGCTGTTGGTGGCGGAGTAGTCCGCGTTCAGCTGCGCGATCATGGCGTTGATGGACGCTGTGGTGACGTTCTCGGCCGCGGTGTTCCACACCACATGCACCACCACGGGAACGGTGTAGGTGCCGCCACGGTCCGCCGGGCTTACCGCAGGCAGAAGCCGGAGCAGGTCGCCGCCCGCACCGTGTTGGTGGAGGTGGCGTTGCGTGATGGATTGGGCGCCGCACGAGCGGTGGTCGTGCGGGACGGTCTGTGCCGCGCTGCAAAGCACGGATCCGATACCGATCGAGAAGAGTAAGGTTCTCATCATGCGGCGAAAATAGCCCGCAGATGGTTAGACCTCTGTTTGCAAAAGGGGGGAGGAGTAGAGGCAGGACAAATGGAGCAATGGGAGCAATGGAGGAATAGAGCAAAGGGAGGTGCCAGCGAACTTATCAAGCATAGCGCGGGCGTTCTTCAGGGGCACCTTTGCTTCATTTCTCCATTTCTCTATTTGCTCTGAGCATACGTCCCTTCGCGGTCCTCAACGCACGCGCTCCAGATCGATCAGGTAGTGGTCCGCGTACCTCGCGGTCCATTGCCAGCGGCTCAGCCGATCATCCCACTTCGTAAGGCGTTCGAGCAGGCGGCGGCGATGGCCGAAGCGGTGTTCCAGATACGTGGGTGGCACCAGCAGCCCGATGGGGCGGATGTTCACCACCCTGAAACGCTTGGAGAAGGTGGTGGCGAAAAGGCGGGGGGAGTGGTACCACGTCACTGCGCCGGTGCCGCTAAGCCCGGCCCAGACCGGGTCGTGCCGTCCCCGGCGGAAGGCATCCTTGAACTCACCGCGCAGGATGTGGTAGATGGTCTCGCTCGCGCAGCGGTCCGGCATCAGCACGGCGATGAACCGTCCATGCGGCTTCAATGCGTTGGCGATGGGATCCACCAGCTGCGCGAGGTGCGCCGCATCGATGCAGTTGAGTCCGCCGAAATCGCTCAACACCATATCCACCGGTGGGGTGGTGAGCCGGTGCAGGTCGTCGAACCCGAGACGCATGTGGGTGATATGGTCCTCCACGCCGAACTGCCGTGCCTTTTCGCGCGCCACCTTCAGCATTTCCTCGCTGATGTCCGTCGCCAGCACACGGTGGCCGTTGCGTGCCAGATGGATGGCATCGGTGCCGGTGCCGCAGTTCAGCTCAAGCACCTGCATGTCGGGCATCTGCAGCAGGCGGTCCATGTAGCCCCACACCATGCGGCGCTGCACCATGCCGATGCGGCTGAAGGTGAACTCGCGATCGTAGGCCGATGGGTCGGGGTGGAGTGGCGAGGCCATGTTGCGGGCTTGCCCGGAAGGATGCGGCCGCAAGGTAGTTCCGGCGTATGGGCCGGTGATGCCGTGCGTTGGGTGTGATCAGCAGGCCACCCGCATCGGCACGGGATCCGGGGCGAAGACCAGCGAGGCGGCTGTGCCCGGATCGTCCATGAACCGCAGTTCCCCGTTGAGTTGTTCCGCCAGTATGCGCAGCAGCTCCATGCCGAAGGAGCACCCGCCATCGCGGGTATCGCTCGCCGCGAGGCCGCAGCCATCATCGTTGAACAGCAGCTCGTAGCCGTCTGCGGTGGGGCGCACCACGATGATGATCCGGCCGGTGGCCTTTTCGTTGAAGGCGTACTTGAGGGCGTTGGTGAACAGCTCGTTCACGACAAGGGTGAGCGGCAGCAGCGTTTCCATGCGGAAGATGGGCAGGGTGGTGTCCACCCGGACCGAGATCCGGTCATGCGCGCCGTGCGCCGCCAGGATGTTGCGGATCAACTTTTCCAGATGGGTGCGCAGATCGCCGGACCGCCCGTTGCTGGTGTGGTAGATCTGTTCATGCACCAAGGCCATGGAGCGGATGCGCCCCTGTGCCACGCGAAGCACACGCTGCACATCCGGTGCGTTTGCATCCAGGGCCTGGATCTGCAGCAGGCTGTCCACCACCTGAAGGTTGTTCTTCACCCGGTGATGGATCTCCTTGATCATCATTTCCTTTTCCTCCTCGCTCAGCAGGGTTTCGGCGAGGCGCAGGCTCTGGCGTTGCAGTTCCAGATCCTTCGCATGGATCCGCTGCTGCTGTTCCTGTATCTGCTCGCTCTTCACCTTCAGGCGGTGCGCCAGCCGTCGGCCGCGTCGTACGGACAGGAAAAGGGTGGAGGCCACGATGCCCAGCAGCGCCAGCAGGCCGATGAGGATCGGCTCAAGCCACCCGTTACTGGTGTCCGGCGTGGTGTCCCCAGCGGCTGCTTCCACGTTGGCCCGCTCCTGATGGTCGGGCCGGTGGCGCATCTGCAGGCGGGCCGTCTGCATGTCGAGCCGCGAGATCAGCACACTGTCGGAAGTGCGTTTGATCTCGTTCAGCAGCATGATCGCCTCGGGCCAGTGGTGCTGTGCCGTTGCAAGCTGATACCGGAGATCGAGGAGGTCCGACCTGTTGTTCCAATTGTCCACTTCAGGCATGAACGATCCGGCCTCGCGGGTGGCGGCCAAGGCTTCGGGGATCCGGCCAAGACCGATATAGGCGCGCGCCAGTGCCGAGCACACGGCATAGTGTTCTTCGGCGGCGTCTTTCTCCGGCAGGCTCCGCCGGGCCTGCGTGAAATGGCCGATCGCATCGGCGAAGCGCCTTTGAGCCAGCATCAGATCGCCCATGGATCGTGCGAAGCGCGCTTCCATATACAGGTCGCCGCGTTCCACCGCCTTCGCCATGGCGTGTTCGGCTATGCGGAACGCCTCATCGTACCGCCCTGCGTTGTGAAGGGTGTGGATCAGGAAGAGCCGGGCCTCCTCCACTTCGTTGAGCGGACGGGTGGGCAGCATCATGGCGAGCGAGTTACGGGCCTCTTCCACGGCCTTCTCCGACATCTCGTTCAGCCGGTATGCCGAAGCCAGCTCGCGGAGGTCCATGGCGATCATGAGCGGATCGCCCAGCCCCTGCGCCACTTGTACCCTGCGCCGGGTGGTCGCCAGCATGTCGCCGTAAAGCCCCATGCGCTCTTCGATGGTCCCGAGGCAGGCAAGGGCCTTGTGTTGCATCAGGCCATCGCCCGATGCCCCGGCCAAAGTCATCGCCTCCACGGCGTGGGCATGCGCCTGCAACAGGTCCTTGTCGATCGAGCGGTCCGCTTCGCTGATCAGTTCCGCCACACGGTGGCTGGCCGTTACCGGATCACCCATTGCGGAGGGCGGAACGTCTTGATCTGCCGAAGCCCTGCCCGCCACCGGCATGCAGAGGATCAGGCACAGGGCCAGCGCAGCGGGGTGGGGAAGTCTGAACATCGGCGGTGTTATACGGGAACAGGTCGTTGCGGTTGCATCTGCCCGGCAATCGTCAACGCCGCCACGCCACAACGACATCACTCCACCTCCAGCAACACCTCATCAGCGAAGATCCACGTCCTGCCGCCCTTGCCGGGATGCCAGTCGGGGCAGGGGCCTGCGTTGTTCGCCACGATGCTGATGTAGCGGGCCTTCTTCCCCAGCTCCTCCGTCCAAAGCTCGAAGGTGTGGCCGCCTTCCGCCTTGGCATCGGCCGTATGCGAGATCGTGCGGCTGCTCCATTGGCGCTTGTTCGTGCTCCACGCGATGGTGACCTCCGATGGCAGGAAGATCCAGCTCTTCTGGTCTTGGAGCAGGCTGAGGCCCGCGCGCTTCAACGTTCTCACCTGCCCCAGATCGATCATGGCAACAAGGTCCTGCCCTTCGTAGCCCTGCCATTCGCCGGTGCGGAAATCCGTTCCACCACGCAGGCCATCGATCAATGCGTTGTCGCCACCGGCGCTGTACTGGTTGGCGTAAGTGCTCTCCAGAGTGATGGTGCGTGAGCCGTCGATCTTGGTGAAACGGGCGGTGACAGGGGCGTATGCGGAACTCCAATCCACTTCCACTGTGCTCGTGGCGTCAATGATGAAGGGCGAATCCGGGCAGAAGCGTGAACCGTTGGCATCGGTGATGGAACAGCCGCCCCTCCCATCCACGGTGATCTCCAGTTGGTCCGTGAAGCTCGCGGATCGGGCGTGGATCACGGGAGCGCCCCATCTGTCCCACGCGGAACTATCGATGGCGGTGCCGAACGCCTCGTGCTGGTACGGAGGCCGTCTGTCCGGATCGAACAGGATACGGCCACCCGCGATCAGCTCCTCATGACTGATGCGTCCCGGCTCGGCATGGATGTATCCGCTGGTATCCGTGAAATGCGGAAGATCCTCCCGCGCTTCATCCGCGATACCCATCGTCCACGTCTTCCCGTTCGGCAGGTGGATCCGAGCCTCGTCGAAGAGCGGATATCCGAGGTCGTAGAAGCTGTCGATGCCGGGCGATATGGGGTAGAAGCCCAATGCGCTCAATACGTACCACGCGCTCATCTGTCCGCAGTCTTCGTTGCCGCTCAACCCGTCGGGTGCATCGTGGTATAGCTCGTGCATGATCCGCCTCACCATGGCGCGTGTTTTCTCCGGCCTGCCCACGCGGTTGTACAGGTAGGCGATATGGTGGCTGGGTTCGTTGCCGTGCGCGTACTGGCCGATAAGGCCCGTGATGTCGGCCTGCTCGCGCCCGCTGGTGGCACTGTTCGCAGCAAAGATGTCGTCGAGGAATTTCGTCGGACTCTCACGCAGGCCCAAGAGGTATTCGATGAAATGAGGCGCAAAAAGACTGTAATGCCACGCATTGGCTTCGGTGTAGTTGAAGTTGACCTCGTACGGATCGAAGCCGGGGGCGAAGCCGCCGTTGCGCCGCGCACGAAAGAAGCCGGTGGAAGGGTCGTAGAGGCTTAGCGGGCTGAAGATGCTGCGCTCGCTGAAGGACGGCCTGATCTCCTCGATATCGACCTGTTGCCCGCTGCGTGATGCGAACTTCTCGATGCACGCATCATCATAAGCATACTCCAGCGTCCTGCTCACGCTCTCCGGCGCATCCTCGCTGCTTATGTAGCCCTTGGTGCGGTAGGCGTTCAGCCCCGGTTCATCGCGGTTGGCACTGGCAAGCATCGCCTCCAGCGCCAGCTTCTCATCAAACCCACGGATCCCCTTCATATACGCATCGGCGATCACGCTCACGCTGTGGTAGCCGATCATGCAATCGGTCTCGTTGCCCCACAGTTCCCATACCGGCAACCTTCCACTTTGCTGGTAGTGCAGCAGGAAAGTCTTGATCCAATCGCGGGTCATGTCCGGCTCAAGGATCGTCATCAGCGGGTGCAGCGCGCGGAACGTATCCCACAGGCTGAAGACCGTGTACACGTCGTGGTCGGCGTGGTGTACCTCACCGTCCATGCCGCGATACTGGCCGTCCACATCGTTGAAGATGTACGGTGCCACGTAGCAGTGGTATAGCGCGGTGTAGAAGATGCGTTGCTGTTCGCGTGTGCCGCCCTGTATCTGGATCTTGTTGAGCTTGGCGTTCCATGCGGCCTCGGCTTCGGTGCGCACCTTGTCGAAATCCCAATGGGGCACTTCGGCTTCGAGGTTTTTCCGTGCCCCTTCGACGCTCACGGCCGAGATGCCGACCTTGACGATGAGGGGGTCTTTGAGCGTCCCGAAGTTGAACCCGGCAACGCGGCCATACAGGTTGCTGGGGGCCACCTCGGTTTCCTTCCACGGCTGACTGAAGCGGATACAGTAGAAGAGCCGTTGGTCCGCCGCCCACGAACTGGAGCGCCGTTCACCCACCACCTCGTTGCCATTGACCAGTTCAATGCTGTTCCCAAGGAGTTGGTCCCGGTGCCGCAGATCGAGCACCAGTCTTGCCGAAGCATCCATCGGATACGTGTAACGATGTACACCAACACGTGCCGTGGCGGTGAGTTCAACGTTGAGCGGTCCGCCATCGGTGGTGCGCGCTGGCTGGGAATGCGAGTAGGTTTTCAGCTTGGGTGGGCCATCAAGGGTTACCTTGTAGTAGCCTGCATGGGCCTGTTCACTGTTCTTGTTGAAGGCCGATCGGTACAGATCCTGTGTCCAAGGAAAGGTTCCGTCCGCGCTCACTGGCATCAACAGGACATCACACAGATCTGACACCCCCGTGCCGCTCAAGTGGGTATGGCTGAAGCCGTAGATCACGCTGTCGCTGTAATGGTATCCGCTGGCACCATCCCAGTCGTTGTAGCCATCGGGACGGGTATCGGGGCTGAGCTGCACCAAACCGTTGGGAACGCAGGCACCGGGGAACGTGTGGCCGTGGCCGCCGGTACCGATGAAGGGGTTCACGAGGTCGCGGGCGGGGTTCACGGCCTGTTGGGCAGGGCACCACGCCATTATCAGGACCGCCGACATGGCTAATGGCACCCGTAGCGTCGACCCATTGGGTCGACCTACCATCCGGTTCAATACATGCTGTTCCATCCTGATCCAATGTTCGTCTAGGTTGTTGTCAGCGCCGCCGCCCCCAGCAACGCCGCATCATCATCCGGCAGCGCGCTCACCGTAAGGTCCACCCGGCCCTGATAGATGTTCAGCAGCGCCTCGTGGAAGCGTTTCTTCAATGGGGCGAGGAGCAGATCCCCGCTGCGCACGATGCCGCCGAACAGTACCACGCGTCGCGGACCGGTCACGGCCACCGCATTGGCCAGGCCCACCGCCAGCCAGCGCACCGTCTCCTCGAAGGTGCGAATGGCGGCCTGATCCCCGCGCTGTGCCGCATCAGCGATACACTTCACGCCATCCTCTTTCAACACATCAAGGTCATCCGCCAGTTCAGCGTAGGTCTGGCGCATGCCACGGATGCTCACGTACGTTTCCAGACAGCCTTTGCGCCCGCAGGTGCAATGGCGCCCATCTACCGCCATGGTCATGTGTCCGAGCTCGCCGGCATTGCCCGCGCTACCCAGCACCAGCTTCCCGTGTACGATGAAGCCGCTGCCCACACCGGTGCCGATCGTCACCACCAGCAGATCGTCGAAGCTCCGGCCTGCGCCGTAGCGCCATTCGCCCAGCGCCGCCGCGTTCGCATCGTTGCCCAGCACGGCCGGTACGCCCAGCCGGTCCTGCATCATGCGCGCCAGCGGCACATCGTGTTTCCATGGCAGGTTGGGGGCCATTTCGATGATGCCCGTGAGCTGGTTCGCGTTCGGCGCGCCGATGCCCACGGCCCGCAACGGCGGACGACCGCCCGCCTGTAACAGGCCGCGTGCCGCATCCGCCAAGGCATCCGCAAAGGCATGGTCGTCCGTGTGGCCGGTGGTGGGGATGCGCGCGCGGGCGATCACCTGTCCTTCATGCACCAAGCCGAGCTTGCTGGTGGTGCCGCCGATGTCGATACCGAGGATCATATGCGGGAGCGTAGGGTGGAGCCGCGCAGGCCGTACCACACGAGGTAGGCGTAGCACGCGAGCGGCAGTAGGAAGCTGAGGTGGAACGCCTGTTCGTTCACCGCACCGGCGCTGAGCAGGTCGATGATGGACGCCTGCACCCACGGCACCAGCGCACCGCCGAGGATCATCATCACCAGCAGGCTCGATCCCTGCGCGGTATCGTTCCTCAGCCCGTCGATGGAAAGGGTGAAGATGTTGCTCCACAGGATCGAGTTGAACAGGCCGATGGCGACGATGCTCCACAAGGCGATGGATCCCTTCCCGGCCACCACGGCTGCGAGCAGCAGCACCGCCACCGATGCGAACAGGCCCATCGTACGTCCGGGGTTCCCTTTTGCAAGCAGGGCCACCGCGATGTTCGCCGCGATCAGCAGTGCCATGGGCCATAGGTCGGTGATGGAGACCGGGCCGGTGGCATTCAGGATGATGAGGAGGATGAACATCGCGGCCCCGATCGTGGCCATCACGCCCAGCTTGCGGCCGGGTGCCATCGTCCTGCTCAACGCCACGGCACCGATGAAGCGCCCGGCCATGGCGCCACCCCAATAGAGGCTCAGGTAGTGCTTCGCCACATCCTCGCTGAAGCCCATCACGCCATCAAGGTTCAGGAAGCTGATGATGAGGCTGCCCACCGCCACTTCAGCACCCACGTAGCAGAAGATCGCCACCATGCCCCAGCGCAGTTGCGGATGCCGGAAGGCGCTGCCGCTGTTCACGGCCTCGGTGCGTGGTGGACGGGCAGGCTCGGGCAGTCGCGTGGCCCACACCACCACGGCGATCGCTGCCAATACCAGCGCCAGTCCGAGGTAGGGCGCGCGCACGGCCGACGAGGCATCCACCTGATCGAAGATGAGCCAGCCACCGATAAGGGGGGCCAGTGTAGTGCCCAGCGAGTTGAACGCCTGCGCGAGGTTCAGGCGGCTGCTGGCCCCTTCCGGCGGACCGATGATGGCCACGAACGGATTGGCCGCGATCTGTAGCACCGTGAAGCCCAGCCCCAGCACGAACAGCGCGGCGAGGTGCGCGCCATAGCTGTGCATCAGGCTGGCTGGTGCGAACAGCGCGCAGCCCAGCGCCGAAAGTCCGAGCCCCAGCAGCAGCCCGCGTTTGTAGCCGATGCGCTCGATGGGATCGCCAGACGAGACCGAGATGAAGTAGTAGATGAGCGACCCGATGAAGTATGCCCCGAAGAAACAGAACTGCACCAGCAGGCTCTGCGCATAAGTGAGGTTGAAGAGGGCCTTCCAGTGCGGCACCAGCACATCGTTGAGCACGGTGATGAAGCCCCATAGGAAGAACAGCGAGGTGAGCACGGCCAGCGCGTGCCGTGAGCCGGATGGGGGCGCTGTTGCCGGGGCTGGGGAAGATGCGCCTTGCATGCTGCAACAAATATGGTCAGTAGCTTGCGCATCATTGCCATGCAGCACCGTCGCCAGTTCATCAAGCTCGTATCCATCGGGAGCGCGGCCCTTGCCACGGGGTGTACCTCCAACACATCAGGGACCGCGCCAGCGACCGAAGGCGGTGCCATCCGGGGTGGAAGCAATGGCCCCCTCGTGCTCAGCACCTGGAAGCATGGCAGGCCCGCCAATGCCAAAGCCTGGGAGATCCTCAGTGCCGGTGGCGATGTGCTCGACGCCGTGGAACAGGGCGTGGCCGTGGTGGAGAGCGACTTCACCAACCGCAGTGTGGGCCTGGGTGGCATGCCCGACCGCGATGGGCACGTGACGCTCGATGCCTGCATCCAGGACCACGAAGGCAGGGCAGGGGCGGTCGCCTTCGTGCAACGGTTCGAACATCCGATCAGCATCGCACGCGCCGTGATGGAACGCACGCCGCACGTGATGCTCGTGGGCGCCGGAGCCGAGCGCTGGGCGTTGGAGAACGGCTTCAGCCCGCGCGATGTGGACGTGCCCGAGGTGAAGACCAGATGGCTCGAATGGCTGAAGAAGGGCGACTACAAGCCGGTGGTCAACATCGAGAACCACGACACCATCGGCATGGTGGCGATGGACGCCCAAGGACGCCTGGCCGGATCATGCACCACTAGTGGCCTGGCCTTCAAGATCCATGGGCGGGTAGGGGATAGCCCCATCATCGGCGCCGGGCTGTTCGTGGATGGTGAAGCCGGTGCGGCCTGTGCCACCGGTGTGGGCGAACTCGTGATCCGCACGGCGGGAAGCCATACCGTGGTGGAACTGATGCGGCAGGGCATGGAGCCAACGGAAGCCTGCAAGGAGGCCGTGCGCCGGATCATGCGCCAGAACAAGGACATGACCGACAAGCAGGTGGGTTTCCTCGCGATACGTGCTGATGGTGCCTACGGCGGTTGGAGCGTATACAACGGCTTCGACTTCGCCCTGCGCACCAACGAGCGCGATGAACTGGTGGCTACCGGCTACGATCGCACGTGGGAATGAGGGGTTTGCACCGCTGGCATCCTGTCATACCTTTGTTCTATGCGAACCGTCCGGTTGTCATCCGCCTTGGTGCTTTCCGCACTTGTGCTGGCCGCTCCGTTGCAGGCTACGAAGGGTCCCGATGAGCGTGGCCGGGCGGTGGTAGCGGTCGACTGCCAGCGCAACTCCGGCCTCATCAACGTGAGCATCGCCAATCATCGGAAGATCGGCAAGGTCCACATCGAAGTGCGCGACGCCAAAGGCGCACTGGTCTATGTGGAAGAAGGCAAGGCCATGACCGAGGAACTCGTGCGCCGGTTCGACAAAGGCATGTTCCCGAAAGGGGCGGCTACGCTCACGGTACAGGCGCGTGATTTCAAGATCACGCAGGCTTTCACCATCCAGTAGGTCTTTTACCAGCCCGACGCCACCAGGTCCAGGATCCCGGGGCTATCCGCCATGCTGCGGCTGGTGGCCATCGGTTGCGCGGCCTTGTATTTCCTGCTTGGGGTCTTGGCCGCTTCTTTCATCGCCACTTCGCCCAATGCGTTCGTCGTGCTCATGTTCCGCGACAACTCGTTCGCCGTGACCACATGGTACAGGGACTCGGCCTGCTCTGCGGTGATGCTCTGGAACGTTGCGCCAGACTGCGACTTCATGTCCGGCTCCAGCGCCACATCCATGATGGCTGCGAAGTCCTCGGTGGCTTCGGTGTTCACCGTTGCCGCTCCAGCGCTTTCCGCATAGCGGTCGGCCACTTCCATTTCCCGGACAGGAGCAGGCGGCTCTGTGGCTTGGGCAGGGATGGCCATGGAGCGTTCGGTCTCCACACCACTCGCTGCGGGTGCATCGTCCAGCTGCGGTTCGGGCACGGCCGCTTCGTCCTTCGCGGTGGCAGGGGCCGGTGCCTTCTCTTCCTGCTTCAGTTCGGCCAGTGCCGGGGTATCCGTATCACCGAACTGCTGCACGGCCACCACCCCGGCCACGATCAGCAGGGCCAGCGAACCGAAGGCCAGTGCGGGGCGCCACAACCTGTCCCACCAGAGCGGGCTGGCCACGGCCTTCTGCGGAGCCAGCCACAACGCGATGCTGTTGAGCCAGATGCGCCACTGCGGCTGTTGCTGCGCGCGGAAGGCCGCCATCACATTGCGGCGCACGCGGTCCTCGGGTTCTATGGTGCCACGCTCGCGCTCATCGGGGCGTACATAGTGCAGCAGGGCGCGCATACGCTCGTATTCGTCACGTCCGCTCATGTGCCGCAGCACGAAGGCGCGCTCGTCGGGGAGCAGCTCGTCGAAGGCCCGCTCCGAGAGCAGGCTCTCGATGTCCTCAGGGTCGTATCGTTCGTGCCGTTCCATGGGGTATCAGGGCATTGGGGGCGAACTCTTTCATGCGCTCGGCCAGTTTCTTCAGGGTATAGAAAATGCGGCTCTTCACCGTGCCTTCGCTACAGCCGAAGGCCGTGGCGATCTCCTTGATGGGCATGTCCTCGTGGAACCGCATCACGAAGGTGGCCTTGTGGTCGGGATCCAGCTTGTCCAGTTCCTCGTCCAGGCGATCGCGGAAGTGCTCCCGATCCACGCCGATGCCGCCCACGGCCTCCTCGCGATCCACACCGTTGCGCAGATGCGCCGCCGCTTCGCGCACCACCACCTCATGGCGGTAAGCGTTCTTGCACATGTTGTTGGCCACGCTGAACACCCAGGTCTGGAAGGGCCGCGAGGGATCGTAGCTCTGTGGCCGCGTGGCCAGTTTGGTGAAGAGGTCCTGTAGGAAGTCCTGTGCCATCTCCCGATCGCTCCACAGCATGCGGTGGAAGTAGCTCAACAGGCGGCGGTGATAGCGGTCATAGAGCGCGGCGAAGGCTTTCTCATCGCCCCGCACGACCAGCTCCATCAGGCGTTCATCGCCCAGCTTGCCGTATTCCGTGCCGAAGAGCGCCATGGTTCAGTGTTCGAGGATGCCGCTTTTCACCAGGGTGCTCGTGGCACCAAGCTTCTGGGCCATGCCGCGCAGTTCATGTTCCAGGCGCGAGGCGCGGGTTTCATCGCCGATGGCGCGGTAGTGGGTGAGGAGCACCGCCCCGGGCACCAGGTAGTTCTTCGAGAGCGGCCCGGCGTCCAGCGGTTTCTTCAGCCGGTCCCAGCGGGCCTCCAGCAGCGGTATGTTGTCCACGGGCGTGCTGCTCAGGCGCATGGCGAGGCCGGTCACGTACAGGCGTTCCTTCAGTGGAGCCATGGCCGCGTTGCCGAGGGCGAGCGAGAGGTAAACGGGTCTGTTCGTGGCGGCGGCGAGGTTCGCGATGAAGCCCGGCTGGCCGGACACATCACCCCTGGCCTTGGTGCGTTCCCAGATGCGCATGCGATACGCGGGGTCCACCAGCAGGCGCTCATCGATCACCAGCACATCCTTCTGCCTGCCGTTGGCGAACTGCTCCACCCACAGGGGATAGGCATCCATTTCACCGGCGGCGAAGAGCACGGCACTGGGTTCCACGGAAGCCAGGATGTCCTCCGCCACCTTGTACAACGCCGGGGCCATGCGGCCGCGCGCCTTCATGTCCTTCGCGCGGGCCGTCAGTTCGGTGGTGTTGTCCCTGCGCGCGGCGTTCGCCAGCCGGGGGGCGATCAATTCCTCGCGGTCCACATCCTTCATCATCGCCAGCTCCAGTTGCTGGAATGCCGCCGGTGCCGGGAATTGCGCGTAGTAGTTGGCCATGTGCGCCTCGAAGCTGTTGGGCGCGGCGGAGCTCAGCGCGGCGGATAGTTCCACCAGCCGCGCATGGTCCGCAGGCGGCATGGTACCGGCGTTGCGGGCCAGCGAAGCGTTGCGTTCCCAGCGGATATGGTCCAACTGCTGTTGGGCATTGCGCATGGGCACGGCATCGTACAGCCCGCCGGTGTCCTTCCTCCCGGCATCGGCGGGCACGCCCCAACCGCCTTGGTAGGGTTCGGCCACGGCGGAAGCCTGCTGCATGGCCTTCTCCTCGGCCGCCTGCGCGCGTACCAGCGTGGGCAGCAGCAGTGCGATGAGCGGGAATATCACGTGGAAGCGCATGGTTCTTCTCGTTCTCTGGGTGCCGTACACGCGGCGCGGGAAAAGGTTCGATCGCACGGAGGTACCTTTGCAAAGATCACCCATGTTGAGCGACGAAGCGAAGGACAAGCTGAGGCAGACCTTGGAAAAGATCCAAGAGTGGCCCTCGGTGTACATGTACAAGTTCATCTTCGAGCCGGATCGGGAGCGGCTGGACAAGCTGCTGGTCCTGTTCCCGCCAGAGAGCGAGATCCTGCGCAAGTACAGCGCCAACGGGAAATACCTCGCCCTTACCGTGAAGGAGGTGATGATGAGCGCCGATGACGTGGTGGACCGCTACGACAGGGCCTCGGAGATCCCCGGTGTGATCACGCTATGAGCGAGAAGGACCTGCTGAACATCCGCACGGCACTGATCGTGACGCTGAGCGCGCTGCTGCTGCTGATCCTGTGGCGGCGCCTGCGGCAGTACATCCTTACCAAGGACATGCCCGCGCCGCTGCACGCCGAGCTGCTGGGGCTTGAGCTGGCATACCACCCGGCCCGCCTGCGCGTTGTGGTGAAAGTGCCCGGCGAACAAGTGATCCATACGCGCCTGCTGGATCAGGCCCATGCGCCGTTCCACACGTGGGACGAAGAGCGCCTGCAACGCGGCGAGCACATCCTCGAACGCGCGCTGCCTCCGCTGGCCGACGGCACCTACTTCCTCGAAATGGCGACCACCACGCAACGCACCGTGCGCCAGTTCCGTCTTCAGCAGGCATGATGTACCGCAGCCTTCTGCCCCTTGTGTGCGCCGCTTCACTGGCGGTGCCGGTCATGGCGCAGAAGCTGCCCGATGTATCGCCCACCATCAAGGGTAACCTGATCCTGCCCGTGCCGCTGGGCAACCCGCTGTTCGAGGCGGCCACCGAGAGCGTGGGTCAGGTGGATGGGCTGATCCAGTTCCCGGTACACAAAGGGCTGGGCATCGGCGTGGGAGGCAAGATGACGTGGTTCCAGATCAACGAGCGCGCGCTGGCGCCGTTCGTCACCACGGGCGAGATCCGCAGGCTGTCGTTGTACGGCAAGGTGGCCTACGAGAAATACACCGGCGAGCGCACCTTCTACGAATTGAACATGCGCGTGGGCTCCACCACGTACTGGTTCGATTGC
>JAHBUM010000059.1 GCA_019638075.1 Flavobacteriales bacterium | reverse complement strand
GTGAGCACCACCTTGTTCTCCTGATAGTATTCGGTGTAGCTCACCGGCTTGTACTTCGTCACGTAGTACTTCTCGCCCGTCTCCTTGTTCACCTGTTGCACGCGATACGATTCGTAGCCCTCCTTCGTGCTGCGGCGCAACTGGCCGGGTATCTCCTGATAGCCCACCACATCGCCCATCAGCACGGCCTGCGCCCCCATGAGGTTGCCCACGCGCACGGCGGTCTGCTCGTCCACCACGCCGCTCAGGCTCAGGCGCTGCTCTTCGAGGATCCGTTCCAAATTCTCGCGGTCCACCACTTTCAGGAAGGGATCCTTCAAGTCGATCAAGGCGGTCATGGCATGGGCCTGCACCTTGCTCGCGATGCTTCCCTTCTTGTCAGCGGCGGTGAAGGGTAGCACGGCCACGTTGAACTGGCCCTTCGCCAACGACTCCTGACGCAGCGCGTTCGTGTCCTTGTAGGCGCTGTTCTTATCCATCACCTTGGTGAAGGCGGCGTATGCCTTGCGGTAGTTGCCGCTCTCCAGCTCGTTTTTCCCGGTGCGGTACAGCGGCTCCAGATAGGCCACGCTCTGGAGGCTGTTGGCATCCTTGTAGTTGGGTTCCAGCTTGGCGATGCGCGCGAAGACCTTCTCGGCTGCCGCGAACTCCTCCCGCTCGAACAGGGCCTGCCCTTCGTTGTACAGGTCGATGAGATGCTCGCCCTTCACCTTCTCGAAATCGGCCTTGTAGTGGTCGGGGATCTCGAGCACGACGCCGGTGTAGCCCACACGCTCCACGTAGGCTTTCGCATCGAGGTAGGTGGCCACGGCTGCGCCACGCTCCCCTCCCATGGCCACCTGTTTGAAGAAGGTGCTCAGTTTATCGTTCAAGAGCATCTGCCCCGTCTTCTTCAGGCCGATCTTGGCTTCCACGTTCTTCGGACTGCGCTGCGCAGCCTGAAGGAACATATCGGCTGCTTCCGCATACATCCCCGCAGCCTCGAGCTTTTCGCCCTTCTTGGAAAAGGACTTGGAGCCGCTGCATGCGCCGAGGAAAGCGGCGATGAAGAGCGCGACAAGGATATGTGCGTGACGGCGCATGGTGGCGGCCCGTTGATGTCCGCAGCCGTTCAGCGGGACTGGATGTACTTGTTCAAGTTGTCGATGGAACTCTCGAAGGTGAAGGCATCGTTCACCTTGTAGTAGTTGTCGATGTCGAAGGTGCGCTCGTAGGCGTACTTGGCGATGTCCAGCTTGCTATCCTCGAAGCTGAAGAGCGACATGAGGCCCTTCACCTGCTCCACGGTGAAGCAGCGGCTGGCACCCACCTGTTTCGCCAGCGTCATCTTGCTGTCCTCGAAGCTCTTCGCCTCGATGCTCTTCTTCACGTCGGCGAACTCGCCTGCGGTCATGGGCCAGCCGCAACCCACGCGGCCGGTGTAGCCGGGCATGTGGTACACGGCGGGTTCGGTGGGCACCGGCCTCCTGTCGATCACCGGGCGGGGCGGATCGGATGTACCATGCGTAGTGGTGGTCGTGGTATGTGTGGTGGTGGTCGTGGTGGATGTGCTGCCACCTGTGGATCCGGCGTTCACGCTCATGTTGAAGTTGACGCCGTTCACCCCCATGTTGATGTTGACGTTCTCGCCATCGTGCAAGGGACCGCCTTCCTCCACCACGGTGGTGCTGGTGACCACGCGACCACTGGGGCCGGGCACTTCCTCCACCACGGTGCCGCCGGGCACATCATCCACGAAGATGGCGGGGGGATCCACCTTGGTGGTACCCAGCGCAGCTTCGCCGGTCATGCGCAGCACACGGGCACCCTTCTTGTTGGTGGTGAGCATCAAGGTGTATTCCTTGCCCAGTTCCAAGTAGGCGTTCTGCCGCACCGGCGCGATACCCGCATCAGCGAACTTCACCATCAGCACCGGGGTTTCCGTGCGGATGCCCGTGGCGATCACACGTGCGGCGGGATAGTCGTTCTTCTCATCACCATCCACGACAAGGGTGAATTTGGTGCCGTCATCGGAGAAGATGACGATGTCGCTGGTCTGTGCGAAGCCGCTGATGGTGAACAGAACGAGGGATGCGAGGGAGAGCAGACGTGCCATGGTGGTTTTGAATGGGTTGCGAAGTTAGCCGTTGATCCATGGCAGGCAAGGGTTGTGCCAAAGAGGTGGGGTGGGGAGCCGACAGTTGTCAGATGTCAGTTCTGCGACCTGCAACAGTCGTGGGTGCCGATGTCTGATAGACACCTGCAATGGCGCTGGATCTGCGTAGGACATCGTAGGCCGCGTCTGACAACTGGCAACTGACAACTGCCTCCCAGCCCCGCTTTCGCATCTTTGCCCTTCAACCATGCGCAGCATCCTCATCCTCGGCGCCGGCCGCTCGGCATCGTCCCTGATCCGTTACCTGATCCAGCACGCCGCTATCCAGCAATGGCGCATCACCGTGGCCGACAAGGACCCCTCGCATGCCTCCATGCTGGTGGCCGAAGGGCCTGCGGTAGCCACGGGCTTCGCGTTGGATGCCACCGATGCCGCTGCACGCGCCGCGCTGATCGCCAAGCACGACCTCGTGATCAGCATGCTGCCCGCCTTCATGCACATGGACGTGCTGAAGGACTGCCTCACGCTGAAGAAGCACGTGATCACGCCCAGCTATGTGCCCGATGCGCTGTGGTCGATGGACGCGGAGTTCAAGGCGGCGGGTCTCACCGTGCTGAACGAGATGGGCCTCGATCCCGGCATCGACCACATGAGCGCCATGCGCATCCTCGACCGCATCCGTGCCGAAGGCGGGCGCATGGAAGCCTTCGAGAGCTATTGCGGCGGGCTGGTGGCACCGGAAAGCGACGACAACCCGTGGGGCTACAAGTTCAGCTGGAACCCGCGCAACGTGGTGCTGGCCGGACAGGGCGGCGCAGCGAAATACATCCGCGATGGGGAGACGAAGTACATCCCCTACCACAAGCTCTTCAAGCAGACCGTGCGTATCGCGGTGGAAGGCTTCGGCGAGTTCGACGGCTACGCCAACCGTGATTCGTTGAAGTACCGTTCGCATTACGGCTTGGATGCCATCCCCACCCTGCTGCGCGGCACCTTGCGCAAGGCGGGCTACTGCGAAGCATGGGATGCCTTCGTGCAGCTCGGTTGCACGGAAGATGGCTTCAACATGGAACTTCCGGCCAACGCATCGTGGAGCGCATACATGGATGCCTTCCTGCCCCATTCGCAGGAACGCGACACGCGCGCCAACTTGGCCGACTACCTCGGCTTGGACGGGAACGGCGTGGTGATGCAGAAGCTCGACTGGCTCGGGCTCTTCGACACGAACAATGCGATCGGCGTGAGCGGACGATCACCAGCGGCCACGTTGCAACACCTGCTGGAACAGAAATGGAAGCTCGGCCCCAGCGACAAGGACATGGTGGTGATGTGGCACCGGTTCCGCTACGCCATCGAAGGTCGGCACCGGACCATCCATGCGTCGTTGGGCGTGATCGGTGAGGACCAGGTGTACACGGCCATGGCACGCACCGTGGGGCTTCCGATCGGTATCGGTGCCAAGCTCCTGCTCAATGGCGGCATCACCGATCGCGGCGTGCTGCTGCCGCTGAAGCCGGTGGTCTACGACCCGGTGCTGGATGAACTGGAGAGCTTCGGGATCAGGTTCGCCGAAGAGGAGGTGGACGCGTAGAAGTTCAGTGCGGCGGCTGCTACGGGGCGCATGATCTCCGCCTGTCGCGGCTTGAAACTGACATCGTGACGCCAAGGATGATCGCTCATGGGGATCCGTCCGATCGCCGGTTGCATAAGCGTCCAATTGCTGGCTATGCTATCGTCCAATTGCCGGTTACGACATCCTTACAACGACTATGACACACTGATCATAAGCACGATAACAGCCGCCAATGCCCGACCCTCACAGCGACGCAAAAGCTCAGCCGCAGTAGCGCGCTAATGGTGCGTGCAGCCACGAAGCACAGGGGCTCCGAAAGCAGCCTGTGCGAAACGCTTCAGCTCCTGAAAGACGGAGAGTCCTGTGGATCCGGGCACCTAAAAGTTCAGCATCAGATCGCTGATGAGCGCCCGATACTCCGGCGTGTAATCGAACGGACCGGTGTTCTCGATGGTGAGTTCCTCTTCGCGCACCCCACCACCTGCGCGATCGAACTCCAGCAGCACCCGTTTCGCGGGCCGGTGCGCAACATACTTCACCACGCAGCGGCGGATAGGCGATAGCGATGCACGCCCGGCCTCGGCGATGAGCTCCTTTTCGCGGTTCAGCGGGATGATCACGGCAAAGCGGCCTTGGGGCGAAAGCATACGATCCATAGCCGCGATCAGATCGGGGAACAGCAGTTCATCGCTGTGCTTCGCTACCCCCACCCTTTCATCGGCGGCAGTGGAATAGTCCGCGTAATACGGCGGATTGCAGATGATGAGGTCGAACGGCTCACTGGCGTTCATGCGGCGTACATCCATCCGATGCACACGCACTCGATCGCTCCACGGGCTGGCGGCTGCGTTCTCTGCGGCTTGTGCGGCGGCGGCATCGTCTATCTCCACGGCATCCACCGTTGCTTGTGGTGCGCGCTGGGCGGCGATCAAGGCCAGTACGCCTGTTCCGGTCCCGATGTCCAGGATCCGTTGCGCTCCGGTGTAGTCCACCCATGCGCCGAAGAGCACACCGTCCGTTCCCACCTTGAGGGCACAGCGGTCCTGCTGAATGGTGAACTGCTTGAAGCGGAAGGAGGGTTTGGGCACGGGGCAGTTGTCGGTTCTCTGTTGTCAGTTATCAGGCTCCTTGGTGGTGATCGCTCTCAATTGCCGGGCGTCGATGACCGCAATGCGGCTGTGAGCATCCCCACATTTCAGGTACCGCTACTGACAACAGAGAACGGACAACCGACATCACCCCCGATACATATCCACCAACCCCGGCGGCGTGCGCACCAGCAACGTATTGGCTTCCGGGTCGATGCCGAGGATCATCTCCTCCGCCAACGGCACCATCACCTCCTCTTCGCCGTGCAGAATGACGAGCACCGGATTCTTCGCCGAGCCTTCGATGCCGGTGACCTCGCCCAGATCGCCGTGCTCTTCGTCGCGCACGATCATGCCGATGAACTCCTCAGGATCCCAGCTTTCGTCGCTGCCATCGGCGAGCAGGCCCGGCGGCGCGTAGATGTCGCGACCCACGAGGATCGAGGCGCTCTGCGGATCATGGAAGTCGTCGAACTTCACGAGGATGTCGCGGCCCTTGTCCTGCATGGATGTGAAGAAGAACGGCACCTTCTGGCCCTCGATGTCCACGAACAGCGAACCGGCATGAACGAGATCATCGAGGTCGCAGCCATCCAGATGCACCGTCAACTCACCACGGTGCCCCCATGGCTTGCCCAGCTTGCCGATGCGATGCAGGCTTTCCAGATCCATGGGCGGAAGGTAGGTGACGAGGGGCAGTTGTCAGATATCAGTTGTCAGACTGTCCGACTTCCACAGGTGCTTTCCGAGCGTTCGCGTCCGCTCAGAAGCCCTGACAACTGACCACTGACAACTGACAACAAGGACTCCCCATCACCGAACTTCGCGCCATGCTCGCCGACCGCCTCCTGCAACACGTGCTGTCCTTCTCGCTGAAGGGTGTGAAACTGCCCAAAAGCGTGGGCGTGCTGGATCCCTTCCATGGCGATCACGCCGATGAGGTGCGCCGCATCGTCACGGAATTCCACCGCGTGTTCTACAGCGACGACCGCACGCGCCTGTTGATGCTCGGCATCAACCCCGGCCGCTTGGGCGCGGGAAGCACGGGCCTTTCGTTCACCGATACCAAGCGTTGCGAGAGCGACCTGCTCATTCCCGTACACGGCATGCGCACACACGAGCCCAGCAGCGATTTCTTCTACCGCATGATCCGTGCGGCGGGCGGCCCGGAGCGTTTCTACGGGCAGGTGTACGTGCATGCCATCTGTCCGCTCGGCTTCGTGAAGCACGGTGGCACAGGCGCGGACCTGAACCTGAACTACTACGACGACAAGGCGCTGGAAACGGCCGTGACGCCCTTCGTGGAGGATTGGCTGCGCACGCTGGTGGGCTGCGGCATGCGCACCGACGTGGTCTTCTGCATCGGCACCGGCAAGAACGCGGCCTACTTCAACAAGCTGAACGAACGGATGCGCCTCTTCGATCGCATCGTGGCGGTGGAGCACCCACGCTTCGTGATGCAGTACAAGGCGAAGCAACTGGACGTGTACATCGACAAGTACTTGGGCGCGTTGAGCGAGGCGGGGTATCGGTGAAGGCGAATGCAGGGGTAGGGGCAACGATCCCACTGTGCCCCTGCTCCCTGCACTTTTCATCCCAGCGGTGTAACCTTTCCCCCACTTCCACGACTCCCATCATGAATCCCTTCCCTCCGTGACCAACGACAAGCGCACCGAGTTCATGCAGGCCTACCAGCCGTGCCATGAGCCGTTCACACGGTACTGCTCGGCCCTTGCCTACGGGCGCATGGACGCCCAGGACCTGATGCAGGACGTGCTGCTGAGCGCGTTCCAGCATTTCGAGCGCATACAGAAGAAGGATCAACTGCTGCACTACCTCGTGAGAGCCGCGCGCAACCGGGCCACCAGCATCTGGCGCATCGGCAAGCGTAACGAGGCGATCAATGAGAAACAGGCCGCACGCCTCAAGGAACGCGGCGCCAGTGCCGACATGCTGGTGGATGTGGAGATCCTCTATGCCGCGATCGACAAGTTGCCTGCGGCGCAGCGCGACGCCTTGGTGCTCTTCGAGGTCTCCGGCCTCAGCATGGCGGAGATCGCCGCCATCCAAGGCACCAACGAGAACGCTGTGAAGACCCGCGTGAGCCGCGCCCGCGCCGCCGTGCGCGAAATGCTCGATGGCCGCGCACGCCCCGTCCGTGCGGAGCTGCTCCACACCTTCACCACCCTGCTGCTATGACGCACCCAGAAGACGACAAGGCCACGCTCGCCGCACTGCGCGCCGCCCCCACCGAGGTGAGCCTGGAGCAAGTGCGGAGCATGGTGGCCGCATTTCCCCTCGCCGTGGGAGCCATGGCTTGGATCATCAGCACGCTCAAGTTCAACCTCAACACCATACTCATGACCAGTTCCGCCACGCTCATCGTGGGTGCCAGCGCCTACCTCCTCAGCACCACTGCTCCTGCCGAACTCCCCGCCACCGCCGCGGAAGCCATGGTGGTCATGGAGATGCCCGCAAGCGCACCGGAGCCCGAACCTGCCGTGGTGTTCGAAATGCCACCCCCGAAGAAGGGATCGACATCCGGACCGAAGGAAGATGAGCGCACCGCGAACAACGACCAGCCCGAGCTGGCCTGTTCACCAAGGCTCAGTGCTCAGCATCCCGGGGATTCCGCTGCCGTGCCACCTACCCCGGAAGAAGAGGTGCTGGCCTACACTGGTGTGCAACCCTTGCCGTCCACGGAACTACCAGCACCGATGGTCCACAAAGCCACCGGGGAACGCACGTACCAAGTGCGCGATTTCACCGGGATCAAGGTGGTCTCGAACATGGATGTGACTTTGGATATCGGTGATTTCGCGGTGACTGCGACCGGCGAAGAGGATGCATTGGAACAACTGGATGTACAGGTGAACGGCGGTGTGCTCGAACTGGACTTCCGCATCATCGGTCGTTCGCGCCGCACGTGCAGCCCTGTTCAATTCACCGTGCACATGCCACTGGTACACGCACTCACAGTGATGGGCTCGGGTTCGATCAACGGATCCGAACTACCCAGCACCACCAAATTGGACTTGAGCGTAACCGGCTCGGGCAATATCATCCTGGCACGCCTTCTCGACGCCACGAACTTGAACATACTGGTACGCGGATCGGGCGCCATCCAACTGAAGGAAGTGGTTCGGACGGAACGCGCCGAACTGAACGTAACGGGCTCCGGACTGGCCCAAGTGGGCCGCATCAGCAAGGCCAGCGACCTCCAGATATTGGTAGCTGGCTCGGGCATAGCCGACTGCAAGCAAGTAGCGGTGAGCGGCACCACCACGCTGAACCTGACCGGTAGCGGTCAAGTGAACGCAACGGGCAGGACCGAGCGCATCGAAGTGTCCGTGTTCGGCTCCGGAGACGTGATGGCCAAGGAACTGAAGGCACAAGGCGGCAAGGTGATCGTAACCGGATCGGGTGATGCATCGGTGTATAGTGATGGACCACTGGAACTGCTCACCACCGGCTCAGGAACGATCCATACATCCGGGAGCGCAGGCCTCGACAGGTCACGAGGGGTCGGGAACGACGGTCGTTAGACGCGTTGTCCCGACGGATCTGAAAGGCCGCGTTCCCGGGCATGGATGCGCTGCATCACGCATCACCAGCGGACGCATCAGCGGATGTCCTTCACCACTTTGCCGCCTTTGATGATCACGATGAGGTTGGCGGCCGGATCCTTCAGCAGATCGATGTCCTTCAACGGATCGCCCTGTACCAGCAACAGATCGGCCCACGCACCGGGCTCGATCACGCCCAGCCTGCCCGGATAGGGATCGCGCGCGCCGGAGAGTTTCAGCAGTTCGCCGTTGTCGGCGGTAGCCATCTTCAGCACCTCGAAGGGCGTATACCAGCGCGTCATCTTCGCCAGTTGCGCACCCTGGTTAACGGCGCCGCCCGTGCTGTGCAGCACGTCGGTACCCCAGGCAGTGCGCACCTTGTGCTTCTTCGCCAGCGCATAAGCGCGGTCGGTGCCCTCGGCCACTTCCAGTTGCTTCTTCCGCGACTCGCCGGCCTTGGGGTTCGCGTACTCATCGTCCAGAAAGGGCTGCAGGCTCCACCACACGCCTTTCGCGGCCATCAGCTTCACCACTTCCTCATCGGCCAGCTGCCCATGCTCGATGCACTTCACGCCATTCTCCACCGCGAAGCGGATGGCGCGCGGCGTGTACGCATGCACCATCACGTAGGTGCCCCAGTTCTCGGCAGCTTCCACCGCCACACGGAATTCCTCGGGGCCGTACTGCGTCACGTCCAACGGATCGTACATCGACGATACGCCACCACCGGCCATCAATTTGATCTGCGTGGCCCCGAGCGCAAGTTGTTCCCGCACCCGGCGGCGCACCTCGTCGGGCCCATCGGCCACCATGGCCATGCCCTCCTTCTCGGTGAGGGAAAGCGGCGAGCAGCACGCACCCACGATCTCGTGCGGCAACCTGAAATCGCCATGGCCGCCCGTCTGCGAGATCATGGCACCGGTGGGATAGATGCGCGGCCCTTTATACAGGCCCTGGTCGATCGCCATCTTCAGGCCCAGGCTGGGACCGCCCGCCTCGCGGATGGTGGTGAAGCCCCGCATCAGGGTGGCCTCCGCTTCGCGCGCGCTCGCCAGGTGCAGGTAGGAGGAAGGCGCGGTCATCGCGGCCGTCATCGGGATCGCGGCCAGGGTGATGTGCGTGTGCGCATCGATCAGGCCCGGCATCAGTGTGCGGCCACCGCCATCGAGCACCACGGTGCCCTTGGCGGGAACGATGCCCGTGCCCACCTGCGCGATCCTGCCGCCCACCACCAGCACATTGCCATCGCGCAGTTCGGGCGAGGTGCCGTTGAAGATGCGGACGTTGGCGATCAGCAGGGAGTCCTGCGCCACGGAAAAGAGCGGCAGGATCGACAGGGCAAGAGCGAGGGACTTCAGCATGTAATGGGGAGCGTGGTTCCGCCGAAAGGTAGCCGAACATCATCGAACGCCGTTCTTCGCTCTGCTCATCCATCATCGCATGCAACATATCGGGCGGCCGCGCTCGCCACGGCCCTCACTGTGGGCATCGGATCGCTGGAACTGCGGATCGCCGCAGCGTTAGCGGGCAGGCCGAAGTGGGCACCGGCGTAGCGATCCGCAAGTGCCCTATCTTGGCCCTATGCAGATCAACCGCCTCTTCGACATCGCCGATCTTCAACTGGCCGAATTCCCGCAGCCCGTGTGCGTGGAGTCCCTTGAAGATGGCAGGCTTCGCTCGTACAGCACCAAGGAGTTCATCGATACCGCCGAGCAACTGGCGCTGGGCCTGATGGACCTCGGCATCAAGCCCGGCGACAAGGTGGCGCTCGCCAGCGGCAATCGCGCCGAATGGGCCATCGTGGATCAGGCGGTGCTGCGCATCGGTGCCATCGGCATCCCCATCTACCCCACGATGACGGCCGATGATTACGCGTACATCCTTGAACACTCCGAGAGCAAGGCGTTCTTCGTGAGCAACGCTGAACTGCTGGCGAAGGCCCGCGCGGCACAGGCCAAGGTGCCTGCCGTGGCGCACATCTTCACCTTCGACCGCATCGAGGGGGCCACGCATTGGAAAACGCTGCTGGGCCGAGGCACCGAACAGCGCGCCACCCTGGAGGGATACAAGGCGGCGGTGAAGAACAGCGACCTGGCCACCATCATCTACACCAGCGGCACCACGGGCAAACCGAAGGGCGTGATGCTCTCGCACAACAACATCCTGAGCAACGTGGAAGGCAGCGCACCACGCCTGCCGGTGGAGCGCGGCGCAAAGGCCGTCAGCTTCCTGCCCCTCTGCCACATCTACGAGCGCATGCTGATGTACCTGTACCAGCGCGCGGGCATGCAGGTGCGCTTCCAGGAAACGCTCGAAGAGCTGGGGGCACGCATCAAAGAGGCGAAGCCCGATGTGTTCACCGCCGTGCCGCGCCTGCTGGAGAAGATCTACGATGCCATCCTCACCAAGGGCGAGGCGCTCACCGGCATCAAGCGAAAGCTCTTCTTCTGGTCGCTGGACCTGGGCGAGCGGTACGAGGTGCATGGCCGCAGCTGGTGGTACGATGTGCAACTGGGCATCGCGCGCAAGCTCGTCTTCAGCAAATGGCGCGAGGCGCTTGGAGGCAACGTGAAGTGCGTGGCCAGCGGCAGCGCGGCGCTGCAACCACGCCTTGCGCGCATCTTCAACGCTGCCGGTGTTCCGCTGATGGAAGGCTACGGACTTACGGAGACCAGCCCCGTGGTGAGCGTGAACGATGCCCGCAACGATGGACTGCGCTTCGGATCCGTGGGGCGGCCCCTCAAGGATGTGGAGGTCCGCATCGCGGACGACGGCGAGATCCTGATCAAAGGCCCCAACGTGATGATGGGCTATTACAAGGAACCCGGCCTCACCAGTGAAGTGCTCGCACCGGACGGCTGGTTCCACACCGGCGACATCGGCGAACTGCGCGACGGCTTCCTCTACATCACCGACCGCAAGAAGGAGATGTTCAAGACCAGTGGTGGCAAATACGTGGCCCCGCAGCCGATCGAGAACCAGTTGAAGGCATCACGCTTCATCGAGCAGGCCATGGTGATCGGCGAGAACCGCAAGTTCCCCGCCGCCCTCATCGTTCCCAGCTTTGCCTTCCTGAAGGATTACTGCGCGCTGAAGGGCATCCCCTACGAAGGCCCGCAGCAGATCATCGGCGACAAGCGCATCGTGGACCGCATCTTCGCCGAAGTGCAGAAGGTGAACGCCGGACTGGGCCACTGGGAGCAGATCAAGCGGATCGAACTGCTGCCCGCCGAATTCACCATCGACAGCGGCGAGCTCACCCCATCGCTGAAGCTGCGGCGCAAGGCCATCATGGCCAGGTATACCGCCCAGGTGGAGCGGATCTACACCTGACCGGGCCCTACTTTTGCCTTCCCTTAACGTGAAGGATACATGAAACAAATGTTGTTGGCCGCAGGCGCGGCGGTACTGCTGGCAGGCTGCAACAAGGAACCCGGCGAAGGCGGCAAGGCCGAGATACGCGGGCGTGTGATCGAGCAGCTGTACAGTGTCAGCGGCCTGCCCATCGGCGAGGCCTATCCGGTGATCGGGGAGAACGTCTACATCGTGTACGGAGGCACCACCTCCGAAGGCACCTTCCCCGATGACAACGTGGATACCGGCCCGAACGGCGAGTTCCGCTTCCCGTGGCTGCGCAAAGGCACCTACACCATCTTCGTGTGATCCGAATGCCGCGACTGCGATGGCGGTGACAAGGCCATCATGCGCACCGTGGAGATCACGGACCGCAAGAAGGTCGTCTCCACCGGCGATATCCTCATCGAAAAATACTGATGCGGCTCCGCCTCCTGACCCTCATGCTGCTGGGCATGCCCCTTTGGTGCATCGCACAGGAGCGCGCCCGTCCCGACATGAAGCAGGAGCTGTGGGCATCCGTGTCCATACAAGGCAGGCCGGCTTTCCTCGACAGCCTTCTGGGGACGACGATCGCCAAGCGCATACGCCCGAGCGCGGAGGTCGGCTACCGCTCCGCCGACAGCTTCTTCGCAGGCCGCCAGTACTACGCCGACCTTGGCATCGCGTACAAGATCACCGACAAGATCACGGTAGGCACCGAGTTCCGCCATGCGTACCGCACCAATGGCAGCGACCGGCAACGGCTCGGCGGCATGGTCCAGTACAAGACGAAGGTCCGGCGGTTCGAGCTGGCGTACCGCTTCACCTACCAGCACAATTTCCGCGAATGGGGCGATGTGCGCGAAGTGCTGCGCAACAAGTTCATCGCGGGATACAACATCCCCAAGTGGAAGCTGGACCCGCAGTTCAGCACGGAGTTCTTCACATGGGCCGCGCCACAGGGCCTCTCCTACTACGGCACACGGTACAAGCTGGGCACCGAATGGGACATCAACAAGGTGCATTCCCTCGGCATCGGGGTGGTGCATGACCGCGAGCGCATGGTCTTCGCGCCGGAATACCGGTTCATCCTTTCCGTGGACTACGGGATCAACCTGCGCAAGAGCTGATGGACAACGGACGCAACCGATCGCTGGGCACCCGCATCGCGCTCTTCCTGCTCATCCTCGCAGCGGCCGTCGGCATCGGCTATTTCCTCCTGAAACCCTCGGATACCCTGCCGGTATACCATCCCAACCAACTGGACCAACGGCTGGTGGACCCTTCCCTGAAAGGTGCGAAAGGCGAACATCATATCCGCGACTTCCACCTGATCGACCAGTTCGGCGGAGGTTTCGCGCTGAGCGATGTGGGCGACCGCATCATCGTGGCCGATTTCTTCTTCACCACCTGCGCCACCATCTGCCCGAAGATGACCGTGCAGATGGAACGCGTGCAGGAAGCGTACAAGGAGGAGGACCGGCTGATCCTCCTCTCCCATTCGGTGACACCCGAGATGGACTCCGTGCCGGTACTGGCCGCGTACGCCGAACTGCACCGCGCCGACCCGAGGCGCTGGCGTTTCCTCACGGGTGATCGCAAACAGATCTACGCCCTCGCGCGCACGAGCTATTTCGCCGCGATGGACGAGGGCGATGGCGGCCCGGACGACTTCGTGCATACCGAGAACTTCGTGCTCGTGGACCCGCAGCGCCGCATACGCGGGTTCTACGACGGGACCAACGCGAAGGACGTGGACCGGTTGATCGGCGACATCGCGAAGCTGCTGAAGGAAGCGGAGGGTTAGCCAGACCCGCACCACCTACTTTCGCGCCCCCATGAACTGCCTCTCCGTCGAGCGCCTTGCGAAACGCTACGGCCCGCGCCAACTCTTCAAGGATGTCTCCTTCGGCCTCGAACGCGGCCAGAAGACCGCGATCGTGGCCCGCAACGGCACCGGCAAAAGCACCCTGCTGAAGTGCATCGCTGGCGTGGAAACACCCGATGAGGGTCTTGTCACCTTCAACAAGGGCCTGCGCATCGGCTACCTCGACCAGAACGTGGCGATGACCGGCACGCACTCCCTCGTGGATGAGATGCTGGATCAGGACGAGCCGGTGACCAACGCCATCCGCGCCTACGAGCATGCCGTGGCCCGCCATGTGGACGACCGCACCATGCAGCAGGCCGTGGACCGCATGACCGAACTGAACGCATGGGACCACGAGGCTCGCGTAAAGAGCCTGCTGTTCCGCTTCGGCCTGCGCGACATGGAGCAGCCCGTGAACACCCTGAGCGGCGGCCAGCAGAAGCGCCTCGCCATGGCGAAGGTGCTCATCAACAAGCCCGACGTGCTCATCCTCGACGAGCCCACCAACCACCTCGACCTGAACATGATCGAGCAGCTGGAGGAGGAACTGAACACGCCGAGCATGACGCTGCTGCTTGTCACGCACGACCGCTACTTCCTCGACAACGTGTGCGACGAGATCATCGAGATGGAGTTCGGTGAGTTCACGCGCTTCAAGGGGAACTACAGCTACTACGTGGAGAAGAAGGCGCAGCTCGACGAGGTGCGCGATGCCACCCAGCAGCACCTGCGCGGCCTGATGCGCAGCGAGCTGGAATGGGTGCGCAAGATGCCCCGCGCGCGCGGCACCAAGAGCAAGAGCAGACTGGACAAGTTCGACGAGATCAAGGCGCAGGCCACGCGGAAGTTCGATCGCGACGAGGTGAAGATCGACGTGAAGACCGAACGGCTCGGTGGCAAGGTGATCGAGGCCCGCAACCTCACGAAGAGCTTCGGATCACAAGAGAAGCCGGAGACCTACAAGCCGATCGTGGCGCACTTCAGCTATTCGCTCAAGCGCGGCGACCGCATCGGCATCGTAGGCCCGAACGGCATCGGCAAGAGCACCTTCATCGACCTGCTCGTGGGCCGCATGAAGCCCGACCAAGGCACGGTGAGCATCGGTGACACCGTGATCCTCGGCACCTTCGACCAAAAGGGGCTGCAGCTCGGTGAAGACAAGCGCATCATCGAGGTGGTACGCGACATCGCGGAAGTGATCCCCCTGAACAAGGGCCGCACACTGACCGCTTCCGGCCTGCTGGAACGCTTCCTCTTCGACAAGGAGAAGCAGTACCAGTACGTGAGCACCCTCAGCGGCGGTGAGAAGCGCCGCCTCTACCTGTGTACCGTGCTGATGAGGAACCCCAACGTCCTCATCCTCGATGAGCCGACGAACGACCTCGACATCCCCACCCTCAACGCGCTGGAACAATTCCTCGTGGACCTCGACGTGTGCCTGCTGATCGTGAGCCACGACCGATTCTTCATGGACAAGCTCTGCACGAAACTGCTGGTGTTCGAGGGCGAAGGCAAGGTCAAGGAATGGGTGGGCAGCTACACCGAATTGCGCGAGAAACAGAAGGACGAGGCAGCGAAGAAGCCCGCCACCAAGCCGTCTTCCGCCAGCCCGGATGCACACGCAGGATCCCGAAGCGGAGACCCTGCGATGGTTTCAGGTGGAGGCCCTGCGGAGGTCACGAAGAAGAAGCTGACCTACGGCGAAAGGCTCGAATTGCAGAAGATCGACAAGGAGATGCCGAAGCTGGAAGCGCGCAAGGAGGAACTGCTCGCCATCATGGCCGCTGGTGGCACCGATCACCACAAGATGATGGAGCACTCGATCGAACTGGAACGCACGATCAAGGAACTGGACCGCATGACGGACCGTTGGCTGGAGTTGAGCGAGCGGGGGTAGTAGGCAGTTGTCGGTTGTCAGG
>JAHBUM010000058.1 GCA_019638075.1 Flavobacteriales bacterium | reverse complement strand
ACCCCGCAGAATAGCCATGGCACGCAAGATCATCCTCGCAGGCGGCACGGGTACCATGGGCCGCATCCTTCAACGCCACTTCGCCGACACGGGTGCCGAGGTGGTCGTTCTCAGCCGCACGCCACGCACGCAGGATCCGCGCGTGCGCATGGTGCATTGGGACGCCGCACACACCGGCCCGTGGTGCGATGAGCTCGACGGCGCCGACGTGCTCATCAACCTCGCCGGCCGCAGCGTGGACTGCCGCTACACCGCGCACAACAAGGCGCTGATCCTGAACAGCCGTGTGGACAGCACCCGCGCGCTGGGCGAAGCGATGCACCGATGCGCCACCCCGCCGCCGCTGTGGATCAACCTGAGCAGCGCCACGGTGTACCGCCACGCCGAGGACCGCGCGATGGACGAGGATACAGGCGAACTGGGCAGCGACTTCAGCCCACAGGTGGTGCTGGCTTGGGAGAAGGAGTTCTTCAGCCACGCACATGCCGGTGTGCGGCAGGTGGCCGTGCGCTGCGCCATGGTCTTCAGCATGCTCGGCGGCGCGCTGCCACGGTTCGTGCAACTGACACGCGCCGGTCTGGGTGGCCACCATGGCAGCGGCAGGCAATATGTGAGCTGGGTGCATGAGGCCGATGTGAGCGCCTTCTTCCAATGGCTGATCGACACACCAACGGTGGATGGCATCATCAATCTCGCGGCTCCCACCCCACTACCCGAACACGATCTGATGCGCCTGCTGCGCGGACGCATCCGGCCGTTCACCGCCTTCAACATCCCCGAATGGATGCTCGGTATGGGAGCCTTCTTCCTGCGCACCGAGACCGAGCTGGTGCTGAAGAGCCGTCGCGTGGTGCCCGCACGGGCGCAACAACTCGGCTATCGTTTCCGCCACGAACAGATGAACACCGCGCTGGACGACCTGTTGGGGCCGAAGGCGCACTAACACCCCGGACCATGAACACCTTCTCCCGCCTGATGCACTGCGATGGTTGCACCGATCGCCTCACCTACCAACGCAATGTGGCTTTGCTCGCCTTCGGGAAGGCCACGGTGGATCTGCTGACGCTGGCCTTCATCCCCGGCACGAGCGCCATGCAGGTGGCCGCCGCATGGCTGAACCCCTTCAACCTGATCGCCCCGTGGCTGGCCGGTGACATGCCCACGATGATCTGCCTCAGCACCTTCCTCTTCTTCAGCGCACTGGTATGGAACAGCGTACACCGCGCACGGCATGCGGGGTGGAGTCACTGGATGGGCCTGCTCACTGCCGTTCCCTTCGTGGGCGCGGTGATGACGGTGGTGCTGGCGCTGGCACCCGCGCGGAAACACACGGTATGGGATCTGATATGACAGGGACCATGAACTGCATTACCATCACTCCCGAACCCGGAGCAATGGCTATGCGCCTCCCTATCTTCGCGCCCAAGAAAAACAAGCCATGACCATGCTGTTCTCGTTCACACTGCCCGCATTGCTCGGCCTCTCGCTCACTGCCTGTGGTTCCGCACCCGAAGGTGGTGAGGGCACGGCTGCGGCACCGGCCATCACCGAAACACAACCCATCCAGAAACCCGTGGAGAATCCAACAGACGGCCTTTTCGCCAACATCAAGACCAACAAGGGCACCATCCGCATCCAGCTCGAATACGAGAAAGCCCCGATGACCGTGGCCAACTTCGTGGCGCTGGCGGAGGGCAAGATGAAGAACACCGCCAAAGGCGAAGGCCAGCCCTACTTCGATGGCATCAAGTTCCACCGTGTGATCGCCGATTTCATGATCCAAGGTGGCGACCCCACCGGCACCGGCATGGGCGGCCCCGGCTACGCTTTCGCCGATGAGATCCACCCCGACCTGAAGCACACCCGCCCCGGTACGCTGAGCATGGCGAACGCCGGTCCGGGCACCAACGGCAGCCAGTTCTTCATCACCCACAAGGACACCCCTTGGCTGGATGGCAAGCACGCCGTGTTCGGTTATGTGGTGAGCGGCCAGGAAGTGGTGAACGCCATCGCACAGAACGATGTGATGGAAAAAGTGACCATCGAGCGCGTGGGCAAGGCCGCCAAGGCGTGGGATGCCATGAAGGTGCTCGACGAACACAAGGCACAGTTCGGCCCCAGCCGCCGCTGATCACATACCTCAAAAGAAAGAGGCGGGTCTTGGGACCCGCCTCTTTTCGTTTCATGTTGTTCACCTGCGGGGGCCTCCGCCACGCTGGCCGCTTGATCGCGGCCGCCCACCATTGCGGTTACGGCCACCATTCCGGCCAGCTTCCCTGGCGGGACGTGCCTTCGGGTCGTAGGCAGGCCCGTTGGTGCCCTCGGGCAGGGGCATCTTCTTCACCTCGTAGCCGATCAGCGCCTCGATGCGGCCGAACTCGCGCATCTGCTTCTCGTTCACGAAGGTGATGGCCGTGCCCTTCCGTGCGGCACGCGCCGTGCGCCCCACGCGGTGTACATAATCCTCGGGGTCGTGCGGCACGTCGTAGTTCACCACCAGATCGATGTCGTCGATATCGATGCCACGGCTCACCACATCGGTGGCCACGAGGATGCGCAGTTTCCGATTGCGGAAGGCCAGCATCACGCTCTCGCGTTCGCTCTGTTCCAGATCGCTGTGCATGCCTGCGGCATTGAAGCCCTTCTTCTGCAGGTGCCGGGTGAGGTTCTTCACCTCGATCTTGCGGCCCGCGAAAATGACGATGCTGGTGGCCTCGTTGGTGTTGAGGATATGCTCCAGCGCGTTCGCCTTCTGCATGTCGAACACCACGTACGCCTGCTGGTCCACACCTTCCGCAGGCTTGCTCAGCGCGATGGTGATCTCCACCGGGTCGTGCAGGATCTGCTTGGTGAGCTCGCGGATGGCCGGTGGCATGGTGGCGCTGAACATGAGCGATTGCCGCTCCTTCGGCAGGAAGGTGATGATGCGGCGGATGTCGTCCACGAAGCCCATGTCCATCATGCGGTCGGCTTCGTCGAGGATCAGCATCTCCAAGCCCTTCAGCGGCACATAGCCCAGGTTGAGGTGGCTCAGCAGCTTGCCGGGCGTGGCGATCACCACTTCCACGCCGCTGGTGAGCGCCTGCTTCTGCGAATCGAAGGTGCTGCCATCGCTTCCGCCGTAAAGCGGTATGGACGTGATGGGCGTGAAGTAGGCGATCGCCTGCAGTTGCTGATCGATCTGCAGCGCCAGTTCCCGCGTGGGCACCACGACAAGGCCACGGATGCTGCCTTCCTCCTTGGGCCGGTAGCTGGTGATCACGTCGATCAACGGCAGCAGGAAGGCTGCGGTCTTGCCGGTGCCGGTCTGGGCGCAGGCGATCAGGTCGCGGCCATCGAGCACGGCCGGTATGGCCTGCTGCTGGATGGGGGTGGGCTTCCGGATGTTCATGTGGTCCAAGCCATCGAGCAGGTCGTTGCTCAGGCCCAGCGCATGGAAATCGGAAACAGGGGTTTCGGTTGTATCGGACACGTTCGGAATAACAGGCGCCGAAGATAGGGGTCCCCGGCGGGCCGGGTGGGACGGCGATGATCGCTCAGTCCATAAGCACCTCCTCGATGCTTTCCAACTTGTCGTCAGTGAAGGCCCCCTTCTCCCGATGTACGACGCGGCCCTCGGCGTCCAGCACGAAGAAGTAGGGGATGTCCTTGTCCTTCAGGTCCAGCGCCTCCTTCAGCGGCTCGATCTCGGCCTTGGAGAACAGCACATGGTCCACGATCTCCGGGTCGGCGCTCTTGCGGAACTTGTTCATGCTGCCCTCGTAGGCTGCCTTGTTCAGGCCCACGAAAAGCGGCACGAAATACACGTCAGCCTCGTAGGAACCCGCCATCAACCCATGCTTGGCGATGAAGCGGAGGTAGGCCGGTTCGTACCATTCCTCCAGCAGCGGGCTGGCCTTCTGGCTGTATGCCAAGCCGATCACCGTCCAGGGCTTGCCCTTGGTGGGCAGCGTGATGGTCTTGCCGGAGGCGGTTTCACCGGTAAGGGCAGGGAACTTCGTCTGTGCCGAAAGGCTGATGGCCGAAACGGCGGCCGTGATGAGCAGGATGCTTCGCATGGGTGATCGTTCAGCAATGTCCGTACCAACTACCGCACGCCATCCTCGGGGTTCCTCCCCTTGTGCGGACGGAACCAGTCCTTCATCCGCTCGATGTCCGCCTCGGGATCATCGGTGAGCGGGAACGGCGCGCTGAGGATGGCGAGTTTCTTCGGGTAATCGAACGTGGCGAGGATGATGGGAACACCGGCCTTGGTGGCTATATGGTGGAAACCGGTCTTCCAGTGGGGCTGGTACCTGCGGGTGCCTTCGGGCGTGATGCCGATGCGCTTGATCTCCCCCCGATCGAACATGGCGACCACGGCGTCCACGAGGTTGTTGTGCCTGCTGCGATCCACCGGATAGCCGCCAAGGGCGCGGAAGAGCCAGCCCAAGGGCGGCTTGAAGAGCGACTGCTTGGCGAGGTACTTCACATCGCCCATGCGCGCGAGGCTGCGCACGGCAAGGCCCACGAAGAAATCCCAGTTGCTGGTGTGCGGGGCCACCACCACGATGTAGCGGTCCAGCCCGGCGGGGCGGTCGTCCTGTATACGCCAGCCCGCCAGCGTGTGGAAGAGGAAATGATGGATGCTGCGCAAGGGTGATCGCATTCCGGATCCATGCTGCATCTTTGGGGCGATGCTCGGGACCCGGACAGGCGGCAAGATAGTGGGCCTGCATGGCATGCAACGGCCGTGTGGAACTCCGCGCCCGCCTGCCGCGTATGAGGGCGCCATGGAACGGCTGCGGTTCGCTGTATTGGACGTGGAGACCACCAGCGGCGATCCGACGGAAGGCCGTGTGATGGAGGTGGCCGTGCTGGCCCTCGATGGCACGCACGAACGCCTCCGCTGGGATACGTTGATCCAGCCGCGCACCCGCATTCCCGGCTTCATCCGGCGGCTTACGGGCATAGACCCGCGCATGCTGGACGAGGCTCCCCATTTCATCGATGTGGTGCGCACGTTGGAGACGCTTACACAGGACCGCATCGTGGTGGCCCACAACGTGCGTTTCGACATGACGGCCTTGGAGCACGAGTTCGCGCGTACGGGCCTCGTGTTCGACCGTCCCACCTTGTGTACCGAACGCCTCGCACGGCAACTGACGCCGCATCTCCCCCACTACAACCTCGGCAGCCTGTGCCGCTATTTCGGCATCGAGTTCCGGGCCGCACACCGTGCGTTGAGCGATGCGGAAGCCACGGCAGCCTTGTTCTCCCGGTTGTTGAACGAGTTCGGCGAGGAGCGCATCATGGCCGCCGTGACCACGTGGCCGAAGGCCATGCGCGCCTGACTTGTTTGTTCTGATACCGCAGGGTCGCCTTTGGCACTGCGGAGGTTTAGCGCCACTCAGGGGTTCATCTCTTGACTAATGGCCCTTAGCAAGCTTGCAAAACGATCAACATCAACGTAGGTGCAGAAGCGGTCAGGGTCATTGACCAAGCGAGTGAGGCCATCAATATCATCCCGTAGCGAGCCAACCAAGATTTCGTCACGGGTAAAGTCTGACCATGAGTCGGCTGGAATGAACCGGTAAGCATCGGTGGGTACACTAACGGTTGTAACGCCCTCCGTTTGGAGTTTAGCCACAATGCGTTGAAAAGCCTGTTGTAAAAGGGTGAGAGTTATTTCGCTCATGGGGCTTTTGTGCCTCCACAGGGTCGCCTTTAGAATCTGCGGAGGTTTAGAAGCGTTCATTCCGGCTTTCTTGTGGGAGTAGCACCGCGGATATATGGAACCAAACGTACAGTGTCTTGGCTTGAAGCGTAACGATAGGTGAACAAGCTATCAGAAAGATATAGAACAATAGCAGCTCAAACCTCCGCAGGGTCTCACGAAGTGGACCCTGCGGCCTCGTAGCCGAACACACCACTTCCATCCATGGGCATCGTGCCATCGCAAGCCAAGATAAGGATCCTCCGCGCCTGAGCTATAACAGCACGTTCGTGGCCCACAACACCCACATCACGAGGGCACAGGCCGTACCGATGGCACCCAGCCTGAGCCCCAGCTTCGCGCGCCGGATGCTCTGCGGCGTGTAGCGCAGCAGATGCCCTGCCTGCCTGCGATCGCCCCACAGGCCGAACGCCACGGCGAGGATGCCCAGCACCAGCGCCAATGAAACGAGGTGTACCGCGAAAGCGAGCGGTATGCTGAGCGCCCCGAAGGTCAGGGCCACCATGCTCAGGGGAAGGTTCCGTTCCTCCTGCTTCATCCCTTGGCGAAGGTGAGCAGCAACCGATGTGCGGCAAGCACCTGTGGTATCACCAGCTGCGTATCGTCGTTGTGGATCACGTGGTCCGCGATGGCGCGGCGCTCCTGTTCACCAGCTTGGTTCGCCATGCGCGCGCGTACGGCCTGCTCATCCACCCCATCGCGCTGCATCACCCGCCGGATGCGCAATTCCTCGGGCGCTGTGACCACCACATTGCGGTCCATGGCCTTGTACCCTCCGCTCTCCACGAGGATGGCCGCCTCCATCATCACATACGGCGCCTGCTGCCGATCGGCCCAGTGGCGGAACGACGCGCGGACGGCCGGATGGATGATGCCGTTGAGATCGCCCAGTGCTTCCGGCGCATGGAAGACGATGCCAGCCAACGCCGCCCGGTCGATCGTGCCATCGCGGAGCACGCCCGGCCCGAACCGTGCCACCACGGCTTCCCGGACCGCCGCATCTTCGTTCAACAAGCGCCGTCCTTCGGCATCGGCCTCGAAGACAGGCACCCCGAGCGTGCGGAACACGCGTGCCACCGTGGTCTTGCCACTGCCGATACCACCGGTGAGGCCTACGCAGAACATGAATGCGTCATGTGACCATGTGGACATGTGCTCATGTGTCCGTGTGCTCATGTGTCCATGTGCCCATGTGCGGTCCAGCAGCCATGGTCACATGAGCACATGGACACATGAGCACATGGTATTTATTGCGCTTTCGCCGTGGCCTCGTTCAACTGCTGGGAGTTGTCCATGGCGATGGCGCTTTTCTCGAAGCGCAGGCGCACGTTGGAATCCACTTCGAGCAGGATGGTGCTGTCGGCCACTTCCACCACCTTGCCGTGCAGGCCACCGATGGTGACCACCTTGGTGCCTTTCTGCAGGGACTCGCGGAACTTCTTGGCATCCTTCGCCTTCTTCTGCTGCGGGCGGATCATGAAGAGGTAGAACACGAGGATCATGCCACCGAACATGAGGTAGGTGGCCATGGGGTTGGGTTCGCCTTGGAGCAGGAATGTCGCTGTCAGCATATCGTCGGGTGTTCTATGGTTTGCTGGTGGGGCCCACGACCTCGGCAGTGAGGGTGAGCACATTGCTGGGTGGTACGGTGTTGGCCACCACGGTAACGGTCTTGTCCTGTCGGCCGTTGCGGCCCTCGCTGTCGAAACTGACGCTGATGGTGGCCTTCCCGCCGGGCGGAACGGGCTCTTTCGGCCAGTCCTTGCCCACGGTGCAGCCGCAGGAGCCGCGCACATCGCTGATCACCAACGGGGAGCCGCCGGTGTTCTTGAAGGTGTAGGAGGTCTCCACTTTGGCACCCTGCACGATCCTTCCGAAGTCCACGTGCGTGGTGGTGAACTCCATCTTCGGCAGGTCGTCCTGATCCACGTTGCGGTAGCCCGAGGAAGGGAACTGCACGGCATCGGTGGTGATCTCCGCAGGGTCGTTCTCACGATGGTCGGTGAGGCGGCAACTTGTGAATGCAAGGAGCAGGAACAGGGGCAAAAGCAGGGACAGGCGTGTGGCATTGCCTCCTGCCCTTGCTCCTGCTCCTGCCCCTTTCTTCCTGTTCATGCCATCAACTTTCCAGCAACCCACGGCCCACCTTGCGGATACGGCCATCGCCACGCATTTCGATGAAGAGTTTGTCCAGCACACCGTTGATGAAGTTCTTGCTCTTCGGGGTGCTGTATGCCTTGGCGATCTCGATGTACTCGTTCATCGTCACCTTCACCGGGATCTGATCGAACACACGCACTTCGGTCAGCGCCATCTGCATCAGGATCATGTCGCTGAGGGCGATGCGGTCGCTTTCCCAGTTGCTCGACTTCTCCGAAATGGCCTTCTCGTGCTCTTCGGCATGCTCGATGGTCTTGCGGAAGAGCGTGGACACGAAATCCTGATCCTCCCTAGGGTCTCGCACGATCTCGTTCATGAACACATCGGCCATGTCCGTGGCGCGCATCTGCTCCAGCGTACGCTTCACAAGACCTGCTGCCAGATCGAGGTCTTCCATCCATGCGATGTTCCGCACCTCGTACACCTCCTGAAGGGCCTCGCTGTTGGCGATGAGCTCGCCGAACAGTTCCACGACGAACGCCTGATCGCGCTTGAAGGTGGAAGGCTCCGGTGCGCTCATGTATGCCTTCACGGCCTCGTTCGCTTCCAACTGGCGGTACATGGCGCTGAACAGCTCATGGTTGCCCACCCAGCTGATCTTGCGCTTCTCGCATTCGAGGCGGAGGCGCTCGCTCTCCGCGATGCTCTTCACCAGCGGATTATCCACGAACCGGCGGTTGGGATCGAGGTCTTCCGGCGTGGGCAGCCGCTTCTTCCGGCGCTCCTCGAAGACCAGCTCGGCCACGTGCCGCAGCTCCCCGAACACCAGCAGCAGGGAGAGGTATAGATCGTAGGTGCGCTCGATGCCCGAGAAGAGCTCCTTCTCGATGCGGGCGGCGCTGGCGTTATCGCTCTGCCAATAGGCGTACAGCGACTGGAAAGCCTTGATGCGGAGGTAGCGGCGGTTGAGCATGCGGTGGTACCGGCTGGTGGTGGCCGGTTCAGAAGCGCATGCCGGCGGCGCGCATGCTGCTGATGCGGTCCTCGGCGGCCTGATTGGCGGCGAGATAAGTGGGAATGCCAAGCTCAGCACTGGCCTTGAAGATGCGCTGGGCGGTGTCGTAGATGCCTTCCGTCTGGCGCAGGGCGGCCTTGCGGTTGTAGCCCTTCCGCTCCCACGCGCAGTTGATGATACCCCCGGCGTTGATGAGGAAATCCGGCGCGTACAGGATACCTTTCTCCATCACCGCCTTGCCATGCACGGCTTCGTCAGCGAGCTGGTTGTTGGCCGCTCCGGCGATCACGCTGCACTTCAGGCGCTTCAACGTTTCATCGTTCACCGTGGCGCCCAGCGCGCAGGGCGAGTAGATGTCCATGTCCACGTCGTAGATCTCGTCGGGCTTCACCAAGGTGATCGCGGGGAACTCGGCCTTGATGGCGGCGAGCTTGTCGTCGTGGATGTCGGTGAGGTACACCTTGGCACCGTCCTTCACCAGCAATGCCACGAGGCCCTTGCCCACGTTACCGGCGCCCTGCACGGCCACCGTGCGGCCACTGAGCGCATCGGAACCATAGGCGGTCTTGGCGGCGGCCTTCAACCCGCAGTACACACCGTAGGCGGTCACCGGGCTGGGATCGCCGCTGCCTCCCATTTCCTCGGGCAGGCCTGCCACGTTCCTTGTTGCCTTCTGGATGTTCACCATCTCGGCGGTGCTCATGCCCACGTCCTCGGCAGTGATGTAGCGGCCGTTCAAACTGTCCACGAACTGCCCGAAGCGGCGGAACATGGCCTCGGTCTTCTGTGTGCGCGCATCGCCGATGATGACGGCCTTGCCTCCACCCAGATCCAGCCCGGCGAGCGAGCTCTTGTAGGTCATGCCCCGGCTCAGGCGCAACACATCGTTCAGCGCCTCGGTCTCGGAGGCGTAGGGCCACATGCGGGTGCCGCCCAAGGCGGGCCCCAGTGTGGTGTCGTGTATCGCGATGATGGCTTTGAGCCCGGTGGGGCGATCGTAGCAGAAGAGCACCTCTTCGTGATCGTGGTTCTCCATGCGGCCCAGCACCAGATCGGTGGTGGCTGCTTTCGTGCTGGCGTTGACCATGACTTCGTTCATTTCAAAGTTCGTCCTTCCTCACCATGGGCCAAGGCCCCTCCTCCCCTCCGGGCTACCTTCGCCCCGCTGTTCGCGCGGGAGGCTTTTCCGAAGAGCGGCCCAAAAGTAGCACGTTCCGGCCCCACGGCATGCGACCGCTCCTGAAGCTGAACCCCTATCTGGCGAAGTACCGCTGGCACCTTGTGCTGGGCACGGTCTTCATCATCCTCAGCAACCTCTTCGCGGTGTATTCGCCGCAGGTGGTGCGCGAGGCCATCGACCTCATCGCACGGGGCATCGCGCAGATGGAACTGCCCGCAGCGGAACGCAAGCTGCCCGTGCCCGATACGCTCCAGCTATGGGTGGGCTGGACCGGCCTTGACCTGCAGGCGCGACTGAACGACCTGCACGACACCGAAAGCATGAAGGCCACCGTGGTGTGGTGCGCAGCCCTGCTCGCCATCCTCTACCTTGTTTTCTCGCTGCTGAAGGGCTTCTTCATGTTCCTCATGCGGCAGACCATCATCGTGGTGAGCCGGTTGATCGAGTACGACCTGAAGAACACGGTATACGACCACTACCAGCAGCTGGACCGCGCCTTCTACAAGCGCAACAGCACCGGCGACCTGATGAACCGCATCAGCGAGGACGTGGGCAAGGTGCGCATGTACCTCGGCCCCGCCATCATGTACACCATCGGCCTTGTGGTGCTCTTCGTGCTGTGCATCATCTTCATGCTGCGCGTGAACACCGAGCTTACGCTATGGACGCTGGCCCCGCTGCCGATCATGAGCATCATCATCTACCGTGTAAGCGATGTGATCAACCGGCGCAGCATGGCCGTACAGGTGGGACAGAGCCGCCTGAGCACGCTGGCGCAGGAGAGCTTCAGCGGGATCCGGGTATTGAAGTCGTACGCCAAAGAGCCGCTTGCCGTGGACCGCTTCGCGGAAGCCGCCTCGGACTACCGCGCGCGCAGCATGGCGCAGGCCAAAGTGGATGCCCTGTTCATGCCAGCCATCATGCTGCTGATCGGCCTCAGCACGGTGATCACCATCTTCATCGGTGGCTGGAAACTGCTCGAAGGCGACCCTTCCGTCACCGTAGGCACCATCGCCGAGTTCGTGATCTATGTGAACATGCTCACGTGGCCCTTCGCATCGGTGGGCTGGGTGACCTCATTGATCCAGCAGGCATCGGCCAGCATGGTGCGCATCAACGAGTTCCTTGACACCCGGCCCGCGATCACCAGCGAGGGCGATGACCTGAAGGAGGTGAACGGCGCGATCACCTTCCGCAACGTGAGCTTCACCTACCCGGACACGGGGATCAAGGCCTTGGACAACGTGTCGTTCCACATGCCGGCGGGCGGCACCCTCGCCGTGGTGGGCCATACAGGCTGCGGCAAGAGCACCCTCGCCGAGCTGATCGGCCGGGTGTACGATGCCACCGAGGGTGAGGTGTTGATCGACGGTGTGCCGATCCGCCGTGTGGCCTTGGAAAAACTGCGGGCGCACTTGGGCTTCGTGCCGCAGGAAGTGCTGCTCTTCAGCGACAGCATCCGCAACAACATCGCCTTCGGGCTGGATGGCGGCGAGACCAACGACCAGCGCATCCACGAAGCGGCGCGCAAGGCGCAGGTACACCACGACATCATGGCCTTTCCGCAGGGCTACGACACCATGGTGGGCGAGCGCGGCATCACCTTGAGCGGCGGCCAGAAGCAACGCGTGAGCATCGCCCGGGCCATCATCACCGAGCCGCGCATCCTGCTGTTCGACGATGCCCTCAGTGCCGTGGATACCGCCACGGAGGAAGCCATCCTACGGGAACTGAGGACCGTGATGAAGGGCAGGACCACGGTCATCATCAGCCACCGGATCAGCGCCGTGCGCGATGCGGACCACATCCTTGTGCTGGAGAATGGGCGCGTGGCGGAGGAAGGCAGGCACGAAGCACTCCTTGGCCTGAAGGGCATCTATGCGCAGATGCACGAAGAGCAGTTGCTGGAAGAGGCGCGGAAGGCGTAGATCGTTGGGAGGCGCCCCCTACCCGAACGCCTGTCTGGCAACTCCGCTCCCCCTTTCCCGCCGCCCGCCGCCCCCTCCCGGTTTGGAAAGTTCGGAAAGCCCGCTATATTTGGTTAGGCCCAAGAGAAATCGGGCCCGCAGAGCATCATGCAGGACGATCGTGAGGATGTATTCTCCAAAGCTGTTCGCGCGGGCAAGCGGACCTATTTCTTCGATGTGAAGAGCACGCGTGGCCGTGACCTCTACCTCACCATCACGGAGAGCAAGAAGCATACGCACGAGGACGGCACCGCTCACTACGACAAACACAAGATCTTCCTGTACAAGGAGGACTTCGACAAGTTCATGGATGGCATGCGCGAGGCGTTCGACGAGATCGACCGGCTGCGCAATTCCGGTGAGTATGCGCGCGATGACTCCGCCCAGCAACGCCAGGGCGAAGATGGCGTCGGGTTCACGGATGTGGACTTCGAGGACCTGGGGCGGAAGGATGTTTAGCCGGCACGCCTTTGCGTGACTCCGATACTCCCCTACTTTTGTGGCGTTCCCCGATACTTTGTGCCCCATCGCCCCTGATCGGAACGTTGTGGACCGTGTGACCCGAAGCACGGCCTTACCGGGGCGTACCCATCCATGACCGTATGAGCAACCCGCGCGACCAGCGCGTCACCGCAGCAGGGCTGCTCGTGGCGCTGGGCATCATCTATGGCGACATCGGCACATCGCCGCTGTACGTGATGAAGGCGATCATCGGCGACCGCCCCGTAAGCGAACTACTGGTGCTGGGCGGGATCAGTTGCGTGGTGTGGACGCTGACCATACAGACCACCATCAAGTACATCATCCTCACCCTACGTGCCGACAACCGCGGGGAAGGTGGCATCTTCTCGCTCTATGCGCTGGTACGCCGCTACGCATGGTGGGCCTTCATCCCCGCCACCATCGGCGCCGCCACCATGATGGCGGACGGCATCATCACACCACCCATTTCTGTGAGCAGTGCCGTGGAAGGCATGGCGAACGTGAAGGGACTTGAGCATGTGTTCGAGCCCGGCAACACGATCACCATAGCCGTGGTGGTGGTGATCCTGTCGTTCATCTTCATATTCCAGCGTTTCGGCACCAAGGTGGTGGGCACAGCCTTTGGCCCCATCATGGGTGCGTGGTTCGGTATGCTGTTCTTGCTAGGCCTCGGGCTGGTGATGAAGTATCCGGACGTCCTGCGTGCCTTAAGCCCCCATTACGCCATCCAGCTCCTGACGGAGTATCCGAAAGGGTTCTGGCTGCTTGGCGGGGTTTTCCTATGCACCACTGGGGCGGAAGCCTTGTACAGTGATCTTGGCCACGTGGGCCGCACGAACATCCAGGCGAGTTGGGGGTTCGTGAAGCTGGCACTGCTCACCAATTACATGGGGCAGGGTGCATGGGCCTTGCACGAGAGCGGTGGTACGCTCGGCGGAAAGAACCCCTTCTATGCCCTCATGCCGGAATGGTTCCTGCTTGCAGGCGTCATCATCGCCACGCTGGCCACCATCATCGCCAGCCAGGCAGTGATCACGGGCAGCTTCACATTGATCAGTGAGGCCATCAGCATGAACTTCTGGCCCCGGGTGAAGATCAAGTTCCCCTCCGATGTACGCGGTCAGATCTACATCCCCAGCATCAACCTCATGCTTTGGGCGGGATGTGTCGCCATCATGCTCACCTTCCGGCAAAGCAGCGAATTGGAACACGTCTACGGCTTCTTCATCACCCTGACCATGGGCATGACCACCATCCTCATGGGTATCTGGCTGCGTTACGTGCGGCACTGGCCGTGGGCTCTGGTCATCGTGATCCTGGCCATATTCGCCACGTTGGAGATCTCCTTCTTCATCGCCAACAGCGTGAAGGTGATCCACCGCCTAAGCTTCGTTCTGGTGGCGCTCGTCCTGCTGAACCTCATGTTGATGTGGTACAAGGCGCGGAAGATCACCAACCGCTACCTCGACTTCCGTGACCTCAAGGACTTCGCACCGGTCATCGCCGACCTGAGCCGCGACAAGGACGTACCCAAGTTCGCCACGCACCTGGTCTACCTCACCAAAGCCAACAGCCCGGCGGAGGTGGAGCGTAAGATCCTGGACTCCATCCTACGGCGAAGGCCGAAACGGGCGGACGTGTACTGGTTCGTCCATGTGAACTGGACCGACGAGCCACACACCATGGAGTACCGCGTGAAGGAGCTGGTGGATGACAAGGTGATCCGCGTGGACTTCAACCTCGGGTTCCGCGTGCAGCCGAGGATCAACATGCTCTTCAAACAGGTGCTGCAGGAGCTGGTGGAATGCGACCAACTGGACCTCGCGAGCAAGTACGAATCGCTGCGGAAGAACGACTTCGCCGCCGACATCCGTTATGTGCTCATGGAGCGTTTCCTCTCGGTGGAAAATGAACTGAGCGTGGCCGACGATATCCTGCTGGACACGTATTTCTACATCAAGCGCTTCGCCCTGAGCGACCAGACCGCGTTCGGGCTGGACCATACCGATACGGTGGTGGAATACGTGCCGCTGATCCTGAGCGAGCCTGAGCAATTGCCGTTGAAACGCCTCGGAGGGCCACCACCCCAGCCTGCCGGATGAGCGATCGACATGCGCAGCGATGGGCATGGCCGTGGATCGCGGTGTGGATCCTGATGCTGTTGTTCCCTAAGGTATCCAACGCGCAGGATACGTCCGGGCCGAAAGCGAATGGATGGGACACGTTGACCATCGTGGATGCGGAACGTGACCGGCCGATCCCGATCGCCATCATGCGCCCGAACAGTGCAACGGGCTTGCAGCGCGTGGTGTTCATCAGCCATGGCTACAACGCGAACCTGCCGGGCACGTACCTGCTCTTCAGCGGGATCGCGAAAGGGCTGGCCGATGCGGGGTTCACGGTCGTGAGCGTGCAGCACGAGCTGCCGGGCGATGAACTTCTGCCCATGAAAGGCGACCTGCGGATCCTCCGGCGACCCAATTGGGAACGCGGCGTGCAGAACCTTCGCCATGTATTGCACGTGCTTCGCGAACGAGAGCCCACATGGCCCTTTGACCGGATCGACCTGATCGGGCACAGCAATGGCGGGGACATCAGCATGCTGTATGCAACGCTGCATCCCGAGGAAGTGCGATCGGCCACGTCATTGGACAATCGTAGGATGCCGCTTCCCCGTGTGAGCCGACCGCACATCGCGACACTGCGCGCGGATGATGTCCCGGCCGATCCGGGTGTGCTTCCGAGCGAAGCGGAACAGAAGACCTTTCACATCGACGTGATACCGATGCCGGGGTTCAGGCACGTGGACTTCAACGATCGCGCGACACCGGAACAGCGGTCGGAGCTGGTGCGTGTGCTGCTGGAAGTGCTGGGCAAGGCCGATCGGCCGGATCGTTAGAGCCTGCTTGCAAAAGGAGAGGAAGGCTGGTGCCAATGAGGTAATGGATGAGGGGGATAGTTGTCGGTTGTCAGGGGCCAGTTGTCAGGAAATGCCTGCCTCCGGCTTCTGCACAGGCGCTCTCGCCCAGCAGCCATGCCTCCGTCAGCTACGGT
>JAHBUM010000057.1 GCA_019638075.1 Flavobacteriales bacterium | reverse complement strand
GCCGCTGTACCTGAGCACGAAGAACACCATCCTGAAGAAGTACGACGGCCGCTTCAAGGACATCTTCCAAGACATCTACGAGAAGAAGTTCAAGGCGCAGTTCCAAGAGGCCGGCATCGTGTACGAGCACCGCCTGATCGACGACATGGTGGCCAGCGCCATGAAGTGGAGCGGCGGCTATGTGTGGGCCTGCAAGAACTACGACGGCGATGTGCAGAGCGACACCGTGGCACAGGGCTTCGGCTCGCTGGGCCTGATGACCAGCGTACTGATCACGCCCGACGGAAAAACGATGGAAGCCGAAGCCGCGCACGGCACGGTGACCCGCCACTACCGCCAGCACCAGCAGGGCAAACCCACCAGCACCAACCCCATCGCCAGCATCTTCGCATGGACGCGCGGTCTGGCCTTCCGTGGCAAGCTCGACGGCAACCAAGCCCTGATCGACTTCTGCGCGAAGCTGGAGGACGTGTGCATCAAGACCGTGGAAAGCGGCCGCATGACGAAAGACCTCGCGGTGTGCATCCACGGCGACAAGGTGACGGCGGACAAGTACCTGACGACGGAACTGTTCATGGCCGCGCTGCGCGAGGAATTGGAGCGGCGGGCGTAAGCCGGACAATTGGAATGAACGGACGGGCCTTTCGGGGCCCGTTCGCTTTTCCCCACCTTCGTGCGGTGAGTTCATCACGTTTCCATCGCATCGCATTCGCCGCCGCCGTGGTGGCGTACCTCATCACCGCGTGGAACAGCACGGGCTACCACAGCGCCGACGAGCATTTCCAAGTCATCGCCTTCGCGCAATGGAAGCTGGGCGAACTGCCGCAGGAACATCTGGCATGGGAGTTCGCTGCGGGCATCCGGTCATCGTTGCAGCCGTGGGTCGCGGTGGCGGTGTTCAAGGCTGCGGCGTTGGTGGGCATCCACGATCCGTTCACGCGTGCCTTCCTGCTACGCCTGCTCACGGCCCTGCTCGCATTGGCGGCCATCCGCCGGTTCGTGCGCACGGTGATGGAACCGTACAGCGGCCCTTCGCAGAAAGCCTTCATCCTGCTCTCCTACGGGCTGTGGTTCATCCCGTTCCTCAGCGTGCGCTTCAGTAGCGAAGGCTGGTCGGCTATCTTCCTGCTGCACATGCTCACCTCCATGCTCTCGTCGGAACGCACGAGGCATTGGGCCTTGCAGGCGGGCCTCTTCGCCGGTCTCGCCATGCTGTGCCGTCCACCCACGGGATTGATCGTGCTTTCGCTGATCGCATGGTCGCTCACGATCCGCAGGGATCCACTGAAGAACACGGGGATCATCCTTGGCGCATCGGCGGTGGTGCTGCTGTGCGGCCTGCTGCTGGATGGCGCGTTCTACGGCAGCTTCACACCGGCCACATGGAACTACGTGAAGCTCGGCCTCGTGGGCGATCCACTGATCCAATTCGACCAACTGCCATGGTGGTACTACCCGCCCTGGATCGTGAAGTATGCGATACCGCCCATCGGCGCGCTGATCCTGTTGGCGTTCGCGGTGCTGCTGTGGAAGCGACCCTCCCACCCCATCGTCTGGTGCGCACTGCCGTACCTGATCGTTCACAGCTTCATCGCGCACAAGGAACTGCGGTTCCTGTATCCGCTGGCGCCACTGGTCCCGTGGATGCTGATGGAAGCGTGGAAGGTGATCGCGCCGAGCCTGACACCGGTGCCGAAGATCTTCATCCACATCGCTGCGCTGCTGCTCACAGTTGCGAACGGCCTGGGGCTTTCGGTCGTGCTTACCGAACCGGCAGGTGAAGGGCGTGTGCGGATCGCGGAAGAACTCCATCGCATCGCGCGACCCGGCGATCGCATCGGCTACGCTGTGGACCTGCCCACGGCATGGCGCATCACACTTCCCGCCTTTTATCACCCGGCAGGCACAAGCGAAGAGGTGGTGCCACCTCATGTGCCCTTCGACCACCCGGAGCGGCTCGACTTCATCGTGGTGCAGGATGGCCATCCCATGCCCATCGCTGACCCGGACCATGCACTGAAGGAACTGGCGCGCACGTCCACCGCGTGGGGAACAAGGCTGATGCGCTGGTACACGTGGGATGAAGGCCAGAAGCCATGGACGTTGTACCGCGTAGAGCCCGGCACCCATTGATGCGACCACATCCTGTTCACCCGGATGGCGCTACCTTCGGTGGCATGAAACACGATCTCCTGCCACGGATCGCGGCCCTGATGCTGGCGCTCTCCGGACCGGGCATCGCCATCTACGCACAGGACAGCCCCACACCGAAACAGAAGGACACGCGCACGCTCGGCGAGCGCATCTGGTTCGGCGGAGGCATCGGGCTATCCTTCGGCACGGTAACCGCGATCCAGCTGGATCCGCTGATCGGCTACAAGGTGGACCAGGCCGGCAAGCTCTCCGCAGGCATCGGCGGCAGCTACTGGTACTTCCGCGACAACCGCTACGTGCCCGCGTACGACTTCAAGGCATATGGCTACCGCACGTTCGCGCGCTACCGCTTCATCGAGCAGGCGTATGCGCACGCCGAATTCCTGCACATGAACGTGGAGGCGAACCGCTTCGCGGCCTTCAGCGAGATACAGCCAAGGATCTGGGTGCCGCACTTGTTGCTGGGTGCGGGCTACGTGCAGCCGCTCGGCGGGCGCAGTTCCATCTACATCCAGGTGTTGTTCGATGTGATCCAGGATCCGAACAGCATCTACTTCAACCGGGGGCCGATCTTCAGCGGCGGCGTGGGGATCGGGTTCTGAAACGACCATGGCAAAAGGCCGCACGCTCCGTCGCATCCGCAACGTCCTGCTTGGGACAGCCGCCGTACTCACCGCCGCCATTGCGTGGTTCGCGTGGACGGTGCGTCTGGATGATCCCTTGGAGAAAGGAGAAACGCCCATCGTACCCGCACGCACGATGGGCGCCGACGGCCGCTGGCACACGGGCCACAACTGGCTGGGGCGCGACACCTTCGGGCTGTACGAGGCCTACATCGAAGGCGGCGACCTGGAGCGCGGTCTGGCCTACGGCGCGCTGGCGCAGGAGCCCATCGCCCGGCAGGAGGACATCTTCACGGAACGGCTGCGGGCCATGATACCCAACGCCCGGCTGAGCTGGCTGAAGTACTTCACCGCGTGGTACGACCGCGACCTCGACGAGCATATCCCACGCGAATACCTCCGCGAGATCTACGGCGTGAGCCGCTCCTTCGCCGACGCGCACGACGGCATCGGGCCCAAGTACATGCGCGCCCTCAACTACCACGCGGCACACGACATCGGCCACGCGCTACAGGACCTCGCCATGGTGGGCTGCACCTCCTTCGCCGCCAAGGGCCCGCACACCGGGGACGGCCAGCTGCTGGTGGCGCGCAACTTCGATTTCTGGATGGGCGACGAATTCTCCCGCGAGAAGCTGATCACCTTCATCCGCCCGGCGGAAGGCATCCCGCATGCGCTCGTGGGCTGGGGCGGCTTCATGGGCGCGGTGAGCGGCATGAACCTCGAAGGGCTCACCGTCACCATCAACGCAGCGCGCAGCGAACTGCCGCTGGGTGCGCGCACGCCCATCTCCATCGTCACCCGCCACATCCTGCAATACGCCGCCACCATCGACGAGGCCGTGGCCATCGCCGCCAAGCACGACGTGTTCGTGAGCGAGAGCATACTGGTGGCGAGCGCGCGCGACGGCCGCGCCGCCATCATCGAAAAAGCGCCCGACGGCATGGACGTGTTCGACCCCGGCGACGACCTGCTGGTGTGCGCCAACCACTACCAGAGCGAGCGTTTCAAGGACAGCGAAGCGAACACGGCCAACATCCGCGAGAGCGACAGCATGGCCCGCTTCCGCCGCATGCGCCAGCTCGCGGACTCGGCGGGAACGCTCGATCCGGGAAAAGCCGCCGCGATCCTGCGCGACAGGTACGGCATGGACGGCGCCGCTATCGGCCTCGGCAACCCGATGGCCATCAATCAGCTGATCGCGCACCACGGCATCATCATGCAGCCCGCCGACCGGCGTATGTGGGTGAGCGCCTGGCCTTATCAGATGGGCACCTTCGTATGCTACGACCTCCGCAACGTCTTCGCGCGCTGCGCCAGCGGTGATGTCGGCGGACCCATCCACGATACCACGCTCACCATCGCCGCAGACCCCTTCCTAACCACGCCCTCCTTCGCCGAGCACCAGTGGTGGCAACAGCAGCGCGAGCGCATCGCCCTCGGCAGCATGACCGGAAGGCCCGCGACCCTCACGCCGGAAGAGGAACAGCGTTTCCTCGACGCCGCGCCCGGCAGCTACATCACGCGCATGGCATTGGGCGATCTGCACTGCGGCCGTGGCGAACAGGAGCAGGCGGCAACGCACTACCGCGCGGCGCTCGCCCTTCCCGTGGCCTCCGCGCAGGAACGCCAACGCTTGGAAGAGCGACTGAAGGAATGCACCTTAGCCGCCAGCCGATGACCCATACTTCCCCCCAAGGCATCGAACGCCTGCGCGCGCACGTGGCCGACCTGCTTGAACGCTCACCGTGGTACCGCGAGAAGCTGGCGGGCATCGACCCCGCCTCGATCCGATCACCGGAGGACATCGCTCGTCTGCCCTTCACCACCAAGCAGGACCTTTCGGAGCACCATGGCCGCTTCCTCTGCGTGCCGCGCCAAGCCATCGCCGAGCACGTCTTCACCAGCGGCACCACCGGCAGGCCCGTGCCCATCGCGCTGAGCGCCGCCGATGTGGAACGGCTGGCACGCAACGAGCAGAACGCGCTTGGCACGGCGGGCATCACGGCGGCCGACACCGTGCAGATCACCACCACGCTGGACAAGCTCTTCATGGCGGGGCTGGCCTATTGGCTGGGCCTGCGCGCCATCGGTGCCGCCACCGTCCGCAGCGGGCCGGGCCACCCCGAGGGGCAATGGCGCACGGCCATGGAATGCGGCACCACGGCGCTCATCGTGGTGCCCTCCTTCCTGCTGCGCATGCTGGAGGAATGGGAGCGCCTCGGCCTTGCAGCACACCGCACGGCCATCACCCGCGCAGTGTGCATCGGCGAACCCATCGCCAACACCTTCGGCGAACCGAACCTGCTGGCACGCCGCATCATGGAGCGCTACGGTATCGCGCTGCACAGCACCTATGCCAGCACCGAGATGGCCACCGCCTGCACCGAGGCCGCGCCCTTCGCGGGACACGTGGTGCCTGCGGAACTCATGCACATCGAGGTCGTGGATGAAGAAGGCCGACCCGTTCCCGAAGGACAGGCCGGTGAAGTGGTCGCCACACCCTTCGGCATCGAAGCCATGCCGCTGCTGCGTTTCCGCACCGGGGACATTTGCTCCTGGCGCATGGGGGCCGATACGAACGGCATCCCCGCCAAACTGCTCGGCCCCGTCCTGGGCCGCAAGGAGCAGCGCCTGAAACTGAAAGGCACCACGCTCTTCCCCGCGCACGTAACGGACACGATGAACGCGATGGACGCCCCACCCGAGTTCGTGATGGTGTGCGTGAAGGACGAGTTCGGCGGCGACGACCTGGAGATCCTCGTGGACTTGGAAGGCCCCGCACTTGCGCAACTGCGCGACCGCCTGCGTGCTGCGCTGCGCGTGGTGCCGCGCCTCACCACCCTGCCGCGATCGGCCATCGATACCTTGAAATGGCCCCCGGGCAGCCGCAAACCCGTCCTCTTCATCGACCGGCGGAGTGAGGGGTAGGGTGGGACCACGAACCCATCCTCGGACACCGATCCAACCCGAAAAATGCGACCTTCGCACTCTACCGAATAACCGACCCATGGCCCACACATCCCCTCCCTTCCTCCGCGCCCTCCCCATGGCCGCGTTGCTGCTGACCGCCCTATCCGGTACGGCGCAGACCACCATGGCCGATGTACTTCAGAAAAAGGCACCGCTCACCTGGGTGGGCCTTGACTTCTCCGAGGCGCGCTTCACGCCCCGCCCGGAGTTCGCGCAGCTCGAACAGAAGGGCAGCATCTTCCTCAACAACTGGAACGACCTGCTGGATAGCGAACCCGCCAAATTCGACATCGGCACGCCGCTGGGCTTGGACTACGTGGCCAACAAGACCTCGTTCGTGGTCGGTGCGAACGCGGGCTTCGATCCCGCCAAGGCGTTCAGCGGCCCGCTGGTGCCACCCACCGATGACCAGGTGGCCCGCATGGTGGCCAGATACCCCACGAAGCAGGAGACAGGCGCTGGTGTCGTCTTCATCGTGAACAGCTTCAACAAGACCGCCGAGATGGCCGACTTCACCGTGGTGTTCTTCGACATGGCCACGCACACCGTACTGCATAGCGAGCGGATCCAAGGGAAGCCATCGGGCTTCGGGCTGCGCAACTTCTGGGCGGGTGCCGTGCATCACGTGCTGAAGCAGATCAAGTCACCTTATGCCAAGGCCTGGCGCCAACGTTATGGGAAATAGCACCGACGTGCTCATCATCGGCGCGGGTCCTTCGGGCACCGCTGCCGCTTCGTGGCTGGCCAAGCAGGGCCACACCGTAACCGTGCTGGAACGCGCGGTGTTCCCGCGCTTCGTCATCGGCGAAAGCCTGCTGCCCCTGAGCATGGGGCATTGGGAGGAGACCGGCCAGCTGCCCGCGCTGATGGAGCAGGGCTACGAGGTGAAGAACGGTGCCAGCTTCTTCCGCGATGGCAAGGAGTTCGATCTGGCCTTCGCCGAGAACTACACCCAGGGCTGGACCTGGACATGGCAGGTGCCGCGCGACCACTTCGACAACATACTGGCGCAGGAGGCGCAGCGCATGGGCGCTGACATCCGCTTCGGACACGAAGTGCTGCGCGTGGACCTTGGCCATCCCGAGGGCGTGGAGGTGGTGACGCGGCACAACGGACAGGAGCACCACTTCACCGGGCGCTTCCTCATCGACAGCAGCGGCTACGGCGGCACGCTGGCACGGCTGCTGAACCTGCATGACAAGCCCGCCGGGAACGGCCGCATGGCGCTCTTCGCCCACGTGCGCGAGAGCGATGCGCACCGTGCGCGCTATCCCGACCCGATGCGGATCAGCTTCGAGGTGCTGGCCCGCGACCTCTGGTTCTGGAGCATCCCCTTCTCCGACGGCCGCACCTCCCTCGGCTTCGTGGGGCACAACGCGCATTTCACCGAAGCACTGGCGCTCGGCGACGAGGCAGCCTCCATGCGCCACATGATCAAGCTCTCCAAGGTCTTCGGCGACCGCTATGCGGATGTGGAGTTCGTCCACGGCCCGCAACGCATCAGCGAATACACGCACCACAATGCGGACCTCACCGGCGAGCGGTACGTGCTTACCGGCAACTGCGCAGGCTTCCTGGATCCGGTGTTCTCCAGCGGTGTGGCCTTCGCCACCGAGAGCGGCCTGCTCGCCGCCAAACTGCTGCACCGCCAGTTGAAGGGCGATGCGGTGGATTGGAAGGCCGAGTACGAAGCGCACATCAAGCATGGCACCGAAGTGTTCCGCACCTACGTGGAGACCTGGTACGATGGCGACCTGCAGGAGATCTTCTTCGCGGGCGACGTGGAGCAGTCGCACAAGGAGCGCATCGTGTCCGTGCTCGCCGGTTACGTGTGGGATCGGAGCAATCCTTACGTGAGTAAGCACGACAGAGCCGTGCGGGCGCTCGCGCAGTCCATCCGCCTGCTGCGCGCTGAACGATCCAAGACCGCCCAACATCAAGCACAGAACGATAAGCAATGACCGCGACCGAACAGAAGACCATGACAGGAACGGATGAATGGTCTGCGGCCGACGCCAGGGCCGAAGCACAACGCATCGCCTTCGGGCCGGTACTTTTCCAGGCATGCCAGGTCATGCGGCGCACGGGCCTGATGGATGCCCTGCGCATGGGCCGCCGCGAAGGCGTGACCGAGGCCGACCTGGCCCGCACCACCCAGCTCTCGCCTTACGGCCTGCGTGTGCTGCTGGACATGGCCGTCACCGGCGGCGTCACCTGGCAGAAGGGCGACCGCCACGGCCTCACCAAGACCGGCCATATGCTGGCCTCTGACGAACTGACCCGCGTGAACCTCGACTTCGTGGACGACGTGTGCTACGCGGGCCTGGCCCACCTGGAGGAAGCCATCCGCACTGGGAAGCCCTCCGGGCTCCGTGTGCTGGGTCCATGGCCCACCGTGTACCAGGGCCTCGCACACCTGCCCGAAGCCGTGCGCAAGAGCTGGTTCGAGTTCGACAATTACTACTCGGACCGCTCCTATCCGCTGGCGCTGCCCATCGTGTTCCGCGAGCGGCCCCACACCATCATGGACGTGGGCGCCAACAACGGCAAGTGGAGCATGGCCTGCCTGCGCCACGACCCCCAAGTGCGCATGATCGCCGTGGACCTGCCCGGCCAACTGCGCGACCTGGAACGCAACATCGGTGAGGCGGGCATGGCGCACCGTGTCACCACCCACCCGGCCGACATGCTCGACCCCGCCAGCACATTGCCACAGGGCGCGGACGTGATCTGGATGAGCCAGTTCCTCGATTGCTTCGGCGAGGACGAGGTGGTGAGCATCCTCAGCAAAGCGCGCGCGGCGATGGGTTCCGGTACCGTGCTCTACATCATGGAGACCTTCATCGACCGGCAACGCTTCGAGGCCGGTGCCTTCTCGCTGGCGGCCACCTCGCTGTACTTCACGGCCATGGCGAACGGCAACAGCCGCATGTACCGCGCCGAGCACTTCGAGCCGCTGGTGGAACGGGCCGGGCTGCGCATCACCGAACGTTTCGACGACGTGGGGATGGGACACAGCCTGCTGCGGTGCATGCTGCCGTAAGTACTGGCAGCATCCGCCACATGAAGAGGGTCCTTGTCATCCATTACAGCCAGACCGGGCAGCTCACCGGGCTTCTCGAACGCATCGTCAGCCCCCTCACGCAGGCCGGGATCCACGTGGACCACCTGGCCATCCGCCCGCAGAAGCCCTACCCCTTCCCGTGGTCGCGGCTTACCTTCTTCAACGCCTTTCCTGAGGCGGTGGGCCGCGACACCATCCCACTGGAGCCGTTCGAGGTGCCGGAAGGACCGTACGACCTGGTGATCCTAGGCTATACCATCTGGTACCTGAACCCCTCGATCCCGACCAACTCCTTCCTGCTGCACCCACAGGCACGGGCCTGCCTCGAAGGGCGTCCGGTGCTTACGGTGATCGCCCCGCGCAACATGTGGGTGATGGCGCAGGAGTACGTGCGGGGCCGCATCGCCGACGCCGGTGGCCGCCCGGTGGGCAACATCTCCGTGGTGGACCGCAGCGGCAACCTCACCAGCGTCGTCACCGTGATCCGTTGGATGTTCTGGGGCCGCAAGGATCCCTTCCTGGTCTTTCCGCACGCCGGTATCAGGCAGAAGGATATGGACGGTGCCGCCCGCTTCGGCCCCATCATCGCCGATCACCTGCAACGCGACGCACTGGCCGACCTCAACCCCGCGCTGCTCGTGGCCGGCTCGGCGCGCATCGCCCCCACCCTGCTGGTGCTCGAACGCCGTGGCCTCTTCATCTTCGGCAAGTGGCGCCGCTTCATCATTGCCAAGGCCGATCGCGCTCCCGCGAGCCGCATCCGCCGCGTGAAATTCTTCTCCGTGGCCCTGCCGATCATCATCTTCCTCGCGGCCCCCATCAGCGGGCTTTCAGTGCGGATCATGGGCCTGTTGAAGGGCCGGGCGCTGAAGGCCGAGATCGCGCGGATCCTGCGCTATTGAGCCGCGCTGCACCACTACGGAGCAACGGTCTATCTTCGCCGCTTCTTCAGAAGCCACAGAAAGCGACTGCCTTGCGAGACGTCTTCATCACCCGCGTATCGGGTTTCCTGCCCAACGCCCCCGTGGGCAACGACGACATGGCCGACGTGCTCGGCATGATCGACGGCAAGCCCTCGCGTGCCCGGGCCATCGTGCTGCGCAACAACGGCATCCTCAAGCGCCACTACGCGCTGGACCGCCAGGGGAACATCACGCACACCAACGCCCGGCTCGTGGCTGAAGCGGTGCGCGGGCTGACGGGCGACGGCGTGGACCTATGTTCCGTTGGCGTGCTGGCCTGTGGCACCTCGTCCCCGGACCAGTTGCTGCCCTCGCACGCCGCGCAGGTGCATGGCGAACTTGACCACACCATGGAAGTGGTGTCGCCATCGGGTGCCTGCTGCTCCGGCATGCATGCCCTGAAGTACGGCTACATGAGCGTGGCGACCGGCGATGCGGAAAAGGCCATCGCCACGGGCAGCGAACTCACCGGCCCCATGATGCGCGCGGGCAACTTCGAGCGCGAGACCGAGCGGTACCGCCTGCTCGATGCCGACCCCATCATCGGCTTCGAGAAGGAATTCCTGCGCTGGATGCTCTCCGACGGCGCCGCCGCCGTGCTACTGGAGACCGCCCCCCGAGGACCGCTGAGCTTCCGCATCGAATGGATGAAGGGCCGCTCCTTCGCCCACGAGCGGGACGTGTGCATGTATGCCGGAGGCGACAAGGGCGAAGACGGCACGTTCCACGGTTGGAAGGAATTCCCGCCCGAAATGCTCGCCGGGAAGTCCCTCTTCAGTATGAAGCAGGACGTGAAACTGCTCGGTGCCAACATCGTGGAACTGGGGGCGCGCTTCATGAAGGAGACCTTCGCCGAGAAGGGCCTTGCCTTCCGCGATGTGGACCATTTCCTACCGCACATCAGCTCGCTCTTCTTCCGCGACAGGATGGCGCACGTCATGCGCGAGCAGGGCATCGACATCCCCGAGGAGCGCTGGTTCATCAACCTGCCCGAGGTGGGCAACGTGGGCTCGGCCTCCGTCTTCCTCATGCTCGATGGGCTCATCCGCTCGGGCCGCCTGAGCAAGGGCCACCGCGTGGTGCTGATGGTGCCCGAGAGCGCGCGCTTCTCGTACGCTGGGGCGCTGCTCACCGTGGTGTGAGACCCCGCACATATCTTCGCACATACCGCAAGGTCGGCACCACCTCCGACACCCACCACCGATGAAGAAGGAAGACGTTCCACAGGACGACGCCAACATGCTCGAAGGCAAGTTCCGCGTGGTGAAATACGCCCTGAACGAGAACGGTGAGTACGAGAAGGTGCGCAGTGTGGGCTGGGAGCCGGAGAACACGGCGCTGGAACAGGCGTGGGACGTGGTGCATGAACGCGTGGAGGCAGCGCGCCAAGGCGTATTGGCCGGGCGGCTGAGCCCCCTGGCCTACCACATGGAGAAGAACATGATGGATGCGGGCCTGCTGGCGAAACATGCCGGGCTGTCCACGCGCAAGGTGGAACGGCACACGCAGCCGGCGGCCTTCGCCGTGCTGGACACGGACACCCTGCAACGCTACGCCACGGCCCTGCTGGTGAGCGTGGACGAATTGAAGACGGTGCCCCGATGAACAAGGCCGCTGTGACCATCCCCTTCGAGCATCAGCAGAGCGCCCATTGCGAAACGGGCGTCATCAGCAACCTGATGCGCTTCCACGGGCTGCGCGTGTCAGAGCCCATGGCCTTCGGCATCGGCTCCGGGCTGTTCTACAGCCACATGCCCTTCGTGAAGCTCAACGGCATACCGGTCACCAGCTACCGCATCCTGCCCGGCCACATCTTCAAGCGTTTCTCGCGCAACACCGGCGTGGAGATGCGCCGCATGAAGTTCCGCGACCCGCTGAAGGCGATGGATGAACTGGATCGCGCGCTGGACCAAGGCCTGCCCGTGGGCATGCTCACCAGCGTGTTCTACCTGCCCTACCTGCCGAAAGCCTTCCGCTTCCACTTCAACGCCCACAACATCGTGGTCTTCGGCCGCGAGGGCGACGAGTACCTCGTGAGCGACCCCGTGATGGAGGCTCCCACGCGGATCCACCGCACCGCCCTGATGCGCGCGCGCTTCGCCAAGGGCATGCCCAACACGAACGGCCGCATGTACTACCCGGTGCGTGTACCCACCGATGCCGACCTGCGGCGCGCGGCGGCCAATGGATTGCGGCGTACCGCGCGCGACATGGTGAACACCCCGCTGCCCATGTTCGGCGCGAAGGGCATCCCATACTTGGCCGGGAAGCTGCGCAAGTACGAGCAGCGGCTGGGCGAGCGCGATGCGCGCCTGGCCCTGGGCAACCTGATCCGCATGCAGGAGGAGATCGGCACCGGTGGCGCGGGTTTCCGCTTCATGTTCGCCGCCTTCCTGCAGGAGGCCGCCACCGTGCTGGAGCGGCCGGAGCTGCGCCAGCACGCGATCACCATGACCCGCATCGGCGACCAATGGCGCGAATTCGCCTTCGAGGCCGGCCGCCTGTGCAAGGGCCGCGCGGAAGAAGGCATCAATTACGGCAGCCTGGCCGACAAGCTGATCGCCATAGGCAGGCAGGAAACGGAACTGTTCCGCGAACTCGCCCGCAAGCCCGCCAAAGGGTCGACGGTGCAGGGCATCCGCACCGCATGAAGGCACCCGACATCCGCGTGGAGCGTCTGGTGAAACGCTACCGGAGCAGCGGCATAAACGCGGTGGATGGGCTGGACCTGGAAGTGATGCCCGGCGAGTTCATCGGCCTGCTCGGGCCCAACGGCGCGGGCAAGACCACGCTCATCTCCATCCTCACCGGCGTGATGCGCCCCACGGCCGGCAGCGTGCGCATACAGGGGCACGACATCGCGAAGGAGCGGCACCGCATCCACCGGCTCATCGGCTTCGTGCCGCAGGACATCGCGCTGTACGGGGAGTTCACCGCGCGGGAGAACCTGGCCTTCTTCGGCCGGCTGCAGGGCCTTGATGGTACCACCATACGCGAGCGCGGCGACCGGCTGCTGGACCGCGCTGGCCTGCTGCCCCGTGCCGGAGACCAGGTGCGCCACTGGTCCGGCGGCATGCAGCGCCGCCTCAATCTGATCACGGCCCTGCTGCATCAGCCCGCCATCGTCTTCCTGGACGAGCCCACGGCAGGTATCGACGTGCAGAGCCGCGCCCTGATCCGCGACCTGCTGGCGGAGATCCATGCCGAAGGGGCCACCCTCGTATACACCTCGCACCACCTGGAGGAGGTGGAGCGCCTGTGTACGCGGGCGGTGATCGTGGACCATGGCAAGCTGGTGGCCGAGGTGGCCGACCTGCGCACCGGAACAGGGCATGAACGGCTGGAGGACATCTTCCTCCACGTTACCGGAAGGGAACTGAGGGACCGGTCATGATCGCGAGGATCGCCGCCCATATCCGCAAGGAGCTGTTGCTCCTGCTCCGCGACCGGGCCGGTCTTGCACTGCTCTTCGTCATGCCCGTGTGCCTCGTCGTCATCATGGCCGTGGTGCAGGATGCGCCCTTCCGCGATTTCAGCGACCGGCAGGTGAAGGTGCTCTTCGCCGATCACGACGGCGGGGTGGTTGGCCAACGCATCCGTGAAAAGCTTGAGCGGTCGGCCACCTTCACCATCGCCGATGGATCGGGCATGGACGCCGATGGCTTCCGTGAGTCCATCCGCCGGGGCGAGCACCAGGTGGGGGTCATCGTGCCGCACAACGCATCAGCGGTGTTCGACGCGCGTTCAACAGCCGCGCTGGAAGGGATCTTCGCCCCCGCCGATAGCAGCACCGGCCCGCTCGACAGCGCCAACGTGCAACTGGTCATCGACCCCGCCGTGAAACATGCGCTGCGCCAGCTGGCCCACGCCTCCATCACCGCCATCCTCGCCGAACTGGCCTCGGAGCGCCTGTTGGAGGACATGCACGCCAGCCTGGAGGAGATGAACGGTGACAGTATGCCGCCGCTGTCGATCGCCGAACCCTTCATCGGCGTGCGCCAGGAAATGGCCGCGCGCGAACTGGCGGGCGACCGCGTGGCATACGACTCCACACAGCACAACGTGCCGGCATGGACCGTCTTCGCCATGTTCTTCACCGTGGTGCTGCTGGGCGGCAACATGGTGAAGGAACGCAGCTCGGGCCGCATGCTGCGCCTGCTGACGATGCCCGGAGGTACGGCCGAGCGCATCACCGGACGCATCTCCGCATACCTGCTGGTGTGTGTGGCGCAGGGCGTATTGCTGCTGCTGGTCGGCATCTGGCTGCTTCCGCTCATCGGCCTCCCCCGGCTGCGGACCACCGGTCCGGACGCGCTGCTTCTTCTGCTGCTTGCGGCCATCGTGGTAGCCCTGGCGGCCACCTCCTTCGGTGTGCTGGTGGGTGCGGCATGCCGCACCCAGCAGCAATCGGCTGTTCTGGGATCCACCTTCGTGGTGATCATGTCGGCCATCGGAGGCATCTGGGTGCCGCTGTACGTGATGCCACCCGCCATGCAGGGCGTGGGCCGCGTGTCACCGCTGCACTGGAGCCTGGAAGCCTTCAATGTGCCGCTGCTGCGCGAAGGGGACCTCGGCGAACTGCTTCCCTGCCTGGTACCGCTGCTCATCTTCTCGGCCGTGTGCATCGCGATTTCCGTCGTGGCCGAACGTTCAGCCTCCTACCGATGAAACAGGATCCCGTCCACATCACCGGCATGGGCCTGGTCACGGCCATCGGCCTCAACGTGGCGGAGAACCTCGCCGCCCTGCTGGCCGGGCGCACGGGCATCGGCCCCATCACCCGGCTTGAGACACGGCACCGGGGCGCGCTCCCTGCCGCCGAGGTGCGGTTGAGCGACAACGAGCTGGGCGCACTGGCTGCACCCGTATCCATGCGGGGTTGGACACGCACGGCATTGCTGGGCCTGGCCGCCATGCGCGAAGCCATCGCACAGGCCGGTATCGATCCGCGCGGGGAACGCACGGGTCTCATCTCCTCCACCACCGCCGGGGGCATCGACAAGAGCGAAGGCATCTACGCGCAGTTCTTCGAGGAAGATCCGCCCGACGAGGTGCGCCAGTACATCGGCACGCACGACCCCGGCGAGCATGCCGAACGCATCGCACGCGAGCTGGGCATCACGGGACTGGTCACCACCATCAGCACGGCATGCTCCTCGTCGGCCAACGCGATCATCACCGGGGCGCGGCTGGTGCGCGCCGGGCTGCTCGATACCGCCATCGTGGGCGGCGCCGACGCGCTGTGCAAGTTCACCATCAACGGCTTCAACAGCCTGATGATCCTGGATCCGCAGCCGTGCAGGCCCTTCGACCGCGACCGTGCCGGGCTCAACCTCGGCGAAGCGGGCGCCTACCTCGTGCTGGAAAGCGATGCGTCCATGCGGCGGAGGGGTGCTGTTCCACTGGCCTCCGTGGCAGGCTGGGCCAATACCAACGAGGCCTACCACGCCACGGCCTCCACGCCCGGCGGCGAGGGCGCAGGGGCGGCCATGGATCGCGCCATCGCCTCGGCGGGGCTGCATCCCGCCGACATCGACCACGTGAACGCGCACGGCACCGGTACCCTCAACAACGATGCCTCGGAAGGCGCCGCCATGTTGCGCCTGTTCGGCGGGAACGTCCCTCCGTTCACGAGCACCAAGACCTTCACGGGACACACCCTTGGCGCAGCGGGCGCGGTGGAGGCCGTGTACGCCGCGCTCGCCATCCGCGAGGGCGCGCATTTCGCCACCCTGCGCCACGACAAGCCCATC
>JAHBUM010000056.1 GCA_019638075.1 Flavobacteriales bacterium | reverse complement strand
GCCCCACCACGGCCAAGGCGGTGCGCGACAACGGCTTCCGGCTGGACTTGGAAGCCCCACTACCCGAAGCGCCGAGCATGACCGGCGCCATGGAGATCTTCATCAAGCGCGAGGCCCGGAAGAAGTGACCGCCGCGTGTCACCCGGCCAACCGTTCATCTCCCTCGATCCGCCCGCAAGCCATGGAGCGGCCTACCTTCCGCAAGCACGAGCGCCTCACGGGCCGCATCCGCATACAGGAGGTGGTCACCAAGGGGCGCCATGTGCATGAAGCGCCGATCAAGCTCGTGGGAAGGATCATGGAACTGCCGACGACCGCACCCGCACAGGTGGCCTTCGCCATCCCCAAGCGGTACATGAAGCTGGCCGTGCATCGCAACCGCACGCGCCGGTTGCTGCGCGAAGCCTACCGGCTGAACAAGGCCACCTACTACGACCGCCTGCGCGCGGCGGGCAGGCAATGCGCATGGCTGTTCATCTTTCAGGGAAAGGAACCCCTGACCCTCGCCGAGGCGCAGCAGAAAATAACGCGGTCGCTGGACCGTTGGATGGAGAAGCATGGGTAGGATCCTCGTACTTCCGCTGATCGGGCTGGTACACCTGTACCGGCTCGCCATATCGCCGCTGCTGCCGGGCGCCTGCCGCTACACGCCCTCCTGTTCCGCATACGGCCTCGAAGCCCTGCGCACGCATGGCGCCTTCCGGGGCGGATACCTCACCCTCAAGCGCATCCTATCTTGTCATCCTTGGGGCGGCCATGGACATGACCCCGTTCCACAAGCACCGAAGAAACATGGATAAGCAGAAGCATTCCCGCATGCCGAAGTGGAAGCTCGCGTTGATGGGCACGGCCATCGTGGGTGGCGGCGCCTTCACCATCTCCGCCGCCGACAGCTACTTCGAGATCAGCAAGAACCTGGAGATCTTCACCGAGCTGTACAAGGAGCTGAACATCTACTACGTGGATGACACGCAGCCCGGCAAGCTGATGAAGACCGGCATCGACGCGATGCTGAACTCGCTGGACCCGTACACGCAGTACATCCCCGAGAGCGACATGGAGGATTACCGCTTCATGACCACCGGCCAGTACGGCGGCGTGGGCGCGCTCATCAAGCGGAAGGATGACAGGGTGTACGTGAGCGACCCCTACGAGAGCTACCCCGCGATGAAGGCGGGCATCTGGGCCGGCGACGAGATCGTGGAGGTGGACGGCCGCAGGATCGCGGGCATGGAGACCGACGAGGTGAGCAAGCTGCTGAAGGGTCAGGCGGGCAGTACGGTGAAGGTGATCACCCAGCGGCAGGGCATGGCACCCGCCACGCATACGCTCACGCGCGAAGAGATCAAGATCCCCGATGTGCCCTACAAAGGCATGATCGACCCGGCGAACAAGGTGGGCTACATCAAACTGAACAGCTTCACGCAGACGGCCGGGCAGGAGGTGCGCAACGCGCTGAAGGAGCTGAAGGAGCAGGGCGCCACCAAGCTCGTGTTCGATCTGCGCGGCAACGGCGGCGGCCTGCTGCGCGAAGCCGTGAACATCGTGAACCTCTTCGTGCCGAAGAACGAACTGGTGGTGGAGACGCGCGGCAAGATCCCCGAATGGGACAAGACCTACAAGACGTTGAGCGAACCGATGGATGCCGCCATTCCGCTGGTGGTGCTGGTGGATGGGCAGAGCGCCAGCGCGAGCGAGATCGTGAGCGGCGCGTTGCAGGACCTGGACCGCGCCGTGATCGTGGGCGAGCGCACCTACGGCAAGGGCCTCGTGCAACAGACGCGCGACCTCTACTACAACAGCAAGCTGAAAGTGACCGTGGCGAAATACTACATCCCCAGCGGCCGCTGCATCCAGAAGCTGGACTACTCGCACCGCGACAGCCTGGGCAAGGTGGAGGAGGTGAAAGAAGCCGCCATCGCCGAGTTCAAGACGCGCAACGGCCGCCCGGTGTTCGATGGGCGCGGTATCCTGCCCGACGTGGAAGTGGTGGACCCCGAACTCGCCAAGGTGGTGGGCGGGCTGTACGGCAAGGACCTTTTCTTCGACTTCGCCACGAAGTACCGCCTGACCCATGCGGAGATCGGCCCGGCCGAGGAGTTCAGGATAAGCGATGCGCTGTACCAGGAGTTCGTGGACTACGTGAAGGACAAGAAGTTCGACTACGACACTGAAACGCTCGATGCCTTCAAGAAGCTGGAGGATGCGGCGAAGAAGGAACGCTACTACGACCACGCCAAGGCACAGCTCGATGCGCTGCATGCTGAACTGGCGCCCGACCGCACCGAAGAGCTCACGCGCTTCCGCACCGACATCGAGGAAGTGCTGCGCAACGAGATCGTGGGCCGCTACTACTTCCAGACCGGCCGCGCGAAGGCCGCGCTGGTCACGGACCCATCGGTGAAGTCCGCCGTGGATCTGCTGAACGGCCCGAGGTACAACGAGGTGCTCACCGCCGCGAAACCCGGCAAGTAATAGCGGATGGTGGCTTCGCCATCGGGCCTGCTGCGTGGCCGCGATGCCTTCCGCACGGTGCATGTGGCCGCGCTGGCCTTGTGCGCCATCGCGCTGCCATGGAGCAAGGCGCTCCTGAGCATGGCGCAGATGCTGCTGGTGGCGAACTGGCTGGCCGAAGGCATCGCACGGAAGGAGTTGAAGGAACGCTTCCGCAAGGTGTTCACGCAGGCGCCATCGCTCATCTTCCTCAGCTTCCTCCTGCTGCACATCATCGGCCTGCTGTGGACCAGTGATCTGAAGTGGGGCATGGGCCTCGTGCGCATCCTCGCGCCGGTGCTGGTGTTCGGCGTGGTGCTGTCCGCATCGCCCCGGTTGACGAGCGAGGAGCTGCGTGCCATCCTGCTGGCGGGCGCGTGGAGCGCGGTGGCGAGCGCCGGGCTGTCCATCCTGCTCAGCGCGCCGGGCATCACGGACCACCGTACCCTGTCGCGGTTCATCAGCCACATCCGCCTCTCTCTGCTGTTGTGCATGGCTGTGGTGGTGCTGCTGCACTACATGCGTGGCGCGTGGTGGCGGAAGGCGCTGCACGTACTGGGGATCGCTGCTGCGGCCTACGCACTGGACCGGCTGGAAAGCGTGCAGGCGGTGGCGATCCTCGCGCTCATCGCCTCCGCGACGATCTGGCGTTGGTCAGCGCGTTGGAAAACCATGCCCCGAACAGCACTGCGTGTGCTGCTGATCGCGGTGCCCCTTGCCACGTTGGCCATGCTCGTGCATCTGCTGGAGCGGCACACGCGACTGCCCGTACCCGAAGAGTCCGGTTGGGGCGCATACACCCCCGGTGGTGAGCCGTACACGTTCGATGCCTTCAACCCGCAGCAGGAGAACGGCCGCCATGTGTGGGCATGGGTGGCGTGGGATGAGGCCGACAGGGCATGGGCCACCCGCTGCGAACGACCACTGGATGGCATGGACGATCGCGGCGAGGAGCTTCGCGGTACACTGGCCCGGTACATGACCTCGCTCGGGCTGCGCAAGGACAGCACGGGCGTGATGGCACTTAGCGATGCGGACATCCAAGCCGTGCTTGCGGGCACCACCAACGCCCATCGCACGGGCCACGACGGGCTGCGCGAGCGGCTTGATGACCTGCTTCAGGAGATGGCCCAATACCGCACCATGGGCCGGGCGGACGGGCACTCGCTCGCGATGCGCTTGGAATTCCTGCGCACCGGTCTCTCCATCGTCAAGGCCCATTGGGTCACCGGCGTGGGTACCGGCGATACGCAGATGGCCTTCGATCAGGCGTATGAGCGCACCGGCAGCCCGCTCGACACCCGTTGGCGGCTGCGGGCGCACGATCAATACCTCACGTGGGCCATCAGCTTCGGCGTGTTCGGCGCGGCATGGCTGCTGCTCACCATCTGGTGGCCCGCGTGGCGGATGGGGGCATGGCGCAACAGCCTGTTCATCGCATGGGCCATCACCTTCGGCGTCTCCTGCCTTTCGGACGATACGGTGGAAACACAGGTGGGCGCCACGTTCTTCGCGCTGTACTACACGCTTCTCGTGTTCGCGGCTCCGCCGGTCAACGCAATGGAAGCTCCGCCAGCAGCGCAAGCACGCGCTGCGGGCTGATCCGCTGTACGCAATCGCACGGCCTGCCGGCAGCGCATACGGCACACGCGGGATCGAAGACCAACGCATGCGCATCGCGGCCCAGCGGAGCCCAGCGCCCCGGATGGATGGGTCGGCGCGGAGAATAGAGCCCGATGGCACGTATGCCCGAGGCCGCAGCGATGTGCAGCGGACCGGTGCTGGCGGCCACCAACGCATCGCTGGCGCCGATCAATGCGATCAGCTCGTTCAACGTGAGCGCCCCACCGGCATCTATCGTGCGCGGATGACCCAACGGCAGCACCGTACGGTAATGTTCCGCTTCCGCCTGTGTTCCCGTGACGATGGCGGTGAACTGTCCTTCGTTCAACAGACGGATCAATGCGGCGAAGTTCTCCAAGCCCCATTCCACGGCGCTACCCTTCGATCCGGGATGCAGGATCACGGTGCGTGTTCCGGGGCGCAGCCAACCACGGATCCGGTCGGGAAGCGGTGGCTCCGTGAAGCCGCTCCGCTCCGCGAGTTCCGAGAGCGCAGGAGCGGGTGCCTCCAGCAATGGTGCGAGCAGCTTCAGGTTCAGCTGGGCCTCGTGCAGATCGCTGCGTTTACGGCTGAAGGCGACACGGTTCGTGCAAGTGACCCAATGCCACCAGCGATGGCTTGTGCCGATGCGCATGGGGATGCCCGCCACGCGCGCCCATCGCGCGATCTCCCTACGCGGGAACACATGGATCAGCGCATCGGCGTTCAGGTCGCGCAGTATCGCCACCGCATCGCCCGCCTCCAACTCTTCAAGTGTGATGATGTGGTCCACGTGCGCACAGCGCTCAAGCACCGGCTTCGTGTACGTGCGGCCTATGAAGGTGATGCGCACACCGGGGAAGGCCCGCTTCAGCAGGCCCGCCATGGGCAGGGTGAGCATCACATCGCCGATGCTGTCCGTGCGGGAAAGGATGATGGAGGTGGGCGTCATCGGCTCCCGGTCTGCAACGCGCGCAGCTTGCTGTACTTGAGCCATGTGGCATACGCACTGATGCGGGCGATGGTGAAGCCGCGCACCCCATCCATGAAGCCCAGCCGGAACACGTACGCGCCCATGAACTTCGCCACCGGGCTGATGAACCGCTTGACCAGCGATGCCCTGCGGCCGCGCTCGTGGTAGGCCTTCGCCGCGATGGTGGTGAAATACTCCACCTGCCGGTAGTGGTCGTTCAGGCTGTAATAGCTGTAATGGAGGATGTCCCCGGACAGGTGGGCGATACGAGCCTCCGGTGCCATCTCGTAGCGATCGTGCGGATTGATGCCCGTCCACTTGCCTTTGCGGCTGTCCCAAAGCCTCAGCTTCACATCCGGGTACCAGCCACCGTGGCGGATCCAGCCGCCGCAGTAGTTGGTGAGCCGGTTCATGGTGTAGCCGTCGGCGCGGGGGTCGCGCATCGCATCGCGGATGGAGCGCACGAGCCGGTCGTCGAGCGCTTCGTCGGCATCCAGCGAGAGCACCCATGGATGCAGGGCGTGCGTAATGGCCCGGTTCTTCTGTTCGATATGCCCGTCGAACGCATGCTGGAAGAAGCGTGCCCCGTGCTCGCGCGCGATCCGTTCCGTTCCATCCGTGCTGTACGAATCCAGCACCACGATGTCATCGGCCACCTGCCTGACCGAAGCGAGGCAGCGCGCGATGTTGCGCTCCTCGTTGTACGTGATGATAACTGCCGAAACGGGCGTCATGCGCCGCCGAAGTTAACCGGCCCACCGGTGCCGCCATCAGCGCGTGTGCGCCACCACCATGCGCCCGCGCTCCACCGATCCGGTGCCATGCACGATCACGATCGTATACGTGCCCGATGCAAGCACACCGGTGTCGAACACGAGCTCCGTGCCTGCCATGCGCGTGGCATGCGTCAGACGGCCGGCCGCATCGACGATCCGCAGCACATCCCCTGCGGATCCCGACGCCGTACGGATCGTGACCATTCCATCCGCAGGCTGCGGGAATACGAGCGCCGTGGACGAGGCTTCATGCCCGGCCATGCCGACATCGCCCTCCACGAACTTCACGCAATAGTCCTCCACCTCCCCGTAGTTGAACTGTTCCGCGCATGGTTCCTCCGGCGCTTGGCTGTAATGCATGATCACACGCATGCGCGTGGGGCCGAGCACCGTGTTCGAGGGTATGTCCAACACCGCGTCCACCGGTTCGCTGCTCGCCCCACCGCTGTCGAACACCAGCTCGTCCGGCGCATCGAAGGTCCCGTTCTGGTCCAAGTCGATCCATACATGGAACCACTCGGAGAACTGGAAATTCCTGAAGTCGGGTTGGAGCAGGAGGGCATGGCTGCGACCGACCTGTAGTTCGGTGGTCACATCGGTGTAGTCGCCGTAGCCGTTGTCGCTTCCCGATATGTTGTCGATCAGGCCAAGCCGCACCCTTGCGATCCATTCGTTCTCGGCGTTCCCGCCCATCGTTCCACAGTACGGCAGGTCGGTGCATGCCCCGCAGCCGAGGGTGCCTATCAGGATGGGCGCCGACCATTCGGTGGCTGTGCCATTGCAGATCGAGCGGACCTGCACGTTGTAGTTGGTGCAGGGATCCAACGGTATCAACTCCACGTGCGTTCCCGTGATGGTGGCTACCACCGTGAACACGGTCCCGCCCACGGGGATGTAACGCAGGTCGTACGACGATGCCGCAAGCACGGGATCCCAGAACAGGTTCACGATGTTATCACCGGCGAAGCCGCTCGCAAGGCCGGACGGAGCCACGCAGCACCCATCACTGTTCCACGCGAAGAGGTTGCTGTATGCGCTGGTGTCCTCCGCACACTGCGCGCGCACTTGGAACTCGTATGGCGCACATGGCTCGATGCCATCGAAAAGGAAGTCCATTCCCGCGAGATCTGTTACGGTGCTCCATTCCTCGGAACCGGCACTGCGGTGGCGCAGATCGAACCGTTCCCCCGACACCGCCCGCCAAGCGAGCTGTGTCGAGTTCATCGTCAACGCCTGCGCGGAAAGGCCGTATGGCGCGGGGCATAAGCCACATTCCGCCATCACCAGCTGCATGCTGTTCCGTGCATTGATGCGCCCTCCGGTCACCGTGTTCCCCAGCAGGTTCCCCACCTGGTCCACCCCGGCGAACAGCACATCGCGGATGTAGCGCGCGCCCTGCGCGGGATCGCCCTTCACCAGCGTCATCAGGCTGGAGCACGGCGCGCTGTACAACAGGCCCACCACACCGGCCGTGAGGGGGGCCGCGAAGCTGGTCCCGTTCCCCATGCCATAGTTGTTGTTGATGTCGGTGGTGTATACGCTGGCTCCGGGAGCGCCTACATCGATGGTGGTGCGGCCGTATCCCGAGAAGGTGCGCTGGTCATTGATGTCCGTGGCGGTCACGCTGATCAGGAACTCGCCGGGGCATGACGTGGGCAGGTCGCCGTACGTATCCACATCCACGGCGGAGTTGGATGTGGCGGCACAACTGAGCACGCCCGCCGCGCCCAGCGAATCGTACATGGCGCACCAGATCGGCGCATTGGCAGGCCGCCCACCGTTGAGCCCCCAACTGATGCTCGTGGCCACCACGAAGGCACCGAGCGCCCCGTCGGTGGCGTTGTACAGGCGGCGCATCGCGAGCGGGTAGCTGTGCGATGCGAAGACACCGGCCTCCGACGTACCGGAATTGAACACCGGCATGATCTTCACCGCCCAGTTCGCTCCGGCCACGCCCAGCTCGTTGTTGCCCGTGGCGCCGATCATGCCCGCAGCCTTCGTTCCGTGCGAGCCGCTGTACACTTGGTCCGTGCCCGCGTTCGGGTTCCAGCCACGGAAGTCATCCACATAACCGTTGCCATCATCATCCACCCCGTTACCGGGCACTTCATGGTGGTTGTACCACGCGTTCGCGATAAGGTCTTCGTGGGTCAGCACAGCGCCTTCGATGATGCACACCACGATGGTATCCCCATCGGCCGTCAACCCGCCCGTGCTGATGTCCCACGCCCCCGCGCTGTTGATGTTCTGGTGATGCCATTGCCGGTCGTACAGCGTGTCGTTGGGGATGGACCGGAGTTCCAGTTCGTGGTTGTTCTGGGCCAGCAGCACCTGCGCATGGCTGCGCACGGCGCGGAGCATGTCCTCCTGCCGGGCGCGTTCCGGATCGAAGTGGAGCTGCCAGATGCGCATCGGCGCGCTGATCCGCTGCACCACCTTCAGGCCGGTGGCTGTACCGTTCCACGTGCCCAGATCCTCGGCCACCTTCGCGGCCGAGCCCGATGGGGTGAGCATGATCAGGAGATCGCCGGGAATGGGATCGGTGGACTGCGCCTTGGTGGTGATCGCACCAAGAAGCGTCATCAGGACACCGGCAAGTATCGTTCGCATCGGAGAGGGTATGCTGCCTGTCAAAGGTACGTGGGCACTGCCTGCGGTGAGGGACCGTTCCCTGTGCGAACGTTGAACTTCAGCCCCGCACATACACCCGCTTCACACGCTGCGCGATGCTGGTGAGCGCCTCGTAGGGGATGGTCCCGAGGTCTTCGGCGTACTGCTGCAAGGTGGGCGCCGCGCCGAACACGATGGCTTCGTCGCCCGTGTTGCAGGGGATGTTCGTCACATCCACCATGCACATGTCCATGCATATGTTGCCCACGGTGCGTGCTTCGCAGCCGTTGATGCGGACACGGCCCACGCCATTGCCGAGGCGGCGCAGGAAACCATCGGCATACCCGATGGGCAGTATGGCGATGCGGCGTTGGCGGTCCTCCATGGCGCGGCGGCCATAGCCGATGCTGTCGCCCGCAGCGATGTCCTTCACCTGTGCCACCACCGTGCGCAATGTGGCTACCGGCAGCAGTTGTGCGGTCTCCTCCGGAGAACAGCCGATGCCGTGCAAACCGATACCCACCCGCACCATGTCGAAGCGCGCTTCGGGGAAACGGGCGATCGCGCTACTGTTGGCGATATGCAACATTGGATGATATCCAAGCACATCAATGATGCCATTTGACATCATTGTGAAGCGCCCGATCTGCGCCCGCGTGAAGGCATCGTGCTGTGGATCCTCACTGGCCGCGAGGTGCGAGAGGATGGACGCCACACGCACGGGAACGCCGCGCAGGGCATCCAGCAGAGCGGGGAGTTCGGCCTCTTGGAAACCGAGGCGATGCATGCCGGTATCCAGCTTGATGTGTACAGCGGGTGCAGAACCCGCCTTGCTCGCGTGATCGACCACGGCTTGCAGCGAGGCCATGTCGTACACCTCCGGCTCCAGCTCGAAGCGGTGCAGCGTCTCCATCGCCACCGGCTCGGGGTTCATCACAAGGATGGGCGTGGTGATGCCGTGCTGGCGCAGCTCGATACCCTCATCGGCATAAGCCACGCCGAGGTAATGGACCTGTTCGTGCTGCAACAAGCGCGCGAGTTCCACCGCGCCGCTCCCGTAACCGAAGGCTTTCACCATTGCCATCACACGCGTTCCCTTGGGGTTCTCCCTCTCCTTTGGAGAGGGCTGGGGTGGGGCTTCTCCATTTCCGTTCAGCAGCCCACGGTAATGGTTCAGGTTGTGGCGCACGGCTTCGAGGTCCACCTGTAGTTCGGTGCCATGGACGTGTTGCTGCCAGCGCTCCACCACGCGCTCGAAACCGAAACTGCGCGCGCCTTTCACGAGCACCACGGCACCGGCGAGATCGCCGAGGTCTTCGCTGGCGAGCAGCGCATCGGTATCCGCATGGAAGCGTGTTCCGCTGGGGAACACGGCCTGCTGCGCACCGATCGCCGGTCCCACACCGATCACCTGTGCGATGCCCGCACGGGCCAGTGTGGCGGCCACTTCGCGGTAGAGGCGCTCATCGGGCAGTCCGCTCTCGGCCATGTCGCTGAGCACGATGGCGCGGGGCCTGCCGTGCGCGATGCGTTCCTGATGCTCCAGCGCCACGGCCAGCGAGCTTTGGTCGTTGCTGTAGCTGTCGTCGATCAACGTGGTGCCGTGGCGGCCCTGCATGGTGCGCAGGCGCATGTCCACAGGTTCCAGCAGCGCGAGCCGTTCGTTGATCCACGCGGTGCTTCGCCCCAGATGCAGGCACACGCAGATGCAACTGAGCGCGTTCTCCAAGCTGGCCTGATCGGTGAAGGGGATCACGTAGTCGTGTTCCGCGTTGTTGTGCAGCGTGCGGATGTGCGTGGCATCGCCGATCACCTCGTGCGCGATCACGTGCAGGAAGTCGCCCGCCCTGCCATGACCGATCATGGACCATTCCTTCGGCTCCACACCGGGCAGCAGATGGTGCAGCTTGTCTATTTCGCTGCGGTCGTTCGGGTGGATCCACACATCGGCGCGCGCGAACAGCTTCGACTTCTCGATCGCCTTCGCATCGCTTCCGAGGTGGCCGAAGCCTTCATCGTGCGCGCTTCCCAGATGCGTGAACACACCGATGGTGGGGCGGATGATGGCTTCGAGCGCCGCCATCTCCCCCGGCCTGCTGATGCCCGCCTCGAAGATGCCCAGCGTGTGTTCGGGGCCGAGCTGCCATGCGCTCAACGGCACGCCCACCTGACTGTTCCAACTGCCGGGACTGCGCACGATCCGTTCTTCGCCCCGCAACATCTGGAAGAGCCATTCCTTCACGATCGTCTTGCCGTTGCTGCCCGTGATACCGATCACCGGGATGTGGAACCGGCTGCGGTGCCATGACGCGATGGCTTGCAGGGCCTTCAGCGTATCCGGCACGCGCACGATGTTCGCACCGGGCATGGCGGCCGCATCCACCGGCGCGCTCACCAAGAAGTTCCGCAGCCCGCGCGCATACAGGTGTTGCAGGTAACGGTGCCCATCGTGGCGCGGGCCCACAAGGGCGATGAAGAGCGTGTTATCACCAATGGCCGCGTTGCGCGAATCGATCAGCAGGTGTTCGATGCGCACATCGCCGGTGCCGGTGAGGGTGCCACCGGTGACCTCGGCGAGCGTGCGCAACGTGGGGCGCATGGCGCTCATGGCTCGGCCTGCTTGGAACGCGCCACCATGAAACAGGTGCGGCACAGCGGCTCGTAGCTGTCGGTCTCGCCCAGCACCACGAGGTCCTGACTGGCCGTGGTGCGGTGGCTGTACTGGGCCAGTCCGCCGCAGTGCATGCAGATGGCGTGGACCTTCGTCACGTACTCGGCCATCGCCATCAGCGCGGGCATGGGGCCGAAGGGCCGCCCTTGGAAATCCATGTCGAGGCCCGCGATGATGACGCGGATGCCGCTGTTGGCGAGTTGTTCGCACACGGCGGGCAGGCCGTCATCGAAGAACTGCGCCTCGTCGATGCCCACCACCCGGATGTCGTTCGTGAGCAGCAACAGGTGGCTGCTGCCGGGCACGGGCGTGCTGCGGATGGAGGTGCCCTCGTGGCTCACCACGTCGTTCTCATCGTAGCGGATGTCCACGCCGGGCTTGAATATCTCCACCTTCTGCCGGGCGAACTCGGCGCGGCGCAGGCGGCGGATCAGCTCTTCGGTCTTGCCGGAGAACATGCTGCCGCAGATCACTTCCACCCAGCCTTTGCGGGGGGCGTGGGGTCCGGTATGCTCCAAGAACATCGAAGGGGGCCCGGAGGATCATTTGCCTCGGACGTTGGTGGGGTGTGCGAAAATAGGGATCTTCGCGCTGGACCCACGTAACGGACCGGGCAACCATGAGCAACGACAAGCCATTCCGCAAGATCAACGAACTGGTGGAGGCGCTCTCCGCCGCCAGCCGGGAACTGGGCACGGGCACCCTGCAACTGAACGGGTTGGAGACGGCCTGTGGCGATGCGCGCGAACTGTACGAACGGCTGGTGGTGCTGCGCCACAAGGCACGCGAAGCGGCCACAGGCCATGCCGCCACGCCGCCGCCGACCGCCGCTGCACCGAACAAGATGCGCGAGGCCGCGCCCGAACAGGAACAGGCGCCACTGCGGCTGGATACGCGCCCTGCGCCCGAGCCTGCATCGCGGCAGACCTCATTGATCGAAGCCATCGAGCACACCGAACAGGAGAAGATGCCCGCGAAGGCCCCCGCCCCCTCGCTGGCGGAGAAGATGGAGAAGGCCGCCGTGAGCGACCTCAACAAGGCGATCTCCCTCAGCCAGAAATTCTGGTTCGTGGCGGAACTCTTCAACGGCGACCGCACCGCCTACGACAAGGCCATCGAACAGCTCAACACCGGAAAGGACGTGACCGGGGCCATGGCCTTCGTCCAAAATGAGGTGGTCGCGAAGCTGAAGAAGCCCGCCGATCCCGAAGCCGTTTCATCCTTCACCGATCTCGTTCAACGACGCCACACATGACCATACGCACACTCGCCCTCCTCAGCTTCGCATGGTGCATGGGCGCATCCGCGCAGGATGCCGACGTGGTGCGCAGTAACGCGCGCAAGTACGTGAAGACCCTGACCGCGCCTGCGTTGCAGGGCCGTGGCTATGTGCAGAACGGCGATGGCCTCGCGGCGGATTGGATCGCGCAGCAGTTCGCGCGCGTGGGTCTGAAGCCGTTGAAGAGCGACCACTTCCAGCCGTTCAACTTCAACGTGAACAGCTTCCCGGACAGCATGCGCGTGAGCGTGGACGGCACCACCCTCGCACCCGGCGTGGACTACATCGTGGACCCGGCCTCGGGTTCGGCCAATGGCACGTTCAACTTGGTACACCTTTCACCGGACGACCTGCTGGATCCCGCGCGGCGCGGCATGGCGATGGGCGTGTTGAGCGGCAATGCGGCCTGCCTGCGTTTCCCGGCCACGAAGAACGCCGACTCCCTGCGCCTGTTCGGTGACATCGCGCAGGAGCTGATGCGCTACTGCCCGGTGGTGGAAAGGGTGCATGGAAAGCTCACATGGGGCGTTTCGCAGGAGGCGCGGCCCTTCCCCCTCATCCAAGTGACAAGCCCGGCATTGACGGACAGTTCGGCGGCCATCACCCTGAACGTGCGCAACCAACTGCTGCCACGGCATCAGGCGCGCAACGTGCTGGGCTGGGTGAAGGGCAGAAGCAGCAAGTGGGTGGTGATCGGCGCGCACTACGACCACTTGGGGCGCATGGGCTCCGATGCGCTGTTCCCCGGTGCCAACGACAATGCGAGCGGTGTGGCGATGATGCTCTCGCTCGCGGAATGGTTCAGCAGGAACAAGCCGAAATACAACATGCTGTTCGTGGCCTTCGCCGGTGAAGAGGCCGGGCTGGTGGGCAGCGAATGGTTCGTGGTGGACCGGCTGATCGACCTCTCGAAGATCAAGCTGATGCTGAACCTCGACATCCTCGGCACGGGCGATGACGGCATCACCGTGGTGAACGCCACCGCGCAACCCAAGCTCTTCGACCAGCTCGTGGCGATCAACACCAAGCGGCAATTGCTGCCACAGGTGAAGTCGCGCGGCCCGGCCTGCAACAGCGACCATTGCCCCTTCGTGAAACGCAACGTGCCTTCCCTCTTCATCTACACCATGGGCGGCGTTGCGGCCTACCACGACGTGCTGGACAAGGAGGAAACACTGCCGCTCACGGAGTTCCCCGATCTCTACGTGCTGCTGAAGGAATACCTCTCCAGCCTGAAGTGATCCGCCGAACCTGAACGGTGCGCCCCGATGTCCGCCTCCCGCTCTTCCCTCACCTTGGTGCCCACGCCCATCGGCAACCTCGACGACATCACCCTGCGCGCGCAGAAGGCGCTGGCCGAAGTGGACGGCGTGGTGGCGGAGGACACGCGCGTCACCGGCCGCCTGTTGCAGCACCTTGGCATCCAGCGGCCCTTGGTGCCCTTCCATGCGCACAACGAGCACCGAATGGTGGAACAGCTCGTGGCGCGGATGCAGGCTGGTGAACGCTTCGCGCTGGTGAGCGATGCGGGCACCCCGGCCATCAGCGACCCCGGCTTCCTGCTGGTGCGCGCCGCCGTGCAGGCCGGGCTTTCCGTGGAATGCCTGCCGGGCGCCACGGCCTTCGTGCCCGCGCTGGTGAACAGCGCCCTGCCGTGCGACCGCTTCGTGTTCGAGGGCTTCCTGCCGGTGAAGAAGGGACGCCGCACACGATTGGAGGAATTGCGCACGGAAGAACGTACCATCGTGCTGTACGAAAGCCCGCACCGCATCGCACGCACCCTGCGCGACCTTGCGGAGACCTTCGGGGCCGACCGCCTGGCCAGCGCATCGCGCGAGATCAGCAAATTGCACGAGGAGACCGTGCGGGGCTCCTTGGCAGAGCTCATGGCCCATTTCGACCGTACCGAACCGCGCGGCGAGTTCGTGCTGGTGGTGGCTGGTGCGGGGTAGGTGTACAACCGATCCCTTGGAGTGTTTACTTTGTCAACACAATGATGTTGATAACCTCCATCGGTCGGCGAATAGCGATCCTGCTCCTTGCTGCCCTCCCGGCATGGCAGGTCGCACAGGCCCAAGCCTACCTGCTGCCCGATGCGGAGACCTACCTGCGCGAGCGCACCACGAACCCGTACAAACCCATCGGCGAGGCCGTGGGCGAATACGTGGACCTCTACCCCGCCATGGGCCAATGGACCCTGCTGTTCGAGAAGGATGGCGTGAAACGCAAGGTGAAGTGCAAGGACATCTGGGGCTTCCTGTACAAGGGCGTGCTGTTCCGCATCAACGAGGAAGGCCCCATCCCCGTGCGGCTGATGACCGAAGGCATCGTGTGCTATTACGAGAACGGCTTCGCGCACCTGCGCATGCTGCGCGAAGACCTTGAGCACGCCACCTACGACGTGGGCAACGCCGCCTACCTGAGCAAGGATCTCAAAGGCCCCATCGTACACGCCCGGTTCAAGGAGGGCGACACCCGCTCGCCGAGCGGCCGTTTCCGCATGGAACATCCCGCGCTGGATCAGCTGATCCTCTGCATCGGCGAACGCGACGAGATGGACCCCATCCGCCAATGCGTGGTGGATTTCGAGAGCGGGTTGCTGGGGGATAGGTGAGGGAGATTGCAGTTGTCAGTTCACGGGTTTCAGCCTGCCTGCTGTGCCTGCGCGAAGCCGCTACGGCGAAGCAAGGCCGGTCCTTTAGGTTGTCGGGAATACCTTCTTCCGGGGTTCTTGGATGAACCCAACCCCACGCGCGGATGGATTCCCACCCGTAATCCCCGCGGCCGGAAAGATCCCCCCCCCGAACCGTTCGCCCACCCTTGCAGGGATGGAACGTGCGCGCCCGTTCGCGAAGCGTTGGCGCAGTGATGTGCGGCGCGCCTGTTCACCTTGTGCTCCCGGTACGTTCGCAGCGTGCCGGAACACGCTGTGAAACCCCGGCGCACCAACGCACATGGCAACGCGACATGCACTGCTTCTTGCGACCGCTCCATGCCTGCTCCTGTCCGTCACCGGCACCGCACAGGACATCGGCCGCGATGATCTGCTTCCGCCGATCGGTGCCACGTGGCACATGCGCGCCTTGCAGGCCGTGCCCGCCCTGCCACCCGACGAGCGGCCCATGGTCTGGCCCTTCAGCACCCTTCATGGCAACGATGTCTTCGGTGCGTCGTACGCGATGGTGGCACCCGGC
>JAHBUM010000055.1 GCA_019638075.1 Flavobacteriales bacterium | reverse complement strand
GCATGGCCCACAAATGCGGATCCAAGTCCTTGCGCAGGGCTTCGAACTTGGAGGTCAGCGCCGCGACTTCCGCACCGCCATCTTCTGATCTTCTGATCGTCTGATCATCTGATCCGAGCAGATCCGGACCTCCGAACGTGAGCACGGCGCTATGAAGTCCGTACAAACGATCGGCAATAGCGGCCTGCGCATCCACCTTGCTGTCGTACCGCCGGTTGTTCTCGCTGATCTCGCTGAGGTAGCGGCTCTTCGCTGGCGGAATGATCCAGACCTTCTCGCTCATTTCGTCGTGCGCGTGGAAGGTGCTCTTGAAGTCGACGCCGGTCTTCTCGGCGATCTTCTTCATCAGGCGCGCGTAGAGCGAGTTGGTGCCGGGGTCGTTGAACTGGCTGGCGATGGTGCCCACCACGGGCAGGTCATCGTCGTTGGCGTCCCACAGTTGGTGGTTGCGCTTGTACTGCTTCTTCACGTCGCGCAGTGCATCGAGGGCGCCGCGCTTGTCGAACTTGTTGATCGCCACCACATCGGCGAAGTCGAGCATGTCGATCTTCTCCAGCTGCGTGGCCGCGCCGAACTCGGGCGTCATGATGTAGAGGCTGACATCGCTGTGGTCCAGGATCTCGGTATCGCTCTGGCCGATGCCGCTCGTCTCCAACACGATGAGGTCGAAGCCCGCGGCCTTCAGTATGCTTACGGCTTCCTTCACGTGCTTGCTCAGTGCGAGGTTGCTCTGGCGCGTGGCCAGCGAACGCATGTACACGCGCTCGCCGCGGATGCTGTTCATGCGGATGCGGTCGCCCAGCAGCGCGCCGCCGGTCTTGCGCTTGCTCGGGTCCACGCTGATGACGCCGATGGTCTTCGTGGGCTGATCCAAAATGAACCGGCGGATCAGCTCATCCACCATGCTGCTCTTGCCCGCGCCGCCCGTGCCGGTGATCCCGAGGATCGGCGCCTTGTTCGCTTCGGCCTTCTTGTGGATCTCTTCGGCGATCTTCTCGAAGACCTCCGGATGGTTCTCCGCCGTGCTGATGAGCTTGGCGATGGCCGGCCAGTTCTGCGGTGTCAGCTTCTTCGCTTCGCCGTTCACCTTGTCGCTGAGGTCGAAGTCGGCCTTCTCCAGCATGTCGTTGATCATGCCCTGTAGGCCCATCGCGCGACCATCATCGGGGTGGTACAGGCGCGTGATGCCGTACCGGTGCAACTCCTCGATCTCCTCGGGCAGGATCGTTCCGCCGCCGCCGCCGAAGATCTTGATGTGCCCTGCGCCTTTCTCCTTCAGCAGATCATACATGTACTTGAAGTACTCCGTGTGCCCGCCCTGGTAGCTGGTCATGGCGATGGCATGCGCATCCTCCTGGATCGCGGTGTTCACCACGTCCTCCACGCTGCGGTCGTGCCCCAGGTGGATCACCTCGGCGCCGGTGCTCTGGATGATCCGCCGCATGATGTTGATGGCGGCATCGTGGCCATCGAAGAGCGATGCGGCGGTAACGACGCGGATCTTGTTCTTGGGGACGTAAGGCGGAGCTTGGACGAAAGTGGACATGGCGTGAACCGCAGTTCAGGACGCGGCTTGCCGCGAAGGTACCGGTCGCGATGCGATCAGGGAAGAGTTGCGGTACAGCCGTCAGCTCGGCTGCCTCGCTTTACACGGCCCACTCCCAGATGAGCGAACTTCGCATCATGCAGACCGGGATCATATTGGTCGTAGGCGCCAGCCCCGAACCCACGCGCTACAGCTTTCTGGCCGCCACACGGCTCCTCGCCATGGGGCATGCGGCATTGCTGTTCGGCAAGCACGCCGGCAGCATCGCGGGAGAGCCCATCCGGCAGCAGATCCCGGCCATTACCAACGTACATACGGTGACGATGTACGTGGCTCCCCGGCACCAAGCCGCGATGATGGATGAACTGCTCGCATTGCACCCCGCACGGATCATCTTCAACCCCGGAACGGAGAACCCCGCGTTCGCCGCTGCTGCCATGCGGCAAGGCATCGAAGTGGTGGAGGCTTGCACCTTGGTGATGCTTGCCACAGGCCAGTTCTGAGCGCACTCGAAATGAAGAAACCCTCCTTTGAGGGAGGGCTTCTTCCACGATGCTGATCCGGGTCTACCGGCCCACCATCAGTTTCTGCGTATGGCTGCCTGCGTCGTTGGAGGCATTGATCAGGTACAGGCCATCGGACAGCCCAAGCCCCGAGGCGCTGAACTGCATGGACTGGTTCGTGGGCCGCAAGATGTTGCGGTACACCACCGCGCCACGGATGTCGGTGATGGTCACGGCCGTTTCGTACTTGTCCATGCCATGCACACCGAGGGTGAACTGGTCGTTCGTCGGGTTCGGGTGCAGGCTCATGAAGTTCGCGGCGGACAGGTCCTGGATGCCCACGGCACCAAGGATGTTGATGTTGTCGATGAACAGGTTGCCACTGTACACGCTGCTGATGTAGCGGAAACGGAAGCGGACGTTCTGTACGCGGCGTGCGGCGCTCAGCACCATCGTCTTCTCGGCCCATGCGGGAGGCGGCATCTCCGGGTTGTTGCCGTTGTTCACCAGATCGGCTCCGGTCATATCCCCGCCGGGAAGCGTGACCCACGTCTTGCCGCAGTCCGTGCTTATGGAGACCTGCAGGCGCTCGGTGATGTTGGCGAGCTCATCGGTTCCGGTGGAGTATGCGTACCGGAAGTTGAACGATGCATCGGACATGCCGCTCAGGTCGAACGTGGGCGAGATCAGGTCGTCGTAGTCGGCGCCATTGGCGGGATCCACCAGATCATTATTGTCGCGGGTGCCGCTGTTCAGCATCGCGCATGCACTGCTTGCATACCCTGCACTGGTGGTCCTGCGCCAGGAGGTGGGGTTCTCCGCTGGGTTGTCGTGGTGGTTGAAGCTGATCCACCCGGCCAGGCCATCCCCGTTCTCGAACCCTTCGTGGTACGTGCCCCAGCGGTCGTTGGGGCTTCCGCCGATCAGCACCGCATGGTCATCAGTCTTGTTGGCGCTGCCGTTCGCGTTGGTCACCGTAAGGGTCACGGATTTATAGCCGGGGCTGTCGTAGGTCACCACGGGGTTGCGTACCGTGGAGGTGGCCGGAGTGCCGCCGGGGAAGCTCCATTCCCATGAAGTAGGGGTACCCGTGGAATTGTCGATGAACTGGACCTGCTCGCCCGTGCAGAGCGTGGGGGCATACGGCACTGGCTGTGATCGGTTCAGCAGTTCGGTGCGCGCATAGAAAGCCGCCTTGGGTTCGCAGGCGGCACGGTAGCCTTCGGCCACACCGGTGAACTGGAGGTTCTGCTCCGTTCCAAGCCCGTTCCGTTCGCCTACCGGGCTGTTGAGCGTTGCGCGCATCAACTCCGTCTGGCCGCGCGTGAACATGTGGTTGGGGCAGTACGAGTACTCCATGAAGTTCTCCACGTTCTCGATCAGGTTGGTGCTTCCGTGGATCGTTACATCGTCGATGCCGAACGTGCCCGCCTGGAGCGCGAGCGAGGTGGACTCGGTCACGGTCACGATCGCCGTGTCGTTCAGGCAGGGCGATGCAGCGGCCACCACATACTTGTAGATGCCGGGCGTCATCGAGGCCGGCTGGTACAGGCCGTCCGTTACAGTACTGGGGCCGGACCAGGTGCCTCCCACGTTGGGGTCGCCTTTCAGCGCGGCGAACAGTTCGAGGTTCTCCGCCGCTTCGCATGCCACGAGCTGCCCATCACCACCGGCGTTCACACGTTGTGAAGCGGTCACCACGAAGGGGGCGCTCACGCTGGAGCAGCCATTACCCGAGGATACCCGCACCGTGTAGCTACCCGGCGCGGTGACGCGGTAACCCGGCGTGGTGGCACCTCCCGGAGACCAGCGGTTGCTCACGTTGCTGCTGCTCGCCAACAACACGTTGCCACCCTCGCAGAAGGCATTGTTGCCCGTGATGGTGGGAACGTTCGGCGCGTTGATCTCGGTCACGGTGACGGTGGCCGAAGCCATGCCACATGCATCTCCCAGATCCACCCGGTACTGGAATGCGCCGGGATTCATGGTCACGGCATTGTAGATGCCGTCCATGGGTGTGTTGTCAGGCGCGTACCAGGTGCCACCGGGCTGCGGGCCACCGCTCAGATACGCGAAGAGCGCTGCGCTCGCATTGTTGCAGATGCTCGCGGTGCTGTTCGTGCCGGCATTGGCGGTGCTCACCTCGCTCACCGTCACCGTGGCTGTTGCCGCCGGGCAGGGACCTGCGCTCTCAACCGTGTATACGTACTCGCCCGGTTCCATCGTGGCGGGATCGTACAGCCCGTCGATCACCTCGCTCGGACCGCTCCATGTGCCGCCAACGGACGGTGTACCACGCAGGCTGTTGAACAAGGAGACCGGCACCGCACCTTCCTCCGAGCAGATCGAAAGCGTTCCGTTCGTTCCCGCGCTCACCGGCTCCACCACGCTTACCACGAAGGGTTCGCTCGTGCTGGTGCAGCCATTGGCCGTGGTGCTCACCGTGAAGGTGTTGGCGCTGTTCACCGTAATGGTAGCCGTGGTCTGCCCAGAGCTCCAGCGGATGTTGCTGGTGAGGCTGCTGGTGAGCACTACGTTGCCGCCTGTGCAGAAGCTGTCCGATCCCGAGATGACGGGCGCTTCGGGCGCCTCGATGATGGATACCTCCACCGTGGCGGTGTAGGCGGGACAGGGGCCGGTAGCCTCCACCGTATAGGTGTAGGTGCCCGCTTCCATGGTGGCCGGGTCGAAGAAACCGCTCATTTCGCTGGGGCCGGACCACGTGCCTCCGGTCTGCGGGCCACCGCCGAGGCGCTTGAACAGGTCCACCGGAGTGGAGTTGGAACACACGCGCACCCGGCCATCCGCCGTCTCCGAGTTCCACGCATAGAAGCGGAATGTGATCGGCTGTTCGATGTGGTGGGCGTTGGCTGGCAGGATCACGTAGATGGTGAGGTCGTCGAAGGCCTGATCCGAGGTGATGAACCCGATGTTACCCGGATGGAAGGAGACATTCGGATTGCCGCCGGCGCGCATCGGCAGGTTGGCCCCGAAGTTGTTCAGGCTGGACTTGACCGCGAACGTGCGGATGCCGTTGGCGTTGCGCGACAGCTTGAAGCCGATGGAGTCCAGATACAACTGGTCCGTGACGTTCGGGTCCACCTTGAACGTGTAGTACTTGCCCGGATCGATGCTGCTGTCCGTCATGTAGGCATAGTCCGTTTCGCCACTGACCGCCGCCGCACCCCATCCCGTGAAGCTGAACACACCATCGCGCGCAGAGTTGGCCGATACGCCCGTGGCCGTGAACGACGTGAACTGGGCACGTTCGCGAGGATCACCCAGGAACACGTCTGAGGGGTTCTCCATCGGGGTCGGGTCGGTAGTGCCCGACGTGGTGGTCACTGCATCGAAGTCGAACACGTAGGTCCTCAGATCCAACGCATTGCACTCCCCTCCCCAGCCGTTGGTATTGCTGTCGTGGTCGGGGCACCCGCCCCATCCGCGTGTGCGTGGGGTGTCCTCCACGCCGTCATCATCACAATAGTCTATCATGTGGCCATCGGGCAGGGCGTTCAAGCCTCCCCCGTTGCCCCACACGTGGAGAAGGCCAAGGAAGTGCCCCACCTCGTGGCTGAGGGCCAGGGAGCGCCCCGGATTGCCGGTGCCGATCTCTCCCACATAGTCGTGTTTGACCACGATCCCGTCAGCCAAGCGCCCGAACACGCCATCAAGGCTCCATGGCAGGGTAGCGTATCCGGCGGCCCCACTCTCGATGTCCCGCACCACCCAGATGTTGATGTACTTGTCACGCGGCCATTGGTGTAGCTTGGCCTCGCCCATACCACGGAGGGTTTCCGGGGTACGGATGCGTTCGATACCGCTTGTGCAGTTGCCCTGCGGGTCGCGCGTGGGCAGCACGAATTGGAGCTTGGCATCGCCCACCAGATCACGGAACGCCGGATGCACGGCTGCCGCACTCGGGTTCAGCGCCCGGAAATCGGCGTTCAGTACGCGCAGCTCGTCGTTGATCTGCTCGTCGGAGATGTTCTCTATGCCACCCAGGTGCAGCACGTGGAACACGACCGGCAGCGTGATGATCTCGTCACCGCCCCGTTCCACCTGCGCATTGTTGCGGATCAAGGCTATGATCTCGGCCTTGTGCGCGGCTTCGCGCTCCAGATAGGTGGGGTCCGCAGCGATCTGTTCGGCGCGCAGCAGGTCCGTGGCGCACTGGAACTGTTGGGCGGTGGCCGCCAGGGACCATGTGCAAGCGGCAAGTCCAAGTAGAACGTGTTTCATGTGGTTCACGTAAGCGAGGGGTTCGATTTTTTCCTAAGCGGGCCTAAAGTACAACTCCGTCCCCAGCGTTCAAGGGCGCAGCGTGTATTGGCTCATCTTTCCCAGCGAGCGGGCGCGAATGTGCGGGGAACGGCGGCCATGGGGATTTTGATCGCGCCAAAGATGGGGCATCCACCCGAACGGTTCGCAAATGCGATAATGGAGCAATTGGGTAAGTGGGTAGAAGGTAAGAGCCTGTTCAGGATCTCTTCAAACTGCCACCCTTTGCTCCATTCCCCCATTGTCCCATTGCTCCATTTGCCCTGCCCCAACCACCAGCCCACCGTTCATGCTGCGATCCGGTCCAGCGCCGCCACGATGGTCCGGCAGGCCATGTCCACATCCGCCGGGCCGATGGAAAGTGGCGGGGCTATGCGGAAGGCCGTGGGGCAGGAAAGGAACCAGAAGCCCAGCACCCCGTGTGCCAGACAGTCCATAACCACGTGCTGCACACGGTCCGCGTCGCCCAGATCCACTGCCAGCATCAGTCCGTGGCCGCGCACCTCGTGGATCAACGGGTGCATCAGCGAGCGCTTGAACAACGCACCCATTTCCTCCGCATTGCCAGCGAGTTGCTCCTCGATCAGCACCTCCAGGGCAGCCAGCCCGGCGACGCAGGGCAGTGGATGCCCCCCGAAGGTGGTGATGTGCCCCAGCACCGGGTCGTGGGTCAGCAGCCGCATCCGTTCGCGGGAGGAAACGAAAGCCCCCATGGGCAGGCCGCCCCCCAGCGCCTTACCCAGCACAAGGATGTCCGGTACGGCTCCGTACCGCTCGAAAGCGAAGAGGGTGCCCGTACGGCCGAACCCCGTCTGCACTTCATCGAAGATGAGCATGGCCCCGGCCTCGGTGCAGCGCCGCCGCAGGGCCATCATCCATTCCATGGTGGGTACGCGCACGCCCGCATCGCCTTGGATCGGCTCCACCACCACGGCGGCCACATGCTCGTCGATCCGGTACAGGTCCGCCGGTTCGTTGAAGGTGATGAAGCCGACATCGGGAAGCAGCGGCCGGTTACGGAACTTCTTCGCCTCGTTGTCCGTGAGGCTGAGCGAGCCGTGCGTGCTGCCGTGGTAGCTCTTACGGCAACCGACCAGCCCCGTGCGCCCGGTGATGCGCTTGGCCAGCTTGATGGCGGCTTCGTTGGCTTCGGTGCCGCTGTTCACGAAGTACACGCTGTCCAGTCCGGGCGGCAGCAGGGCGGTAAGCCGCTCTGCGAAGCGGACCTGTGGCTCCTGTACGAACTCCCCGTACGGGATCACATGCAGGTATCGGTCGCATTGCTCCTTGATGGCCTGCACCACCTTGGGGTGCCGGTGGCCGGTGTTGTTCACGGCAAGACCTGCCACCAGATCGAGGTAGCGCCTGCCGTCGCGGGTGTGGATGTGGCAGCCTTCGGCCCCCACCACGTCCAAGGCGATGGGGTATGGGCTGGTCTGTGCGAGGTGCCGGTCGAAGGCGGTGAGCAGGGCATCCATGCGTTGCTTGGTCCGCAGCGGATCGGGTACCACGGATGGGGCAAAGGTGGCAAGCCGCTCTCAGAACCTGTTCGCATACGGGCCGGGCGAAGAAGTGAAGGAGGTAAGGAGGGGGATAGTTGTCGGTTGTCAGGGGCCAGTTGTCAGGAAATGCCTGCCTCCGTGGCTTCTGCATGGGGGCTTCCCGCCCAGCAGCCTATCAAGATGTTCAAGCTTCAAGGCACAAGCTCCAAGCCTTGAAGCTTCGAGCTTGAATCTTGGAGCTTTTCCGTCAAGGGGTACCACCAAGGAGACTGACAACTGCCCCCTGACAACCGACAACCACATAGCCCCGCCTGCGGTTCCAAGGAAATTGCGAACAGCTTCTCAGGGTCGGCGTGGTGGCCGCCCGTCATCGGCCCCATGGCGATCCTCCATCCGGTCGCGGAACTTCCGCAGCACCTCCCGGTTGAAATCGTGCTCGGCCTTGCGCAGTTGCAGGGTCTTCACCGCGCCGATGCTCTTCTTGAAGCGTTCCATGTAGCTCTTCTCCAGATCGATCTCCTTCTGCCGGTGCTGGAGGCTCTTTTCCAGCAGCGCTGCGGCCTCCGCTTCGGTCATCGCCTCGCTCGCCTTCGATGGGCTGAATAGATCGCGCATTTCCTTCCGCAGCACATCGTTCTTGTCGTCGTACTCGTTGTAGATCGGCCAGAACCGCTGGGCCTCCTCCGGCGTCAGCTCCAGTTGGGTGGTGATGAAGGCGCTTTTCTGGGCCTTGATCTCCTTGAGGCGCTCGGGCGTAGGTGGCGGAGGCATGTCGCCGCCCTGCGCCATGGTGTGCAAGGGGCCAAGAAGCAGGCTGGCGATCAGCGGCAGGGAGCGGAAGAACAAGGGTCTCATAGTTGTTCGATCAACAGGTCCAACGGCAGGTTCTGGCCTTCAAGATAGGCAAGCACGGTCGCATCGTCGTCGGGCAAGGCTACGACGTCCATCTCCACCAGATCGGGATGCAGTTCCGTGTAAAGAAGTTCCACATCGTACCCCCCGTGCAGCAGTTCTTCCGAGGTCCAAGGGACCTCGGCGATCCCGGGCTCATCCGGGGATGCGGGCCAGAACGTCCAAGAGGCGATGGCCACGGCCAGCGCCGCCACGCCTCCCAGCACCAGCCTCGTCGGGGGTACGCGACCGAACAAGTGCCAGCCTCGTCCGGCGGTGCGCTGCGCCTCGATCGCCTGCTGCTGCACCGCGTGCGGGAACCGGTCGAAGAACCCCTCGGGCACCACGAAGGGGTTCTTTCGCGGAAGGCTGCGCAGAGTGGGTGCCCCGGTCAGTTCATCGTGTTCGTCGTGCTGTTGCATGGCCTATATGGTTAAGACGGGTTCAAGTGCTTCTGGTTTGATCGTTGGTCACCCATTCCTCGATCTTCTTCACCGCGATGTGGTAGCTGCTCTTCAACGCGCCCACGCTCGTGCCGGTCACCTCGCTCATGGTCTCGTACTTCATGCCGTCGAAGTATTTCATGGTGAAGACCGCGCGCTGTTTGTCCGGCAGGCGCATCACCGCGCGCTGTAATTTCCGCTGGATCGCATCGCCGCTGAAGTGCTCGCTGCTGTCCAAGGTCGTGATCAGCCGCTCCACCACGCTCGCCTCGCTCACGAAGAGCCCACGTTTCATCCGGCGCAGGTGGTTGAGGCTTTCGTTGTGCGCGATCCGGTATAGCCAGGTGTATAGCTGGGAGTCGGCCCGGAAGCCATCCAGCCCCGTCCACGCCTTCAGGAACACGTTCTGAAGCACATCCTTGGCCTCGTCGTGGTCGGTGACCATGCGCCGGATGAAGCCGTACAGCCTTTGCTGGTATTGCCGCACGAGCAGGTTGAAGGCACGGTTACGGCTCTCCTCCACGCGAAAAAGCGCGAGCAGCTCACTTTCACTGAGATCACCCATGTATCGGGATCCTGTGAACGCTGCCTGGACGGCAACGCAGGGCTGGTGCATGGGCGCGCGCAGGCCACGGGCACGCCCCGGACCACCGAGGAGGTGTTCCCTGTCGGCGGCTCATTCCTTCTGCTCTATCGCCTGTTGGACGCATGGGGCACCCGGAGGTTTGATCGGTGCGGAGCGATGGGAGCAATGAAGCAATGGAGGAATGAAGCAAAGGTGCCTCCGAAGAACGCCCGTGCTATGCCTGATGAGCTTGCTGGTACCACCCTTTGCGCCATTCCTCCATTGCTCCCATTGCTCCATTACCTGAGTTCAGACCACGTTGATGGACCGCTCTTGCCTGTCCGCTATGTAATGCGTTGGTGGGCGTAAGCCCACGTTCATTCCTCCCCATCACCTTCATCCAAACGCCATCGCAACGCACGCGCGGCTTCCGGAGAGGGGCCGGCCGGCTCTGCCACAGCGCTGCCCATGGCCGATGGCACCGCATAGGCGATCCTGCCCCGGCACACATCGCAGGCACCGCAATCGGAGGCCACCTCTTCGCCGAAGTAGCGGATCAAGCGGCGCGCACGGCATTCGTGCCGCTCCTCCACGAAGGCGAGCATCGCGTGGAGGCGGTCCTGCGCACGTTGCCTGCGCAGAGCCAGAGCGGCGGGGTCCAGCACCATGCGCTGCGCATCGGCGCGCGGGGTCAGGAGGGTGGCCGTGGGCGCATCGCTGCGTTGCTTATAGCTGATCACCCGCTGCTGGTGCAGTTCCTGCAAGCGCGCGATCACGGTGTCCTGCTGCCATTTCAAGCCCTTCGCCAAGCGCAGTTCGTCGATGAGCACGGGTTCCTCGAAGAGGCCGCCGTAGGTGCGCAGCAGGGCTTCGAGCAACGGGCCGTGGCGGCTGTCATTCACGCGCTTGCCGTACACCAAGCGCTGGTCCGCGATGATGAGCACCCGCGAAGGGCTGCGTACACCTTCGGAGAGCGCGAGCTTCCCGTCCAGCTCCAAGGCTTTCAGCGCATGCGCCACAATGACCGGGGCTAAGCCGGTGCGGGTGGCCAGCACCCGGTTGTCCACCTCGTAGGTCTCCAGCAGGCCCGATCCGAGGGCGATGCCATGGGTATCGGCGAATGCTTGGTACACCTTGCGCACATGCTCCAGCGAGGGGAAGGAGGAGGCCAGCCGTTCCTCCATTTTCTCCGCATCGCCGGGGCCGGTCAGCAGGAAGGCGGAAGAGGCCCTTCCATCGCGCCCCGCACGCCCCGCCTCCTGATAGTAGCTCTCCAGATCGGGCGGCGGCTCAAGGTGTACCACCACGCGCACATCGGCCTTGTCTATACCCATGCCGAAGGCGTTGGTGGCCACCATGCAGCGCACCGTTCCCTCGGTCCAAGCCTGCTGCACGCGGTCGCGTTCCTCGGATGGCAGCCCGGCATGATAGGGCGCCGAGGCGATGCCATGCTGTTGGAGCAGCGCGGCGATGCGTGTGGTGCTGCGGCGCTCGCGCACATACACGATGGCGGTGCCCTGTACGTGGTGCAGGATGCGGAGCAACCGGCCGTTCCTGTCCTCGCCCCTGCTTACCCATAGCGCCAGTTCGGGCCGCTGGAACGATCCTCGGATGACGTGCGGCGCCTTGAACGCCAGCCGCTCCATGATGTCGGTGGCGACCGCTTCCGTGGCCGATGCAGTGAGGGCCAGCACGGGTATCTCAGGCCGCACCTCGCGCACCTTCGCGATGTTGAGGTAAGCGGGCCGGAAATCGTAACCCCATTGCGAGATGCAGTGCGCCTCGTCGATGGCGATCATGCCCAGCGGCAGGCGTGGCAGGCGCGCGAGGAAGAGTTCCGAGGCGAGCCGTTCGGGCGATACGTACAGGAAGGCGTACTTGCCGAGGGCTGCGCTTTCCAGTACGTTGTCGATCTCGGCATGCGTCATGGTGGAGATGATGGCGCGCGCCGGAACACCCTGCTTCTTCAGCCGGGCCACCTGATCCTTCATCAGGGCGATGAGGGGCGACACCACGAGGCACAGCTTCCCCATGGCCAGTGCGGGCACTTGGAAACAGAGGCTTTTGCCGCCGCCGGTAGGCAGCAGGGCCAGCGTATCGGTGCCTGCGAGCGCGGAGTGGATGATCTCCTCCTGCCGGGGCCTGAACTGCGTGTAGCCCCACACGCGCTCCAATACGGCGTGGATGTCCTCGGTGGCGGGCGCGGCGGGCATGGCGGGCGTTGGTGGAATGCGGGGCTTCGTCACAGGACCAAAGGGTTACATTTGCTCCAACCCTTAATGCATGGTTCGATGATCACGACCGGGCAAAAGATAGCGATACAGCGCGTGGAGCGTTCACGGCTGCAGGACACCGACATGAGCAACATCAAGTTCGGCCGCGTCTTCAGCGACCATATGCTGGTGATGGACTTCGAAGATGGCGCGTGGAAGGCTCCGGCCATAGTCCCCTTCGGCGATCTGGAACTGAGCCCGGCCTCGCTGGTCCTGCATTACAGCCAGACCATCTTCGAGGGGCTGAAGGCCTACCGCACCGCCGATGGTGGTGTCAGCATCTTCCGGCCGCAGGCGAACATCGCCCGCATGAACCGCAGCGCGAAACGCATGTGCATGCCGGAGATCCCCGAGGACATCTTCCTTGATGCGCTGGTGGAGCTTGTGCGGTTGGACAAGAACTGGCTGCCCGAAGGGGGCGAAGCATCCCTGTACATCCGCCCGTTCCTGTTCGCCAGCGATGAATACATCGGCGTGAAGCCGAGCGACAATTACAAGTTCATCATCTTCACCTGCCCTGTGCGCGGCTACTACAACGAGCCGGTGCGGGTGAAGATCGAGACGCAGTACAGCCGCGCGTTCCCAGGCGGCACCGGCGAGGCGAAGTGCGGCGGCAACTATGCCGGCGGGCTGTACCCCGCCAAGCTGGGTCAGGACAAGGGCTTTCACCAACTGATCTGGACCGATGGCCTTACGCATCAGTACATCGAGGAGAGCGGCACGATGAACATCTTCTTCAATATCGAAGGAACGTTGATCACGCCCGCACTGGACGGCACCATCCTCCAAGGCGTCACACGCGACAGCATCCTGCGCATCGCACGCGACGAGGGCATCCGCGTGGAGGAGCGCCGTGTGAGCGTTGAAGAAGTGGTGAGCGCCGCCCGCAATGGCCGGATGCGCTCGGCCTTCGGTGCCGGTACCGCCGCCACCATGGCACAGATCGCCACCATCGCGTACGGGGATGAAGAGTTCACGCTTCCGGAGACCGCCGAGCGCCGTCTGGCGAACCAAGTGGGCAGGCGGCTCAACGAGATCCGCCGTGGCATCGTGGCCGATCCGTATGGGTGGCTGGTGCCGGTGAACTGATCGCTCCGGCGAACGGACAAGGGAGGTTGCGCACCTCCTGCGGAACTGCGCGTGCGCCTCGTGGATCTCACGCTGGGACGGCAACGCTTCGGCATCGGTGTGGCGCCCTTCGTGGATGCGGGCAGCGTGCGCGACCGCTGGCAGGACCTCGACCTCGCACATACGCGCACCGCCTACGGCGCGGGCCTGCGCATCGCATGGAACCAAAGCACCGTGCTGTTCCTCGACCACGGCATCGCGCGCGAGGACCGGCTGCTGTTCTTCGGGATCGGGCAGGTGTTCTGAAGGATGGGGCCGTGCCTTGTATGGCCGGGCAGAAGCTTGCTCCTCCCGCCGCGTTCATTCCCTATCCTGCCTTCGGATGGCGGATCCTGTTCTTCCGCGCCGCGTCCTCACTTTCTCCTCTCTCAGCCCATCCGATCTACCCTATTATTGACACCACCCCAAACAACAAGCCCCTACACTTTCGCGTAGGGGCTTGATCCTCAGAAGAGCCCCCCGCCGGATTTGAACCGGCGACCTGCTCATTACGAATGAGCTGCTCTACCGCTGAGCTAGGGAGGCTTTGGCCTGACAGGTTTCCCCGGCAGGGCCGCAAATGTAGGGATCATCGTGATCCGTTTGAACCGGCGGTCATACCCCGGCTGTTCAGAGGCCTGTTCGCAATACGGACCGGGAGAGGGGCAAGGAGGTAAGACAGGAGCAGGGACAGAAGGCATTGCCCCTGCCAACGGCCCCTGCTCCTGCCCTACTACCCCTGCCCCATTTGCGAACAGCTTCTCGATACCCTCCCAACCCTTCCTACACCCCGCAGGAACCCAAGAAAACCGACCGTTGCGACCCCTCTACGGAGCGCCTTCGCGCCCAACGCCTGCGGACGAGGCTATATTCGGCCCGCTTTTGGCTTTGTGCAGCCCAAGCAACTAAGTAAGGACATGAGAACGCCCGCAGCCATGGATCGGAACGAAGAGAAGGAGACCGTGCAGGACGAGCGTTCCTACGCACTGTACGCCAGCAAGCACCTCGCCTTCGACCCCATGAAGGACCTGAACCTGCCCGCCAGCTACGACGAGGTGCTGGCCCGCTTCCAGCGCCTGCAAGGGGATCGCGAGCCTGAGGCTTTGAACTGATCTCGGCTTTCCAAGCATCGAAGACCCCGGCATCACCGGGGTCTCTTCATTGTTGACCGATCCGTTTGGGATCCGGCGCTCCTGCACCTACCTTCATACCATCCTCCGCGCGTCCTTCCCGGCCTCCTCCCCTTCTCCTTGGGGAGAAGGGGGCGGGGGATGAGGGGGACTGCGGTGGCATGTCACTCACAACATCCACCCAAAAGCCCTTTTGTGCCATGAGAACCTTCGATGCCAAACACATCAAGAACGTCGTGCTGCTCGGCTCCCACGGATGCGGCAAGACCACGCTGGCCGAAACCATGCTCTTCGAAGCGGGTCTGATCCAACGCCGCGGCCGTGTCGAGGACAGGAACACCGTAAGCGACCACACCGAACTGGAGCACGAGCGTGGCAGCAGCGTGTACAGCACGGTGCTGCACACCGAGTGGCGGAACTACAAGATCAACATCATCGACACGCCGGGGCTTGACGACCTCGTGGGCGAGACCGTGCCCGCCCTGCGCGTGGCCGATACCTGTGTGCTGCTGCTCAACGCGCACCATGGCGTGGAGGTGGGCACCGGGTTGGTGTGGGAACTGATGCAACGGTACGATCGCCCGGTGATCATCGGTGTGAACCAGTTGGACCACCCGAACGCCGACTTCGACAGCACCGTGGCACAGGCGAAGGAGCACTTCGGCAATGCCGTCACGGTGATGCAATATCCGGTGGAGCAGGGCGATGGCTTCCACCGCATCATCGACCTGCTGAAGATGACGATGTACGTGTTCAAGGATGCGGGCGGAAAGCCGGAGAAACAGCCCATCCCCCACAGCGAGAAGGAACGTGCCGAGGCGCTGCACAAGGAACTCGTGGAGAAAGCCGCCGAGAACGACGAGGCCCTGATGGAGCACTACTTCGACAAGGGCGAACTGGACGAGGACGAGATGCGGCAGGGCCTGAAGCAGGGCATGATGGAACGCACATGCTTCCCCGTGTTCTGCCTGAGCGCCCTGCGCAACATGGGCAGCGGCCGACTGATGGGCTTCATCGACAACGTGGCACCTGCCGCGCTGGAAATGCCCGCCGAAGAACTGGTAGGTGGCGACACCCTGCCCTGCACCGCCGATGGCCCCACCGTGCTCTTCACCTTCAAGACCATCATAGAGCCGCGCGCGGGGCACATCACGCTGTTCAAGGTGATGAGCGGCGAGGTGCATGAAGGCATGGAGCTGGTGAACGACAACACCGGTGGCATCGAGCGCCTCAACCAACTGTTCATCGTGGATGGCAGGGAACGGCACCCCGTGCAGAAGCTGGCCGCAGGCGACATCGGCGGCACCATCAAGCTGAAGGGCACCGCCACGGCGCACACGCTGCACACGCCCGGCGCATCCATCAAGCTGCCACCCATCGCCTTCCCCGCGCCGCGCCTGCGCCAAGTGATCCAAGCGGCGGACCAGAAACAGGAGGAGAAGCTGCACGCCGCGCTGCTGGAGGTCCAGAAGGAGG
>JAHBUM010000054.1 GCA_019638075.1 Flavobacteriales bacterium | reverse complement strand
CGACCTGCCCAAGGCACGCTGACCGTTCCCTGCGACATATTGGAACTTTGCCAAAAATCCCCCTTTGTGGGTATTGCAGGGTGTTATACGGCCAGCATCTTTGGCATGTGTTTTTTGGACCCTTATGCGCGATGGCACCGACTGCCCAACAGCTTGATCGTGCATGGAGCAATGTCCTATTCCCGGGGGGAGTGGCCAACCGTAGGAGCAACGGTCGGCAAGGACAACGCACCATGCCGTGGAGGCCGCTCCCCGTGGGCGGCTTCCCATTTTTCAGGTCCGTCGTTGCCGTCCAAGCACAATGGCTTGCACCCGGGCCAGGCACATAGATAGCCCTGCAAACAGGCCCGACACTGCCGATGAATTCCTTTGTCAAGCGCTGCTTCATTTCCCTTGCTATCGTATTTTTACGATCATCATCACCCCGATGGGCCTCTCCAAACACGACGAGTTCGCCCTGCGCGACAACCGCATCGCACGTTATGCCAAGGCGCTGGCACACCCGGCCCGCGTGGCCATCCTGCGCTTCCTCATCCACAAGCGCAGCTGCGTGTGCGGGGACATCGTGGACGAGCTGCCGCTCTCGCAAAGCACGGTGAGCCAGCATTTGAAGGAACTGAAGACGGCGGGCCTGATCCAAGGCGACATCGATGGGGCGAAGGTCTGCTACTGCATCGATCACAAGGAGTGGGCCGCCGCCAAAAAGTTCCTCGGTGAGTTCATGGACGGGTTCCGTTCCGAAGACTTGGAGTGCTGCACGCCGGTCGGCAAGTCGATCGCAATAAAACGATAAAACATGAACACGGGAGAAAACATCAAACGGACGGTCCGCGAGAAGTACGCCGAGATCGCCATGCAGGACAAGACCACCAACGCCAGCAGTTGCTGTGGCGCGGGCGGTTGCAGCACCGAGGTCTACAACATCATGACGGACGACTACGCACAGGTCGAAGGTTACGCGCCCGATGCCGACCTCGGCCTTGGCTGCGGACTGCCCACGCAGTTCGCGGGCATCAAGCCGGGCGATACCGTGCTGGACCTCGGTTCCGGGGCGGGCAACGACTGCTTCGTGGCCCGCAACGAGACCGGTCCCGACGGCCGCGTGATCGGCGTGGACTTCACGCCCGAAATGATCGCCAAGGCCAAGGAGAACGCGCGGAAACTCGGGTACGACAATGTGGAGTTCCGCCAAGGCGACATTGAGCAATTGCCCCTGAGCGCGAACATGGTGGACGTGGTGGTGAGCAACTGCGTACTGAACCTCGTGCCCGACAAGCGCAAGGCGTTCAGCGAGATGCACCGCGTGATGAAGTCCGGCGGTCACTTCAGCATCAGTGATGTGGTGCTGCGCGGCGAGCTTCCCGGCAAATTGCGCGAGGCTGCGGAGATGTACGCGGGGTGCGTCTCCGGCGCGATGCAGGAAAGCGATTACCTCGGCATCATCCACGACCTCGGATTCGAGCAGGTCACCGTGCAGAAGCGCAAGCCCATCATCCTGCCGGACGACATCCTCGCCCGCTACATCAGCGCCGAGGAGATCGCCGCGTTCAAGGCCGCTGGCACGGGCATCTTCAGCATCACGGTATCGGCCGCGAAGCCCGCCGTGAGACCGGAGAAGGCAGAATTGAAAGCCGCCTGCTGCGGAAGCGGGAGCAACTGTTGCTGAACAATGACCGCCGCCCTTCGGAAACACCGCAAGCCGGTCATCATCACCACGGCGGTGATCGCGCTGCAACTGCTGTTCGGCTTCGATCCGAAGTTCTGCATCATCAACATCATCTGGCTACTCGTATGACCGGCGACGTGAAACGCATTCTCGTGCTCTGCACCGGCAACAGTTGCCGCAGCCAGATGGCCGAAGGCTATCTGCGCCACTTCGCCGGCGACAAGGCTGAGGTCTTCAGCGCGGGCGTGGAGACGCATGGCCTGAACCCGAAGGCCGTGGCGGTGATGCAAGAGGATGGCGTGGACATTTCGGCGCACACGTCGAAGACCATTGACGCCTTCGCGGACAAGACCTTCGACCTGATCCTCACGGTGTGCGACAGCGCGCGGGAGAATTGTCCGTGGTTCCCGGCCAAGGCGCAACGCCTGCACCACGACTTTCCGGATCCCGCCAAGGCGCACGGTACCGAAGCGGAAGTGATGGACGCGTTCAGGAAGGTGCGCGACCAGATCAAAGCCTACTGCGAAGACCTGATCGGAAAGCCATGAGAACGGATCCCGTGCAGTGGAACCGCGTGAGCGGGCGCAGCGGCGGCCTGCTGAAGGCGAAGCGCCAGTGGTGCGCGAGCGAGGAGGCTGCGAGGAACGAGCAGACCCCGGAGCCGCAGCACCACGCGCTGAGCCAAGGCAGCCATAGCGGAGCACGCGACCTCGCCTTCACCAAGGCTCCGGCGGAACGCAATTCGTGCGGCTTACCGCGAACAATGAACGGGACGAGAACAGGCGAGGGCACGCCCAAGCGGGAATAGAATGTAGAATGATGAATGTAAAATGTAGAATGTAAAACGACCTCGCACGTACCCACGCACGCATGAACATCAGCTCCCTCTCCATCAACCGGCCCGTGCTCGCCACGGTGATCTCGATCTTCCTCGTGCTGTTCGGGGTGATCGGCTTCACCTTCCTCGGCGTGCGCGAGTACCCCAGCGTGGATCCGCCGGTGATCACGGTGACCACCAACTACATCGGGGCCAACGCGGACATCATCGAGAAGCAGGTCACCGAGATCCTCGAGGAGAGCATCAATGGGATCGCGGGTATCCGCAGCCTCACCAGCGTGAGCAGCGACGGCCGCAGCACGATCACGGTGGAGTTCGAGCTGGACATGGACCTCGAAGCGGCGGCCAACGACGTGCGCGACCGCGTGAGCCAAGCCGTGCGCAACCTGCCCACCGACGTGGACCCGCCGATCACGGTGAAGAGCAACGCCGACAGCAATCCGATCCTGAGCATGACCATGCAGAGCGACCAACGCTCGATGCTGGAGCTGAGCGAGATCGCGAACAACAACTTCAAGGAGCGGCTGCAGACGATCCCCGGCGTGAGCGAGATCCGCATCTGGGGCGAGAAGAAGTACAGCATGAAGCTGCTGCTGGATCCCGTGAAGATGGCGGGCTACCGGATCACACCAAGCGATGTGCGTCAGGCTTTGGACCGCGAGAACGTGGAGCTGCCCAGCGGCCGCATCGAGGGTTATCGCACCGAACTGACCATCCGCACGATGGGCCGGTTGGAGACGCCCGAACAGTTCAACGACCTGATCCTGCGCGACGAGGGCGGCATGGTGGTGCGCCTGCGCGACGTGGGCCGCGCCGAGCTGCTGCCCGAGAACGAACGCAGCCTGCTGCGCGGCAATGGCGCGATCCCGCAGGTGGGCATCGCCGTGACGCCCCAGCCCGGCAGCAACTACATCGCCATCGCCGATGAGTTCTACAAGCGCTTCGACCAGATCAAGAAGGACCTGCCCGACGACCTGCGCTACACCCTTGCCATGGACACCACCGTGGGCATCCGCAAGGCGATCCTCGAAGTGGAGGAGACCATCGCCATCGCCTTCCTGCTGGTGGTGCTCATCATCTTCGTCTTCCTCCGCGACTGGCGCACCACATTGATCCCCGTGCTGGCCATCCCGATCTCGCTGATCGGCGCCTTCTTCATCATGTACATCGCGGGCTTCAGCATCAACATCCTCACGCTGCTGGCCGTGCTGCTGGCCACCGGCATCGTGGTGGACGATGCCATCGTGGTGCTGGAGAACATCTACAGCAAGATCGAGCGCGGCATGGACCCGATCCAGGCCGGGCACGAGGGATCGAAGGAGATCACCTTCGCCATCATCAGCATCACGATCACGTTGATGGCGGTGTTCCTGCCGGTGATCTTCCTCAGCGGATTGACCGGCCGTCTGTTCCGCGAGTTCGGCATCGTGGTGGCCGGGGCCGTGTTCATCAGCGCCATCGTGAGCCTCACCCTCACCCCCATGATGAGCGCGCATTGGCTGAAACACCGCGAAAAGCGCAGCCGCTTCTTCGAGGTGACCGAGCGCTGGTTCAACAACATGACCGATGCGTACAACCGTTCGCTGCAACGCTTCATGCGTGTGCGTTGGATGGCGTTGGCGATCATGGCCGTGAGCATCGGCATGATCGTGCTCATCGGTGGCAACCTGCAAAGCGAGCTGGCCCCCATGGAGGACAAGAGCCGCTTCATGGTGCAGAGCACCGCGCCCGAGGGCACCAGCTTCGAGGTGATGAACGATTACCTCACGGACATCATCCATCTGGTGGATACGCTGCCCGAACGGCAGGCATTGATCAGCGTGACCGCACCCGGCTTCGGCACCGCGAGCAGCACCAACAACGGTTTCGTGCGGGTCACCTTGGTGGAACCGGAGAAGCGCACCCGCACGCAGGACGAGATCGCCAAGGCCGTGATGGCGCAGCTGCCGCAGTACAACATGGCGCGGAGCTTCGTGATCCAAGAGCCCACCATCGGCGGGGCGCGCTTCGTGACGCTGCCCGTGCAGTACGTGGTGCAGGCGCCCACCTTCGAGAAGCTGCGCGAGGTGATCCCCGTGTTCATGGAGAAAGTAGGGGCCGACAAGACCTTCCGCGTGAGCGACCTGAACCTGAAGTTCAACAAGCCCGAACTGAACGTGGAGATCGACCGCGACCGTGCCCGCGCATTGGGCGTGAGCATGCGCGACATCGCCGAGACACTGCAACTCTATTTCAGCGGACAGCGCTACGGCTACTTCATCTTCAAGGGCAAGCAGTATCAGGTGATCGGTCAGGCCACGCGCAGCGACCGCGACGCGCCGGTGGACCTCGGCACCGCCTACGTGCGCAACGACAAGGGCGAGCTGATCCAGCTGGACAACCTCGTGCGCATGAGCGACCGCAGCACCCCGCCGCAACTGTTCCGCTACAACCGCTACGTGAGCGCCACCGTGAGCGCCGACCCCGCCGAGGGCTACACCATCGGCGACGGCATCGCCGCCATGGACCGCATCGCCGATGAGGTGCTGGACGACACCTTCACCACCACCCTTTCCGGCGTGAGCAAGGAGTTCGCTGAGAGCGGCAGCAGCCTCGCCTTCGCGTTCCTGTTGGCCTTGGTGCTGGTGTTCCTGATCCTCGCCGCGCAGTTCGAGAGCTGGATCGATCCGCTGGTGGTGATGTTCACCGTGCCATTGGCGCTGGCGGGTGCGGTGCTGTCGCTCTGGCTCGGTGGCCACACGCTGAACATCTTCAGCAACATCGGCATCATCGTGCTGATCGGGCTGGTGACGAAGAACGGGATCCTGATCGTGGAGTTCGCCAATCAGCGCAAGGAACATGGGCTGAAGAAGATGGACGCCGTGGTAGACGCCGCCACGCAGCGTTTGCGTCCGATCCTGATGACCACATTGGCCATGGCGCTGGGCGCGCTGCCGATCGCGCTGGGCCTTGGTGCGGCGGCCAAGAGCCGGATCCCCATGGGCATCGTCATCATCGGCGGGTTGTTGTTCTCGCTGGTGCTGACGTTGTATGTGGTGCCGGCGCTGTACAGCTATTTGTCGAGGGAGCGGAAGGAAAACACGGATCAACCATCAACGCACCCGTAGCGTCGACCCAGCGGGTCGACCTTAACCATGAAAGCACGCACCACATACCCGATGAAGTTCGCGATCGCTGTTATGCTGATGTTGGCGGGTGGCAGCATCAGCGCCCAGACCCTCACCGCCGACCAAGCCGTGGCCATCGCCTTGGAGCACAACCACGGTATCCGTCTGGCGAAACTGGACGCGCGCAATGCGGAACTGCTGAACAACGCGGGCAACGCGGGGATGCTGCCCACCTTGGATGCGAACGGCTTCTACAGCATCGACAACAGCAGCACCAAGCAGACCTTCTTCAGTGGTGAGACCCGCGAGGCCGACAACGCCGACAGCCGCGTGCTGGACGGCGTGCTGGCCCTGAACTGGACCGTGTTCGATGGGCTGGCGATGTTCGCCGCGAAGGACCGGTTGGAGGCGCTGGAGCTGATCGGCAAGACGGAGTTGCGGCAACAGATGGAAAGCACCGTGTACGACGTGCTCACCAGCTATTACCTCGCCGTGCAACTGAAAAGCGCCGTGCGTGTGCAGCAGGAAGGCTTGCGGACCTCGCGCGAGCGGCTCACGATCGTGGAGACCGGTCAACGCATCGGGTCGAGCAGCGGCTTGCAGGTGGTGCAGGCGCAACTGGACCTCAGCGCCGACAGCGCCGCATTACTGGATCTGAAGCAGCAACAGGCCATCGCCATCAACCGGTTGAACACCCTGCTGGGCCGCGCCGCCGATACGCCCGTGGAGGTGGAGGCCGCGATACCCGCCGCCGAGCAGCTGGACCTTGCTGCGGTACAGAAGGATGCGCGCGCTGGGAACAGCGCGTTGCAGCAGGCGCGTCAGCAACAGCTATTGGCCGATGTGAGCGTGAAGGAATTGCGCGGCGCGCTGTTCCCGCGCATCGACGTGTTCGGCAACTACGGCTATACGCGGAGCACCAGTGCGGTGGGCTTTTTGCAGAGCAACACGCAGATCGGTCCGGATTATGGCGTGCGCGTGAGCGTGCCGCTGTTCCGTGGCTTGCAGGCGAACCGCGCGGTGGAGGTGGCGAAGATCACCCGCGAGCAGGCCGCGATCGGAACCGAACAGGCGCAACTGCAACTGGACCAGCAGGTGTTGGACGGCTGGACCGCCTACTCCACGGCCCAGCAACGCGTGGCGTTGGAAGAGGCCAACCTCGGCGGCATCCGCAAACAGGTGGATGTGGCGCTGGAGAGCTACCGCATCGGCATGATCACCGCCGTGGAACTGCGCGATGTGCAACAGGGCTTGATCGACGCGGAGAACCGGTTGCTGCTGGCGCAGTACGAGGCCAAGGCGGCGGAGCTGCGGTTGAAGTGGCTGGGGGGGAGGTTGGTGTGATACCGTTGTGATCAGCGCGGGGGCAGACCCATCACCCCAAAAAGCAACGCGATCGAACGTTCCCGTCCGATCGCGTGTCTTGCCTGCTCAATAAAAGCGTGCAGCGCGGGCGGCTAATTCGCAGAAGTACCACCAAACCCCGAACGACCGCCACCCACGCTACACAAGCTCATCATGCCGCTTCGGAGCGGCTCAGTTCCTCTGCCACACGTTTCACGCCCACCAGCCTTTCCACCCATTGGCGGCCGGCCTCGCGCGCGCGCCGTGCGGCATGCGGAAGGCCGTCGAAATCACCCTGCCAGAGCTCGAGGCGGGTGCGATCCACGTCCTCGGGGATCAGGTGCAGGTCAACGGTGGTACGGCTTGCCGGTTCATCGGGCAACCCGCTCCGCACATCGTAGTGGGAATACCTCAGCCGCTGCCCGGGGAACATGGTGAGCACCGTTCCTTCGGCGGCCACTTCATCGGCCCCCGTCTCGTCGCGCACCAGCCACTGGAAGCGCTTCCCGCGCTGCAATTCACCCTTCAACGACCACGCCAGCGAGAGGTGGGTCAGCTTCGGATCGCTCAACGCCGCCCACACGAATTCCGCCGGAGCGTCGACGATCAGCGTGCGATGCACATTGGTCTCGTCCTTCGTGTTGTTCATCATGCCTCGGGTGTGACATGAACCATGCCACATCCTTGGAACGCACGGAACCTGCCACGTCACATATTGGAATTGTTAAGGAACGTGAACAGGCGCGACTCCCTGACAGGAGGCCTGAGCCAGCCTGGCGCGCCTGTCAGCCTCCCCTGCCGGAACATCATCCAGTTCACTCGTGCCGCAGCGCCTTCACCGGATCCGCCACCGCCGCCCGGTACGCCTGCACGGATACCGTGACCACCGTGACCACCAGCGTGACCAGCAACGCCGCCACATAGAGCAACGGCGAAATGGCCGTGTGGTACGCGAAGGTCTCCAGCCAGCGGCCGATCGCATGGAACGCCAGGGGGAAGGCTACGATCAGCGCAAGTCCCAGCAGCACTACGAATTCCCTGTTCAACCGCGCCACGATGTCAGTGATCGGCGCGCCCATCACGCGGCGGATGCCGATCTCGCGCGTGCGTTGCCGGGCGGTGAAATACGCCAGTCCGTAAAGGCCCATCACGGTGAGCAGGATCGCCAGCACGGCAAAGGCCGTGAATACGCGGTAAAGCTTGTCCTCGGCCTGATAGAGTTGCGCGATGCTGTCGATGAGGAAGGAGGCGTTCCATTCCGCGTTGGGGAAGAGTTTCTTCCATTCACCCTGCAACGTGGCCATCTGGTGCGCCACATCGCCCGGCCCAAGGCGCAGCACGAGGTTCTGCGCGCCGTATCGCTGGCTGCTCTGGAAAAGCACGAGCGGTTCGATCGGTGTGTGCAAGCTGGTGTAGTGGAAGTCCTTCACCACACCGATCACGGTCAGCTCCTGTTCAATGCTGTCGCCGGGAATGTAGATCTTCTCGGACAGCGGGTCGATCCAGCCGAAAGCCTTCACGGCGCTCTCGTTCACCATCACGGCGTTCTCGCGGTCGCTGGGAATGGCGGGGTCGAAATAGCGGCCTGCCACGAGATCCACACCGAGCAGCGCGGGGAAGTCGGCATCGGTGCTCATGGTGGGCATGGGCTTGTCGATGCGTCCCTCGGATGTGTTCGCCTTCAGCACCCAGCGGCCACCGCTTTGACCGGGCAGGCTCTGTGTGAACGAGGCGCCGCTGACGAAGCTTTGGCGCATCAACTCGTCCTTCACCGGACGCAGCTTGTCCCACGCCAGCGTGTCGGGGCCGTTCGGCAGGGGCATGGTGATGTTCAACAGGTTCTCCTTGCGGAAGCCCATATCGGTGGTGCGCAGCCAGTGCAGTTGCGCGAACACGGCGAGCGTACACACCACCATGAAGAGCGCGATGGCGAACTGCGCACCCATGAGCACCTTGCGCACACGTTGTTTGCCCGCACCGCTGGCGGCACCTTCCTTCAGCAATAGCTGCGGCGCGAACCGGGAAAGGAAGAAGGCCGGGTAGCTGCCCGCCACCACACCGATCAGCAGCACGATAAGCAGCAGCGGCGCGAAGAAGCCGCCGCGCAGCAGATGGCCCATGCCGATCTCCTTGCCGGTGATGCCGTTGAAGGCGGGCAATGCGAGCCACAGCAATACCAGCGCCACTGCGATGCCGATCACCGCGATCAGCACGCTGCCGCCGATGAACTGCGCCACGAGCTGCCCGCGTTGTGCGCCGCTCACCTTGCGCAGCGCCACCTCCTTCGCGCGGCGTGTGGCGTCGGCGGTGCTCATGTTGATGTAGTTGATGCACGCGATGGCGAGGATGAGCACGGCCACGATGGCGAACAATGTCACATACGCCTTGTTGCCCTTCTTCGGCGTGTCGTAGATCAGGTCGTTGTTGAAATACACGTCGCGCAACGGCTCCAAGTTGAAGGAGATGGTGCCATCGAACGCGGCCCCGCCCCATTGCGGAATGATGTACTTGGTGACGAAGGCGTCCATCTTCCCTTGGAAGTCGCGTTCGTTCACGCTTGGTGCCAGCACGAGGTAATTGAAGCAACTGTTCTGCCCCCAGCTCTGGCTCAGTTGCGCCTTCGCCTGTGGCGGCATGCCGAGGCGGCTCATGAACACGCCCATGGGGATGTGCGTGTTCTCCGCGCGTTCATCGATCACACCGGCCACCTTCAGTGTACGGCCGTTGCGGGTGACGAGCTTGCCGATGGGATCCTCCGCGCCGAACATGCGCACGGCCATTTCACGCATGATGACGATGTTGTCCGGCTCGTCCAGCGCATCGGGACCGCCGTGCGTGAAGGTGAAGTCGAAGGTGCGGAATGTGCTGGTATCGGCGTTGTAGCCGTTCTCCGCTTGGTACCGCTGGCCCTCATACTCCAAGGTGGTCGTGCCCAGCTGGAAGAGCGACACCCCGCCCTCGATGTCGGGGTATTCCTGCAACAGCGCCTCCACGATGGGGAAGGGCGTGATGCCGAAATCGTCCTTCACATCGCCGAACTGGTAGTGCGCCTGTATGCGGAAGATGCGATCGGCCTTGCGGTGGTGCGCATCGAAGCTCAGCTCGTCCTGCACGTAGATGTAGATCAGCATGCACGCCACCACGCCGATGGCAAGGCCGATGATGTTGAGCAGGCTGAAGAGGGTGTCGCGCTTGAGGGTGCGGAGGGCGATGAACAGATAGTTGCGGAGCATGCCGCCAATTTCCCCACTGAAGCCTTCCGCCCCTACCCTTTGCTGGTGACGGGTTGCGCAAGTGATGGACCGTTGAGCGGCAGGGGTGATCCTTGTGGCGTATCAACGGAAAGGAGTGACCGACCACCGATGCGGAGGTGTCACATCTACTCAATGTGTTGAGCAAAATTACCCGGTGCGTTGAGCAAAAATGGGCCGTCGGGGATGCGATAGGGTGCGCGGATGCTGGGGCGGTCAGACATGCGCAGGGGGCTCCTGCCCCGCTTCGCTCACTTGCCCAGCCTTGCCCAGCGCAACCGCAAACTATTCCCCACCACGCTCACGCTGCTCAATGCCATGGCAGCCCCCGCGATCATGGGATCGAGCAGGAAGCCGTTGACCGGGTACAGCGCACCCGCCGCGATGGGGATGCCGATGACGTTGTAGACGAAGGCCCAGAACAGGTTCTGCCGGATCACGGCGACCGTGCGGCGTGAAAGCTCGATGGCGCGTGGCAGCGCATTGAGATCGGTGCTGATGAGCGTCATGCGTGCGACGTCCATCGCGATGTCGCTCCCCTTGCCCATGGCGATGCTCACATCGGCCTTCGCCAATGCTTCGCTGTCGTTGATCCCATCGCCCACCATCGCCACCACGTGCCCCTGCTGCTGAAGCCCGGCCACGAACGCGGCCTTGTCCTTCGGCAATACCTCGCTGCGGAATTCCGTGATGCCCACTTCCGCAGCCACCACCTGTGCGGTGCGCCGTGCATCACCGGTCTGCATGTACACGGTGATGCCTTCCGCCTTCAGGCGCGCAATGGCTTCCACAGCCGAAGGCTTGATGCGGTCGGCGATCGCCAATGCCGCACGGACCGTCGTGGCATCGGCCATCCACACCACGGTGCGCGCCGCTTCCTGCCACCGGCGTTCGTGATCACGCCATTCACCGGCGATGCGTATCCCGTTCTCCTCCAAAAGCCTGCGGTTGCCGACGATCCATGTGGTACCGCTCACCTCGGCCTTCACGCCTTTGCCGGTCAGGCTCTCGAAGCGGATCACGTTCGCCGCACCATTCGTCGACGCTACGGGTGCATTGCGCAGATGATCCACGACGGCCTCGGCCAGCGGATGTTCGGAACGCGCTTCGATCGCCAGCAGGGCGGCCGCAGCTTCCGTGTCTTCCAACCCGATGGCCTCCTGCACCTCCGGCCTGCCCTCGGTGATGGTGCCCGTCTTGTCCAGCACCACGGCCGTGATCCGCCGCGCGCGCTCAAGGCTCTCCGCATCCTTGATCAGGATGCCGTTCTCCGCGCCCTTGCCCATGCCAGCCATGATCGCGGTGGGTGTGGCGAGGCCGAGCGCACATGGACACGCGATGACCAGCACGGTGACCAAGGCCATGAGCCCTTGTGTGAACGCATGCTCACCACCGAGCAACCACCACAGCAACGCGCTGACAACGGCGATGCCGATCACCACCGGAACGAAGACCGCCGCGATCTTGTCCACGAGCTTCTGCACCGGTGCCTTGCTGCCCTGCGCCTCCTGCACGGTGCGCACGATCTGCGCCAGCAATGTGGCCGCTCCCACACGTTGCGCCCGCATGCGCAGGCTTCCCTTCTGGTTGATGGTGCCCGCGAGCAATGCCGCTCCGGCGGACTTCGCAACGGGCACCGGCTCACCACTGATCATGCTCTCGTCCACGTAGCTTTCGCCATCCACCACCACGCCGTCCACGGCGATGCTCTCCCCCGGCCGCACGATGAGGATGTCGTCCACGTTCACCTCCGCGATGGGCACTTCCTGCGCAGCCCCATCGGATGCCACACGCAGCACGGTGTTCGGCCGCAACCCCATCAACTTCCTGATGGCGCTGCTGGTGCCAGCCTTCGCGCGCTCTTCGAGGAACTTGCCAAGGAGGATGAAGGTGATGACCACCGCAGCGGCCTCGAAATACACGTGCGCCTCCAAGCCACGGCTTGTCCAGAACGATGGGTACAGGACGTTGAAGACGCTGAAGGCATACGCCACGCCCGTACTGAGCGCCACGAGCGTATCCATGTTGGCGGTGCGGTGGCGCGCCTGCTTCCACGCATTGATGAAGAACTGGCGGCCGAAGACGAGCGCCACGGGCGTGCTCAGCACCCACATCACCCCGTTGGCCCACGGCGCATGCATGAAGAACATGCCGATGACCACCAGCGGTACGCTGAGGATGATCGCCGCCACCAGCCTTTTCCGGAGCGCGAGCATGCGTTCCTGCTGTGCGCTCTCCGCCGTTGACATGGCCTCGCCTTCATCCGTGATCAACAATCCATAGCCGGCATCCTGCACGGCCTTCTGCAACGCCCGATCATCAGTTTCAGCTTCATCCCAGCCCACCTGCGCGGTGTTGGTGGCCAGGTTCACGTTCACGCTCTCCACGCCGGGGGTGGCCTGCAGGGCCTTCTCCACATGCAGCACGCAGCTGGCGCAGGTCATGCCCGTAACGGGAAAGGTTCGTTCCACGGTCGCCATGGTGCAAAGGTCCGTACTACACAGGCCGGAGCCCTTATATCCTTGCGGATAAGGTTTACATCAATGCTTGAGCACCCGGTCCAGCGGTATGCGCCCGGTGCCTGCGGCTTTGAAGGCCGAAGGTGTCATGCCCGTCAGCTTCTTGAACTGTCCGCTCAGGTGCGCCACGCTGCTGAAACCTGTGCGATCGGCGATCTCCGTCAACGATAGTTCATCGTACTTGATCAGTTCCTTCACGCGCTCCAGGCGTTGCAGGAGGAAGTAGTGCTCGATGGTGATGCCTTCCACCTGCGAAAAGAGCGTGGAGAGGCTCGAATACTCCTTGTTCAGGGCGGCGGCGATGCGATCGCTCAAGCGAACACGGCCGCCCGGACCCTCCCCGTGGTGGACCATGTTCACGATGACGGCCTTGATACGCTCGATGGTGGCGGAATCCCGCCCGGCGATAAGCTCGAAGCCCGCATCCTTCAACGCGCCGTCCAGCACCCGAAGCTCATCGCTCGACGGGTCACGCTCAAGGTCCACCTCGCCCAGTTCGATGTGCTTCACCACGAAGCCCTGCTGTTCCAGCACTCGCTGCACCGCCGCCTTGCAGCGATCACAGACCATGTTGCGGATGATGAGGGTCATCGGTGGCACAAAGATCGGTGAGCGGTCAGAACGGATAACCGATGGCGATGTTGAGCACGAGGTTGTCGAACACGCGGGGCCGCTGATCATCGAAGACCCACCGATCGCCCTGCGGAAGCTCCGGGCGGCGCAGGGGCGTGGCCAGATCGAGGCGGATGACGATGACCTCGGGATCGATGCGCAGCCCGAAACCCGCGCCCACCGCCAGCTCGCTCAGGGCGCGGTCCATACGGAAGGCACCTCCGGGGCGCTGTGGATCCTCGCGTTCCAGCCACACGTTACCGGCATCGGAGAACAGCGCGCCTTTCACGATGCCGGAGATCGGGAAGCGGTATTCAAGGTTCATCTCGAACTTGATGTCGCCCACCTGATCCACTTGGAAGACGGAGCCGCCGGAGGCTCCCTCATTCGTTCCCGGATCGTAGGTGCCGGGGCCGATGCTGCGCGCACGGAACGCGCGCAAGCTGTTCGTTCCACCGCTGAAGTATTGCTTCACATACGGCACGCTGCTGCTGTTGCCGTAGGCATGCGCCGATGCCGCGAACACACGCGCGGCCAATTGACCACCGTTCCTGCCCACCGCTTGGAACCAGCGGCCCTCGGCGCGGTAGCGCACGTATTGCGCGAAGCGTTCGCCGAACAAGCGGTAGCCCTCATCGGTGCGTTCGCCTTGGGTCCCGCTGTAGACCAACGACAGCAGGCCGCCCGCCTCGTCCACACCGAGGCTGTAGAGCCACCACGTGCGATCGGCCTTTCCACGCTGGTTCGTGCGCGTGTACGTATAGCCGACACCGACGATGAACTGCTCCTCGAAGCTGCGGCGGATCGCAGGGTTCCGATCGAGGAAGGCGTTGAAGAGGTCGCTGGTGTAGTAGAGGTTGTTGTAGCTCACCTCGGGGAAGCGCACATCGTGCCACACGGAACTGTTCTGCCGCCACACGTAGCTGTAACCGATGTTGGCGGACTCCAAGCCGTACAGGCCGATGCGCCGGAAGAGGCCATAGCCCAGATCGAACCGGGTGCTGGGCGCATACGACCGTGTCGAGCGGAAGCGGTTCAGGAGCAGCAACCGCGGCACGCTCAGTGATGCCTTCGCACCGATCTCGTACGCGTTCGTACCGCGACCGGCACCCGCCACCTGCGTCTCGAACCGCCCATTGATGTCCGCCGTGAACACCTCCGCGCCACGGAACAGGTCGCGGTCCTTCCACCCCACCTTCACGCCGGGACCGGCGAAGTTGTTGCTCTTGCTGATCGCGTTCAACTCACTGAACAAGGAGAAGCGCTTCTGCGGCGTGAGCAGGATATCGGCATCCAGCACACCCCTCCTCGCGCTATCCTCCACGAGGTTGACGGCGATGCCCGCGAACACGCCGTAGCTCGACAGGTATTGCCGCGTGGCATCCACCCTGCGCTGCGCGAAATGCCCGCCGGGCTTGACGAACACGCCGCGTGTGATCGTATGCGGCCGGTACATGCCGAGGTAGTCGATGTAATCCACGCTGTCCACGGCAACGGTGTCCGACGGGGGTAGCAGATCATCGTAGTCGCCATGCACACGCACATCGCCGATGGTGTAGCGTCGGCGCTCATCCGCACCAGCGGTACTCTTTACGCGCAGGCGCACGTCCACCTGATGATCGCCAACGCTCGTATCCGCAGCGAACTCGAGGAGATCGGCGCTCATGCGATAGAAGCCGGAGTTGCGCAACACTTCCTCCACACGCGACCGCTCGCTCACCAGCGCCGCGAGATCGTACGGATCGCCGGAGCGTAGTGTCGTGCCCCGTTGCGCACGTGCGAGGCGTTCGTAGAGCACGTCGACATCGGCCAGTGCCGTATCCCCATGGAAGATGTTGCGCAGGCGATGCACCCGGCCGGGCGTCACCGTGAAGACGACCTCCGCCCGGCGCCCTTTGCGCACGACCTCATGCGTGGCGATCGCCTTGAAATAGCCCCGATTGTTCATCCGGTTCGCCAGCGCAGCGTCGATGTCCTTGACTGGCACATCGTCCAGGTAGACAGGCGCCGTCGCGATCTTGTACTTCAACAAGTGGCGCAGACCCTTCCCCTTTCGCTTCGGTTCGCCGGTCATGTTGTACAGCGCCACCATCGGCCGCAGACCGAGGATCGACGTGCTGGGCGGCGGCGTGATGACACCTTCCAGTTCCGCTTGCGCGGCCTTGGCGTCCGCTTCCGGCCGCTCCGTGAACTGCACGGTGTAGCCGGTGAACAGGGGGCGCTCCTCCGTGGCATACTTCAACCCTGTGCAGGCCTGCACGAGGATCGCCACGAGCACCAGACCGCTATGCTTCATCCATCGCTTCATCGCATGTCCGGTGCCTCTTCGTTGCGTTGCCCGTTCTCTTCGCGCTGCTTCCCGGCCACCTTGCGGCCGCTGGCACGCGCGCGTTCGTTCTCCTCGAAGTCCTTGGTGAACATGATGGCGATGCCGCTGTTCGTGATCTCCCCGTCGTACAGGTCGTAGGCGTTCTCGTGGAAGCCGCGCATGCGGAAACGGCCATCGCGTGTCACGTCGTAGAGGATCGCATACTGCGCCGCACGGGTGTTGCTCACGTTGCT
>JAHBUM010000053.1 GCA_019638075.1 Flavobacteriales bacterium | reverse complement strand
GCTGAAGCCCGGCACAACGGATGGCGCGGACATCACGGCGCTGGAGCAACGCTGCCACGCTGCCATGAACGACGACATCAACACGCCGGTGATGATCGGCGAACTGTTCGAGGGCGTGCGCATCATCAACTCGGTGAACGATGGCAAGATCGCGTTGACCGCAGCGGGCATCGAAAAGCTGAACATGCTGATGCACGGCATGGTACACGACGTGCTCGGCCTGAAGCACGAGCAGATGGCAGCGGCGGATGACCACGCGCTGGATGGGCTGGTCGGAGAATTCATCCGCATGCGGGCCGAAGCCAAGGGACGCAGGGATTTCGCCGCGAGCGATGCCATCCGCGAGAGGCTGGCGGCACTCGGCATCAACTTGAAGGACACGAAAGAAGGGACCACATGGGAACGCGCGTGAACGCAGGAGCAAGGGCAGGGGTAGTCGGGAGGAGCAGGCGCAGGCGCAAGACACCGCTGTTCCCCCTGCTCCTGCCCCTGCTTTTCATATCCTGTCAGACCGATCAACCCGAACAAGGTGGCACGCCTGCCGTTGTGCCCGAGGCGCCCGCATTGCCGCCCACGCCCGTGTTCGATGCCGACAGCGCGTATGCCTTCGTGGCAAAGCAGGTCGCGTTCGGCCCGCGTGTGCCGGGAAGCAGGGCACATACCGCATGCGGCGACTGGATGGTGCAACGGCTGAAGGCGGCTGGTGCCCAAGTGGTGGAACAGACCGGCACGGTGATCAGCTACAACAAGGAGCGCCTGCCGCTGCGCAACATCATCGGGCAGTTCCACCCGGAGCGCAAGGAACGCATCCTGCTGCTGGCACATTGGGACACGCGCCCCTTCGCCGACAAGGATGATGAGCGCACCAACGAGCCCATCGACGGCGCCAACGACGGCGGCAGTGGCGTAGGGGTGTTGCTCGAGATCGCGCGCCACATCGCCGCCAAGGAGCATGGGCCGGGCGTGGACATCCTCTTCACCGATGTGGAGGACCACGGCCAGCCGAGCGGTGCCATGGCCTTCGACGAGCACAGCATCGATACATGGTGCCTCGGCTCGCAGTACTGGGTGAAGAACCCGCACGTGCCCGGCTACAAGGCGCGCTTCGGCATCCTGCTGGACATGGTGGGCGCGAAGGATGCGCGCTTCCATCAGGAGGCGTTCAGCATGCAGTACGCCCCGGCCATCGTGCGCAAGGTGTGGAAGACCGGCGAAGCCCTCGGCTACGGCGACCGCTTCGTGCCTGAAACGAAATACTTCGTGGGCATCGACGATCACGTGCCGGTGAACAAGGTGCTGCGCATCCCCACCATCGACATCATCGAATACGATCCGCAGACGCAGGCGTTCGGCCCCTACTGGCACACGCACGACGATTCCATGGACGTGATCGATCGCGCTTCGTTGGAAGCCGTTGGCCGCACCGTGCTGGAAGTGGTGTGGAAGGAGCGTTGAGCGGGCAGGTGTGAACAGGAACGGCGGGCCCATCGGACCCGCCGTTCCTGTTCCAGCCGGATGGCTCAGTGCTTCGTGAAGCGGGCGGAATGGCTCCGTTCCCTGCCGATGGCTTGGATGGTGTACATGCCGGCCGACAGACGGCTTACATCGATCCACAGGGTGGTGGGCTTGTCCTGAAGCACCACACGGCCCGTGGCATCGGTGATGATGATGGAGATCACTTCCTGCGCGGGCAGGTCCAGCGTGAGCTCGTTCGTCACAGGGTTCGGGAAGAGGCGGAACGGTGCCTCTTCCGTCACGTCAGCCACATCCGTGGTCGTGTTCTCGATGATCTCCACGGTCTTGTTGATGTCGACATCCGTGATCACCGTGGTGAGGCCCGATGGCCACAGCACCCGCACCTCGTCCACGAGCTCATCGGTGCCAAGGCCGAAATGGGCGGTGAGGCTGCTCATGTACCGGAACCCATCGCCGCTGCGGATCTCGCGCATCTGGCTGCCGCTTGCGGTGGTGACGATCACCCGCGCGCCGATGCCGTTGTGGTTGCTCACCGTGCCGGTGGTGTGGACCTTCAGCCAGTTGTTCCCGTTCCCGTTGTTGTAACGGATCGCGTTGTCGCCGAGCAGATCGAGGAAGCCATCATCGTTCAGGTCGCCCACCGCATGGTTGTTGGTGTTCAGCGCACGTGCGAACGTGAAGTCCCCACGGCCGAGGTGCAGTGCGCCACCGCCGAGGATGTCCAAGTGGCCGTCATTGTTGAAATCGTGCGTGGTCCATTCGTTGCTCGTTCCCATGAAGATGTCCAGCCCCGAACCTGCCGTGACCTCGGTGAACCTGCCGTTGTCGTTGCGGAACACCTTGTGCCCCCCGTTGATGGTCGTGCTTGCGCCGATGACGACGTCCAGATCGCCATCGCGGTCGAAGTCGCCCCAAGCGGACGACCAGCTTTGGTGCATGCCGGTTCCCAGTCCTACTTGATCGATCACCTCGGTGAAGGTCCCGTCCCCGTTGTTCCGGTGCAGTTCGTCGCGACGTGCGGTCGACTCGCTACCCTTGCATTTGGCGATGTACAGGTCCATGTCGCGGTCGTTGTCGTAATCGATCCAGATGGAGCCGTAGTTGCCGCCGTCAGGATGGTCGCCAAGGCCCCCTTGGTGAAAGGCGAGGGTGCCATCCCCGTTGTTGGTGAAGAACACGTTCGGATCCACGTCGTGGCAAACGAACGCATCCAGCAGGCCATCGTTGTCGATGTCCACCATGTTGGATCGCTGGCTGAACACGTACTGCGGGTAGGACACTGCCGTGAAGGCCGTGCCCGAGCTGTTGGACATCATCATGCTCACGCCCTGTTGTCCGCCGTATACCAGGTCGTTGTGCCCGTCGCCGTTGAGGTCGCCCGCGCACAGGCTCCAGCTCGGCGCGTTGGCCACTGGCCCGGTGGGGAAGGTCCTGAGCTCGAAGCCACCTTCCGGTTGTTGCATGTGGATCAGGACGTTCGTGCCCTGCACGGTCACGATGTCGTCCAGTAGGTCATTGTTCATGTCAACAACGGCAAGCACGAAGGTGCCGATCCCTGTCGCCAGCGGCGGCTCTGGTGCGGTCGAAGTAAAGCTCAACGGCTCCATGTGCAGCGGACCCTCCTCCACAGAGAAGGTGAACCCGCTGGAGTTCCAGCGCGAGTCCCAAACGAGGTAGTAGGTCACGCCTTGGCTCACATTGAAGTTGGCCAACGAAAGGAAACCGTTGCCGAGGTCGCCTCCATCGTCGTCGGCGGTCACGCACACCAGTTGGTCGCAGGTGCCCCGGAAGACGCTCAGGCGGGTGTCGCCACCGATGTTCGCAAGAAGGTCGGAAGACACCGTGAGGCCGAGGTCCGAGGCTGGCGTGTAGGCGTACCAGACGGCGGCAGGAGCGGGCTGCCACTGCGAGCAGAGCAGCGAAGGCGGTGTGCCGACCACCGTATCGACCACATGCGTACCGGCCGTGATGGGTAGCGCCCCGGAACACTGGCCCTGCCCGAAAGCTGATGCGAACATTGCGGAACACACGAGCGTGAGTACTGGTTTGAACATGGAAGGATGCGCCTTGGTTTTGAAGAGGCGCAGTCCAAAAGTAGGCTTGTTGAAGTGGATCGGGTAGCTCCCTGCATCTGCCTTTGAACCACCCTGCCTTGAATTCCTGAGGGGCTGTTCGCAATTCCCCGGAGCCTTGGACGGGGCAGGAGCAGGGCAGGAGCAATGCTCTTGCCTCCTGCCCCTGCGAACCGCCTCCGGGCGCTCGGCAGTCCTATGCAGGCTACCTTTCCCCCATGTCCGAAATGCCCGCCGAAGACCGCCGCCTCTTCCTCCTCGATGCCTTCGCGCTCATCTACCGCGCCTACTTCAGCTTCATCCGCGCGCCACGTGTGAACAGCAAGGGCCTCAACACCAGCGCCGCCTTCGGCTTCACCACCACACTGCTCGACCTGATCAGGCGCGAGAAGCCCACCCACCTCGCCGTGGTGTTCGATACCGCCGCGCCCACCGAGCGCCACCAGACCCTGCTGGACTACAAGGCCAACCGCGAAGAGATGCCCGATGACATCCGCAGCAACATCCCCTACATACGCCGCATCATCGAGGCGCTCAACATCCCCATCCTCGAAAGCGACGGCTACGAGGCCGATGACGTGATCGGTACGTTGGCAAAGAAGGCCGAGGCCGAGGGCTACACCACCTACATGGTCACGCCCGACAAGGATTTCGGCCAGCTCGTCACCGACCGCATCCTCATGTACAAGCCGGGACGTGGCGGCGACCCGCCCGAGAAGCTGGGGCCGAAGGAGATCTGCGATCGCTGGGGGCTGGAGCGCACCGAGCAGGTCATCGATATCCTCGGCCTCATGGGCGATGCGGTGGACAACATACCGGGCATCCCCGGCATCGGCGAGAAGACCGCCATGAAGCTGGTGCAACAGTTCGGCTCGTTGGAAGGCGTGCTCGATAATGTGGAGCAACTGAAGGGCAAGCAGAAGGAGAACGTGATCCAGTTCGCTGAACAGGGCCGGCTGAGCAAAATGCTGGCGACCATCATCACCGATGCGCCGGTGGAATTGGATCACGAAGCCCTGCACCTTGATGCGCCGGACAAGGACAAGGTGATGGAGGTGTTCAGCGAGTTGGAGTTCAAGGCGCTCGCCAGCCGCGTGCTGGCCCCTGCCGATCCGGGTGGTGCCGATGCGGGAAAGGCGAAGGAAGGGAGAAGAGCCGCTCCCACGGGGCAGGTGGACCTCTTCGGTGCATCGGTGGATGCGGAAGGCAACGTGCAGTTGGAGGAACTGGCGAACATCGACACCGTGCCGCACCGCTACTTCCTCGCCGACAAGAACGAGGACATGTACATGCTGGCCGCGCAGTTGAAGAAGCAGCCGCGCTTCTGTTTCGATACCGAGACCACCGGCACCGACGAACGCACCGCCGAACTGGTGGGCCTCGCCTTCAGTTGGAAGGCACACGAAGGCCATTACATGCCCGTGCCCGCCGACCCGGCCGAGGCGCAGCGCATCGTGGACATCTTCAAGCCCATCCTTGAGAACGAAGCCATCGGCAAGGTGGCGCAGAACGCGAAGTACGACCTGCGCGTATTGGCCCGCTACGGCGTGGAGGTGAAGGGGCCGCTCTTCGATACCATGGTGGCGCACTTCCTGCTGAAGCCCGATCAGCAGAAGCACGGCATGGACTACCTCAGCGAGACCTACCTGCGCTACCGGCCCGTGAGCATCACCACGTTGATCGGTGAGAAGGGCAGGGGGAAGGTGCAGCGGAGCATGCGCGATGTGGAGGTGGATGCCGTGAAGGAATACGCGGCCGAGGATGCCGACATCACGTGGCAGCTCGCGGAGAAGTTCGAGCCGCTGTTGAAGGCCGATGAAGTGGATGCGCTCTTCCGCGATGTGGAGATGCCGCTGGTACAGGTGCTTGCAGACATGGAGACCGAAGGCATCCGCATCGACATCCCCGCCTTGAAGCAGTTCAGCGAAGAGCTTGGCACGGACCTGATCCGCCTGCAGGACGAGATACACAAGGCGTGTGGTGTGCCGTTCAACATCGACAGCCCGAAACAGCTTGGTGATGTGCTCTTCGAAACGCTCAGGCTCGGAGGGGACAAGGTGAAGAAGACCGCCAAGACAGGCCAATACCAAACGAGCGAGGACATCCTGCAGGAACTGAGCAACACCCACCCGGCCATCCCCCTGATCCTCGACTACCGCAGCCTGCGCAAGCTGAAAGGAACGTACGTGGACACGCTTCCCGAAGCTGCCGATCCCGTTACGCACCGTGTACACACGAGCTATCTGCAAACAGTAGCTGCGACAGGCCGCCTTGCGAGCAACGATCCCAACCTGCAGAACATCCCCATCCGCACCGAGAAGGGCCGCGAGATCCGCAAGGCGTTCGTGCCACGCGATGCGGATCACCAGCTCCTCAGCGCAGACTACAGCCAGATCGAACTCCGCATCATCGCCCACATGAGCGGCGACCACAACATGCAGGAAGCCTTCCGCCACGGGCTGGACATCCACGCGGCCACGGCGGCCAAGGTGTTCAACGTGGACATCGCCGCAGTGACACGCGAACAGCGCAGCCGTGCCAAGGCCGTTAACTTCGGCATCGCCTACGGGCAGGGCGCCTTCGGTCTGGCACAGAACCTCGGCATCCCGCGCGCCGAGGCCAAACAGATCATCGACGACTACTTCGCGCAGTTCCCCGGTGTGCGCAGTTACATGGACGAGATGATCGGCTTCTGCCGCACGCATGGGTACATCAAGACGCTGATGGGCCGCCGCCGCTACCTGCCCGACATCACCAGCGCCAACAGCACCGTGCGCGCGCAGGCTGAACGCATCGCCATCAACGCCCCCATGCAGGGCACGGCGGCCGACATCATCAAGGTGGCCATGGTCGCCATCCACCGCGACCTGAAGCGTAGCGGCATGCGGAGCCGCCTGCTGCTACAGGTGCATGATGAACTGGTCTTCGACGCCCACAACGATGAATTGGAGCCCCTGAAAGAGCTTGTGCGTGATCGGATGCAGGGTGCGATGGAGCTGGCCGTTCCGTTGGTTGTTGACATGGGCGTGGGGAAAAACTGGCTCGAAGCGCACTGACCGGCCCACTGCGGCAAGACACCTTTACCACCGACTCCCCTTCAACCTATGAGCCTGATGCGCAAACACCTTTGGCCGGTCGCCCTTCTGGTGGCCATTGCACTAACCGGTTGCGGCAGCGAACCTGCCGCACAGGACCAGTTGAACGTGGATACCATCGCAGATAGCACCAAAGCCGAGCGGATGGTGAAGACCAAGAAGATCTTCTACAACATCCCGTCGCCCATGGAAACGGCCGCGCTCCTGAAGAAGGCCGGTGCGCAGTACAACAGCAAGATCCTCAACGACGTGAAGAGCGTCGACAAGTACACCGCAGCCAGCCAGCAGGCGTTGAACCTTGGCGTGTACGGTGCCGACCTCAGTTACGCCAGCGTGTTCAACCACACGCAGGAGAGCATGTTCTACACCTCCTGCTCGCGTAAGCTGGCGGATCGTCTCGGGGTCACCAACGCCTTCAACGACAGCACGCTCGAACTGATGCAGTCGAAGATGAGCGACCGCGATGGGCTGCTCGACATCATCAGTAGAACCTACTGGGATGTTGATGCGTACCTGAAGGATAACGGACGTGACAACATCAGCGCGCTCATGATCGCCGGTGGATGGGTCGAGGGCCTCTACATCGCCACACAGGTGTCGGCCACGAACGATACGCCCGAGCTGCGCCAGCGCATCGCGGAGCAGAAACATTCCCTCGCGGACCTCATCGGCCTGATCGGGTCCTACGAAGTGGAGGATGCGCGCCTGAACGGCGTGAAGGCGGACCTTGATGCGCTTCAGGCGTTGTACGCCGCAGTGGCCCTGCCGGAACCCGGAGCAAGCCTCACCACAGGGACCGACGGTAGTGCGGTGATCGGCGGCGGCACCCCGCCTGCGACCCTTACGGATGACCAGATCAAGGCCATTCGTGAAAAGACCGCCGCCATTCGCAACTCATACATCAACTGACCGGCCCCATGCGATCCTATAGCCTGCTCGTCAAGTCCGCACTTCTGACATGTGCGGTCGCGCTCTCGATCTCGGTCCAGGGGCAATGCCGGAGCTTCGCCAAGAACAAGTGCATCCCTGAGCTGGCGCCATACAAGTTCAACGAGACCTTCAATGCCGCCCAGCTTGCCCCAGGAGAAGAGGCCGAGGTGGGCCTGACCCTGTACAGCGGTCAGGATTACCGGGTCCTGGTATGCGCCCATCCCATCCTGGGCGAGGTCAACTGGAAGATCCTCGACCAGAACAACAAGGTCATCTTCGAAAGCCTGGCCGATGAGCCGAAGCATTTCTTCGACCTGAAGGCTGCCTCCACAGTTCCCGTCAAGGTGGTGGTCTGGGTGCCCAGCAAGGGAAAGGGGGCCATGGTGCATGTAGGCTGCGTAGCCATCATGCTCGGCTTCAAGGAGTGATCGTTCCGGTTGTCGGCTTTCAGTTGTCAGGAATGTCTGACTCCTGGCTTCTACACGTGCCTCATTCGGCGGTGTCCACCAAGGAGCCGCCTGCTTAGAGCCTGTTCAGGATCTCTTCAAATGCGTCTCCGGGCCTCTTTTTCGCCCATACTTCGCCCCCAAAGAACCCCGTAGGCACCGCTACGCGCTTCTTTTGGGGCTGCGTTTGGTCAAAAGATAGACTCCGGATCCATCATCCAAGAGATCCTGAACAGGCTCTTAGGCATGGCCTGACAACTGAAAGCCGACAACCACCTTCTCCCGCTCGGTTCAAGCGCGAATGGGGAACAAGCCTCAGGGAACGATCAGGCGCACCACCTCGCGTCCACCCTCGTACTGTAGGCGCACGAAGTAGGATCCCGAAGGCAGGTCCGCCGTGGGGATCTTCATGCGGTGCTTGCCCGCTGGCAACGTTCCAGAGCTTACGTGCCGTGCCACACGGCCGGTGATGTCCAGCAGATCTACGACTGCGCGACCTGCCGATGCCATGTCCACCACGGCTTCGGTGGCTTCGGTGGCCGGGTTGGGAAGAACGGCCAGCAACGGCCCTGCGCCAGTCAATTCCCCGCCGAGGCTGAGCGGCATGCCGTTCAGGTTGATGTCGTCCAGGAAGAAGTTGTTGCCCCCGCCGCTCATGAACTCGAACCGTAGCCGCATCCCGGTAACGTAGAAGGTGCTGTTGATGTTGGTGATCTGTTTGAAGCCCCATTGTTCAGGCCCGCTTGGTACGAACGAACCGGTATTGATGCCGCCGGTGGTGAGGTCTCCGGTGGCGAAGATCTGGGCCCGCAGGTTCCATGTTTCGCCGCAGTTGTTGCTCACCAGTATCCGCAGCTGGTCGGTGCTGCTGCTGGTGCGGCGGGCATAGGCGTACCGGAACGACAGGGTGATGGCCGTGGCGTCGCTCATGTCCAATGGCGGTGATACGAGTACGTCCGTGCGCCCGCTCATGGCGGCGGTGTTCACCAGGCGAAGGCTTTTGGATCCCGAATACGCGGCGGTGTTCGTGATGCCGAAGCCGTTGTCGTCATCCGGGTTCAGCACCATCCATCCCGTGCTGGCGGGTGTGGCCCCGACCTCGAAGCCCTCGATCAGAGGTGCCGTAAGGTCCATGGGCAGTACCACCACCGCAGTATTCTGTGTGGTGCTCAGCGATGTCGAACCGTCGCTCACGGTGAGCGTGGCCGAATACGTGCCGCTGTTCGGGTAGAACACCACGGGCGATACCTCGGTGGAAGTGGAGGGCTCGCCGCCGGGGAAGCTCCAGGAGCGGGCCATCACGTTGTGGTAGCTCGCATCGGTGTAGCGAACGCTTTGTCCGGCGCAGATCTCGCCCTTCGAAGTGGTGAACAAAGCCTGGCATAGTACAGCGTTCCCATTCACCCCCGTGGCGATCAGGTTGCTCGTTTGCCAGAGCTGGTTGCGCTGCGCTGTGCTCGAGTTAAGGCAGGCGATCATCCGCGCCTTCTGGCCCACGGTGAACATCTTCGAGCAGTACGAATAATCCATGTAGTTCTCCACGTTGTCGAGGGTGCCGTCGCAGGTGGAGCCGTTCAGGGTGCAACTCTCCCAGCCCCGCGTGTTGGGCGTGTCGCTCACCTCGTCGTCCATGTTGCAGTTGGCATCCAGCCCCGGCGTGTTGCTGCTGCCCCACGTGTGCGCCAGATTGAACCAGTGGCCCACCTCGTGTGTAAGGGTGCGCGACCGGTACGCATTGCTGGTGCCGATGGACCCCAGGTAGAGGTGCTGCACCACGATGCCGTCTTGCGCCGCGTTCCATACCGCGTTGCCTGGCCGGAAGGTGTATCCCGCCGCGCCATCGGCGGAAGCGGCCACCCACACCTGCAGGTACTTGTTGCGCGGCCAGCTGATCAGGGCCTTCATCTGCTCCGTGCCGTCGTTCGTGAGCGGCGATTGCGTACGCGTGATGCCGGTGGTACACTGGCCGTTCGGGTCGCGTGTGGCCAGCCTGAACTCGATGCCCACGTTCGCCACGATGTCCAGGAACTGCGGGCGCACGGTGTTCCAGTCCGTGTTCAGCCTGTTGAAGTCGTTGTTCAGCACGCGGACCGCATCATGCACCTGCGCGTCCGAGATGTTCTCCGGCCCGTTGTTGTGGATGATGTGGAAGACGATCGGGATCACAAAGCCGCCATCGCGGGCATCGCCCCCTTGCTCGTTGATGAACGAGCGGGTGAAGGCTTCGAGCTCGGCCGTGGTCCGGGCCGCGCGCTCCTCCAGGTCGGGGATCGAGCTGCCCATCCGGTGCAGCTCATCGCTGCCACAGTGGAACGTTCCTTGGGAAAAGACGGGGGTCCCGAGCAGGGAAAAGCCTAACAGCAGGGTGGTCGTTGTACGCATTCGATGGATCCGCTTTCCGGCCGTGAGAGCAGGCCGGGGTGCCAATTTAGCCTCTTGCCAGGAGCCGGATCGCGGTGAAGCCGCCATCCTTTGTGGGATGTTGCTTTCCCACGATCGCACGGGATGGGGCGCCGCGTGCGATCGCCGACCGCCGTTACCGTTGCCTGTGCGTTATGCGCCGCTCCCTGCGCCGGTAGCCACCGGATGCCGGGGCCGCAGACGCAGGACATGGCTGCGGACGTGGGATCCCACCCGCCCCATCCGGCCCATGCGGGTATCAGCCGAGCGCCTCTCCCAGATCCGCGATCAGATCCTCGGCATCCTCCACGCCCACGCTCAGGCGGATCAGTGTATCGGCCAAGCCGTTGCGCAACCGTTCCTCCCGTGGAATGCTGGCATGCGTCATGCTCGCCGGATGCCCCAGCAGCGATTCCACGCCACCGAGCGATTCGGCCAGACTGAACAATTTGGTGCTGCTCAGTACGCGTGTGGCATCGGCCATGTCGTCGCCCTTCAGGGTGAAGCTCATCATGCCGCCGAAGCCGCGCATCTGCTTCGCCGCCACCGCATGGTTCGGGTGCGTGGCGAAGCCCGGCCAATGCACCTTGTCCACCTTCGGGTGCTGCGCCAGCCATTCGGCGATGGCCCTGCCGTTCTCGCAATGGCGCTGCATGCGCAGGTGCAGGGTCTTCAGCCCGCGCAGCACCAGGAAACAATCCTGCGGTCCCGGCGTGGCGCCGGTGCTGTTCTGGATGAAGGCCAGCCGTTCGGCCAGTTCCGCATCCTTCACCACCAGTGCGCCCATCACCACGTCGCTGTGGCCGCCGAGGTACTTCGTCACGCTGTGCATCACGATGTCGGCGCCGAGGTCCAGCGGGTTCTGCAGGTAGGGCGTGGCGAAGGTGTTGTCCACCCCCAGCAGGCAGCCCTGCTTCTTCGCGATGGCCGCCAGCCCGGCGATGTCGATGATCCGCAGCAGCGGGTTCGTGGGTGTTTCGGCCCAGATCAGCTTCGTGTTGGCGTTCACCTTCGCCTCCACGTTGCGCAGGTCGCTCATGTCCACGAAATGGAACTTCACGCCGAAGCCCTCGAAGATCTTCGTGAACAGCCGGTACGTGCCACCGTAGAGATCGTTGGTGCTCACCACCTCATCGCCCGGCTTCAGCAGCTTCACGATGGCATCGATGCTGGCCATGCCGGTGGCGAAGCACAGGCCGTGCGTGCCGTTCTCCAAGGCCGCCAGCGCGTTCTGCAACGCCGTGCGCGTGGGGTTGTGCGTGCGGCTGTACTCGTAGCCCTTGTGATCGCCCGGCGCGGCCTGCACGTAGGTGCTGGTCTGGTAGATGGGCGTCATGATGGCACCGGTGGCGGGGTCGGGTTCCACACCGGCGTGGATGGCTTTCGTGCCGAATTTCATCGGGAGTTGCTGTTGTTCAGGCTGCGAAGGTAGATCGGCGCCCTTGCCCGCCCCAGCTACTTTCGCGGCCTTATGGCCGTGTCCCGCAACGCCCTGGCGCACTTCGCGCTCTTCACGGTCAACTTCCTCTATGGTGTCAACTACGTGGTCGCGAAAGGGCTGATGCCCGCCGTGATCGGACCTTCGGGCTTCATCCTGCTGCGGGTGCTGGGCGCTGGCCTGCTCTTCTGGCTGCTGTTCGCCTTCAGGCCACAGCGTGTGCCCGCAGCCGATCTGGGCCGCCTCTTCCTGTGCGCGCTCACGGGCGTGGCGCTCAACCAGCTCATGTTCTTCCACGGACTGATGCGCACCACGCCGCTCAACGCGAGCATCATCATGGTGGCCACGCCCACCCTTGTGCTGGTGCTGGCCGGTGTGGTGCTGAAGGAGCGCATCACATGGATGAAGGCGCTGGGCGTACTGCTCGGCGCGGGCGGCGCGGTGGTGCTCATCCTCGCCAAGCCTGCTGGTGCTTCCACAGGCGCCACCGTGCTGGGCGATCTCTTCATTCTGATCAACGCCATGTCGTACGGCCTCTTCCTGGTGCTGGTGAAACCGCTGATGCGCAAGTACGGCGCCGTGACGGTGATGGCCTGGTGCTTCCTCTTCGGCCTCCTGCTCGTGCTGCCTTTCGGCTGGGGCGAAATGGTCGCGGTGCAATGGCAGGCGCTCACGGTGCCGCACATCCTCGCACTTGTGTTCGTCGTCGTGATGGTGACCTTCGTGGCCTACCTGATGAACACGTGGGCGCTGGCCCGTGTAAGCCCCACGGTGGTGGGCACCTACATCTATCTGCAACCGGTGCTGGCGGCGGCCTTCACATGGCTTTTCGTGCGCGTCGGCCCGGAGAGGCTGGGCATTCCGGGTGAATACGAGGCGGGCATCAGTGCGGTGCAGGCGTTGTGTGCTGCGGCCATCTTCGCGGGGGTGTATCTCGTGGGGAGGGCCGATCGGTAGGCCGCCGCTACCTTTGGCGCACATGATCCGTTCCATGACCGGCTTCGGCCGTGCAGAAGGTGTTGTCAATGATCGCAAGCTCACGGTGGAGGTGCGTTCGCTCAACAGCAAGCAGCTCGACCTCTTCCTGAAACTGCCTTCGGCGCTGAAGGAGCGCGAGAACGAGATCCGCCAGCGCGTGGGTGAGCGCATCGTGCGCGGGAAGGCCGAGGTCTTCATCGGCACCGAGGGCATCCATGCCGCCAAGCGCACCACCTTCGACAAGGAGCTGGTGCGCGCCTACTACGATGAACTGAAGGCGATCCGCGACACGGTGGATCCGAACGCCACCACCGACCTGCTCGCACAGGTATTGCGCCTGCCCGATGTGGCCAACACCACCAGCGAGCGCCTGACGGACGAGGAGTGGGAGGGCATCTTCGCATTGGTCGGCGACGCGTTGGGCGCGTTCGATTCGTTCCGTGCGGCAGAAGGCGGGCGGCTTCAGGCGGAGCTCGCCTCACGCGTGGATGGCATCGGCCAGTTGCTGAACGAGGTGGAAGCCGCCGATCAGGGCCGCGCCGATCGCACGCGCGAACGGCTGCACGCCAAGCTCGCCGAGCTGGGCGCCAAGGTGGATCAGGACCGCTTCGAGCAGGAGCTGATCTTCTACCTGGAGAAGATGGACATGACCGAGGAGAAGGTGCGGCTGCGCTCGCATTGCACCTACTTCAAGGAGACCATGGCCCAGTCCGAAGCGCAGGGCCGAAAGCTCGGTTTCATCGCGCAGGAGATGGGCCGCGAGATCAACACCCTCGGCTCGAAAGCCAACGATGCGGCCATCCAGCAGCAGGTGGTGAAAATGAAGGACGAACTGGAGAAGGTGAAGGAGCAGGTGCTGAACGTGCTGTAACGATGGGATCGAGCGGGAAGTGCATCATTGGAACCTCCGCAGGGTCTCTCGCAGAGGACCCTGCGGTATGTGGGAACACAAGGACGGCAGGGTCCCTTTCAGGAGACCCTGCCGAGGTATCGAAGTGCTGAACGTGCTGTAACGATGGGAGAGAGCGGTAAGTGCATCATCATATCCGCGCCCAGCGGGGCGGGAAAGACCACCATCGTGCGCAGCCTGTTGAAGCAGGGCCTGCGGCTCGCCTTCTCGGTGAGCGCCACCAGCCGCGCCAAGCGCAACTACGAGGTGGATGGGCAGGACTATTTCTTCATCACGGCGGAAGAGTTCCAGCAGCGGATCGCGCGGGATGCGTTCATCGAGTGGGAGGAGGTGTATCCCGGCCAGTACTACGGCACCCTGCGCAGCGAGATCGACCGCATCTGGGCCAACGGCAGCAGCGCCATCTTCGATGTGGACGTGGTGGGCGGCCTCGACCTCAAGAAGTATTTCGGCGATCGTGCCCTCGCCATCTTCATCAGCCCGCCCAGCGTGGAAGCGTTGGAGCAGCGGCTGCTCTCCCGTGGAACGGAAACACCGGAAAGCCTGAAGAAGCGCGTGGACAAGGCCGCGCATGAGATGACCTTCGCCCCGCAGTTCGATGCCGTGGTGGTGAACGATACCTTGGAACACGCCTGCGAGGAGGCCCGCACCCTCGTCACCCGATTCCTCGACCCCTCATGCGCATAGGCTGCCTTTTCGGGACCTTCGACCCGCCGCACAATGGGCATGTGGCCTTGGCGGAACATATCCGCACGGCCTGTGGCTTGGATCAGGTGTGGCTGGTGGTCACCCCGCAGAACCCCTTCAAGAAGGACCGGCCCCTGAGCCCCGATGCGCACCGCCTCGCCATGGTGCGCCTTGCGATACAAGGGAAGGACGGTTTGGTGGCGAGCGGCTTCGAGATCGACATGCCCCGCCCGAACTACACGGCAGACACTCTGCGCTTCATGCGCCGCCGCTGGCCCGATCACCGCTTCGCGCTCATCATCGGCAGCGACAACCTCGCCGGCTTCCACACTTGGAAGGATCCCGAAGATGTCCTCGATCACCATGAACTGGTGGTGTACCCGCGCGAAGGGTTCAAGCAGCACCTGGCTTCCACCATCTACCACGGCCATCCCGGCGTCCGCATCGTGGCCGATGCGCCCCTGCTGCCGATCTCATCCACCGGCATTCGCAGCGATCTTCGCGCATGGCGCTCCGTGGACGACCGGCTGGCACCCGCCGTGCTCAGCTACATCCGGCAGCACCGGCTTTATAGCACGGAGCATTTGAAGTGAGGAATAGGAGCAGGAGAGGAGCAGTTGGCATTGCTCCTGCCAACTGCTCCTGCCTTCCCTGTACCACATCGCGGTTTGCTGCCGCGCTCATGGCTCCTTGGGGGTGGCGGCCGTTACTGGATCCCTTGCAGGTCGATCGGCTCCACCACGCCCGCGCTCTGCACTAGGTGGTCGCGCAGCACATGTACGGCACGGTCGAAGCCGCTCTCGTTCACCACGTGCAGATCGCACAGGTGGCGGTAGGGCAGCAGGTAGTTGCGGTAGGCGGGCAGTACATGGTGCTGCCATTGGTACAGCACGTCCTCCGTGCCGTAGCCACGTTCCTGCGCATCGCGCTTCAGGCGGCGGTCCAGCTGCGCGCCCTCGCTGGCATCGATGAAGATGCGCAGGTCGAACAGGTTGCGCACCTCCTCGTGGTGCAGCACGAACAAGCCCTCCACCAGGATCACCGGCGCGGGGCGCAGCTCGATCAGTGTGGGTTCCTTGTCCCGCTGGTTGAAGGTGTATTCCTTCTTGAAGATGGGTTCACCGGCCACCAGTGAGCGCAGGTCGCGCGCCAGGCCATCCATGTCCACCCCGCCCGGCAGGTCGAAGTTCACCTTGCCGTTCGCGTCCAGCGCCTGGTCCTCGATGGGCCGGTAATAATCGTCCTGCGAGATCTGGCACACCATGCCTTCCGGCAGCGCCTGGCGAAGGGAACGCACCCAAGTGGTCTTTCCAGACCCACTTCCTCCTGCCACTCCAACGAGGTAGGCGCCGCGGTGCATCGGACGCGAAAATAGAGCTTCCCGCGTGTGCTGTGCCGTCCGCTCCACAGGGCGCGATACCGCCCGCCTGTGAACCGTTGGCTATCAGGGAGGTAGCAGGGGGTGAAAGAGTTTGGCACGCCGCTTGAAAAGTGGACCGGTACGAACCACTTCAAACACCTATCGCCATGAAAACCTCCCTGAAGCAC
>JAHBUM010000052.1 GCA_019638075.1 Flavobacteriales bacterium | reverse complement strand
CACATACCAAGCGCGGTGGTGCAGGCTGATGAGGAAGTACACGAGCAATGCACCCGCCGTGGCGATGGTGAACATGTTGAGACCAACGGCCACTCCGATCGCTGCGGTGCACCAGATGGTGGCGGCTGTGGTGAGGCCCTTGGAATAGCCGCTACCACTGTCTTTGTACACGATGCCCGCCCCCAAGAAGCCGATGCCCATGACCACATTGGCCACGATGCGCGAGGTGGCGGCCACATCCTCCAAATGCCCGGCTATGCTCGTGAACAAAGCTGCTCCGATACACACCGCTGCATAGGTGCGTATACCTGCATCACGGCCATGGCGCTCACGGTCGTAGCCGATGAGCGCGCCAAGGACGGCCGCGACCATCAGCTTACTGGCGATGACCAGTTCGCCCTGGATATCCATCAGGGGCGTTTCCATGGTTCAGTGCTTATGGCCATCCTTCGCATTGTGTTGTTCCGGTATCGGAGGTATGCTCATACGCGGACCGCTCCTCAGCTCAACACTGGCGAAGCCCTCACCGGTCTTGAAGCTTGGGACGACCGTGAAGGCATTGGGGTTGGTGAGCACCACGCGGAAGCCACCGTCCTTGATCGGTTCGAAGACAGGATTCGCGGTGCTGTTGTCGGCGAAACGGACATAAGCCACACCGCCCCACGCCGATACTGCAGCACCGAGCGTATCGAGCAGGTAGAAGCGCACTTCATCACCGCTCAGTACCATTTCGATGCAATATGCTCCACCGCATGCGACCTGGCCTTGGTGGGGAGGGGTGAGCGCAGGGTACTGGGCTTGTAGAAAGGTGTTCACCAGGAACATGATGGGAAGAACGGAGTGTTTCATGGACTGAAGAGTATTTCAGCGGGACGTGCCATATCAATGGCTGTGTTCGCCGCTGTTGGTCATCATGGCCATCAGGTAATAGGCACCGCCGATCACCACCTCGGCATCAGGCGGTACCGGTTGCAGGAAGGTGATGCCCGTGTAGCCGCCTTCGGTGACACCGCGCTTCACCTGCACGCGTTGGAAGTGCATCTTGTTCGTGTGTGCGTGCCCTTCATCCTCACTGTGCGTGGAACCCTCCTTCGCGTGGTCATGTTCATCCCCATGGTCATCGCCATGTTCATGCTCGTGTCCGCCCGCGTGGGCATGACCTTCTTCACCGTGATCCTCGCCTGCTTCGGCCTCGGTGTGGAGAAAGACGTAATCGTTGCCGCCGCTGCTCACGATGGCATCGGTGGGTACGGCAGGCCCGGCGGTTGTGCCCGTCTGCACATAAGCGGTTACACCCATGCCATCGATAAGGCCTTGTTTGTCACCGGTGATGCGGGCGTGCACAGGGATCGTGCGCGTCTGTGTCTCGAAGGCACTGCCGATGGCGAACACCTCCGCCGTATAGGTTCGACCGGGCACATTGGTCAGCGATAGACTGATCTGTTGGCCCTTTTTCACCTTGTCGATGTCCTGCTCGTAGATGAACACGTCCACATGCAGTTCGCTGTTATCCACGACGCGCACCGCCGGTGCTCCGCTGCCCACGTTACTGCCCACGTTCACATCGATGCGCGCTACCGCACCATTGATCGGACTGGCGAGGTCCATGGTCGCACGGATGTCCTCGGGGGTGAGGCGTTCCGGATCGATGGACCAGAGGCGAAGGACCTGTGCACCGGCCTGTACCTGCGCGAGCAACCCGGCGTGCGTGGCCTTCGCTTGCTGCAGGGTCTTCTGTGCGCTCACGTTGCTGGCGGCGAGCTCCGTCTGCCGCTCCAGTTCAGCTTTTTCGAAGACGAGCTGTGCCCGCGCTTCGAGGTAGCTGCGCTGCATTTCGGCGATCCGGGGGTCGGTGATCGTGATCAGCGCTTGTCCCTTGCGCACAATATCACCATCCTGCACGTGGATGCGCTGTACCGTACCGGCAATGGGAGAGCTCACGTCCGCGATGTTCTGCGGCGGCACTTTGAGGAAGCCGGTGGCCTTCAACGATGCGGTGAGGTCCTTCAGCTCCACGCGGCCGAGCTTACCGTCGATGGCGGCGAACTGCTGCGCGGTGATCTCGGGCGACTCGCCCTCGTGACCGGTCTCATGGCCGTGGCCATCTTCTTCAGCTCTTTCTTTCGTGGAACCAGGGGCACCACAGGCGGTGAACAGTGCCAGGATCAGGAATGTGCAAAGCGTTCTCATGGTGATGTGGATGCGTGTGAAGCACTCCATGGGGATCAAGGGTTGATGAGGTTGTTGAGCTGCACCACCGAACGGTCGTATTGGTGCAGGGCGCTGAGGTAGCGGTCGCGGATGCTGATGCTCTGGGCCAGCAACGCGGTGTATTCGATGTAGCCGATCTCGCCGGCGGGATACGCGATGCCAGCGGCGCGCAGCAGTTCGTCGGCTTGTTGAAGACCTGCGCCTTGCAACGTGGACAAGGCTTGTTGATCGCGTTGCAGCGCAAGTGATGCCGCCCTTACATCCGCATCGAGCTTCAGCCGCGCGCCGATCGCCTCCTGTTCGGCCACGTCACGGGCACGGCCCGCTGCACGGATGCGACTGCGGAAGCTCCAGAAGCCGAGCGGTATGCCCACGCCCACGCTGTAGCCGTAGAACTGCTCCGGCGTACCATAGAGCCGTTGATCGAAGAGCCGCGCGTTGAGGTCGGGCAGCAGCCGGTGTTTCTCCACGCGTTGCTGACGGTCCATCAACTGCACGTTGCGCCGGTACACATCCAGCATGGGATGCGAAGCAGGCACGGCGGTGTGCGCCGGAGCGGTCAATGCGATGAGGCCTTGATCGGTGGGCTCCACCGGCCGCGTTACGTTCATCCATTGGGCGAGCCGCACTTGAGCAATGCCCACATCTGCCTGCGCACTCGCCAGCGCCACTTCGGCTTCGCGCTTGCGCGCCTGTACGCTGAGGCGTTCCAAGTTGTCGGTATCGCCGGTCTCGTAGCGGAGGTTCGCGCTGCGCTCCAGTTCGGCCAGTGTGCTGTCCTGTGTGCGCATCAGCTTCAGACGGTCCATGGCGAACAATAGATCGAGGTAGGCCAGCTGCACGGCCTGCGTCAGTTCGCGTTCGCTCAGTGCGGCGCGGCTTTCCGCAAGCGCCACGTTGGCTTTCGCGGCGCCCATCTGCGCGGCGTACACCGTGGGGAAGCGGACGGATTGCGACACGCCGATCTTCAGGATGCCATCACTCTCCGGAAGGGTCCGGGCAAGGTCCTCGTTCTCGTAGAACAAGGTGGTCTGCCCGATGTCGATAGCACTGCCCTTCGCAGCCTCGGCCTGTTGCACCTGCAAGCGGGCGGCATTCATCATGGGTGCCTGGCGCAGCGCGATCGCCACGCACGAGTCCATGCTCAAGGGTGCCTGCTGGGCTTGTGCCTCACCTATGATGAATAGCGTGACCCCGACCACGATGAGCTTCGTCGGACGGGTGCTGCCGATGCTCATGAACAGGATGTAGAGCGCGGGCAGTACCACGAGCGTGAGCGCCGTGGCCGTGACCAGTCCGCCGATCACCACGGTGGCCAGCGGGCGTTGCACTTCCGCACCGGCGCTGCCGCTCAAAGCCATGGGCAGGAAGCCCAAGGAGGCCACTGAGGCGGTCATCAACACGGGCCGCAGGCGCATGCGTGTTCCGCGCAACACCCGTTCCTTCAGGTCGGTGACGCCTTCCTTCTCCAGCTGATCGAACGTGGCGATGAGCACGATGCCGTTCAGCACCGCCACGCCGAACAAGGCGATGAACCCTACACCGGCCGAGATGCTGAAGGGCATATCGCGCAGCACCAAGGCGAACACACCACCGATCGCGCTCATAGGGATGGCGGTGTAGATCAGCAATGCGCGCTTCGCGCTGTGGAAGGTGAAATAGAGCAGCAGGTAGATGAGCAACAAGGCCACCGGAACCGCGATCATCAGGCGTTGGCTTGCCGCGCGCAGGTTCTCGAAGGTGCCCCCGAAGGTGTAGTGATAACCGGCGGGCAGATCCACCGCGGCATCCATGCGCCCATTCAGCTCCTCCACGAAGCTCTCCACATCGCGGCCACGCACGTTCACGCCCACCACGATGCGTCGTTTGGCGTTCTCGCGGCTCACCTGTGCCGGGCCGTTCACCAGTTCGACCCTTGCCACTTGGTCCAACCGTACCTGACCGCCGTTGGGCAATGGCACGAAGAGGTTGCGTACATCATCGATGCTCTCCCGCTGGCGGCGGTCGAGGCGGACCACCAGATCGAAGCGACGCTCGTTCTCGTAGATGGCCCCGGCGGCTTCACCCGCGAAGGCCGAACGCACGGCGGTGTTCAACTCACGCACGTTGAGGCCGTAACGGGCCAATCGGGCCCGATCGTAATTCACGGTGATCTGCGGCAGCCCTACCACCTTCTCCACCTGCGGTTCACCAGCACCTTGCACATCGCTTACCAAGGCACCGACCTGTTGGGCGAGGGCCGCCAAGGTGTCCAGGTTCTCGCCATAGATCTTGATGGCGACATCCTGCCTTACACCGGTCATCAGCTCATTGAAGCGCATCTGGATCGGTTGTGTGGCCTCGAAGAAGACGCCTGGTACCTGCTTGAGCGCCTTCAGCATGGTGTCCTGCAACGCTTCTCGCGAGCCGGCCGTGGTCCATTCCTCCTTTTCCTTCAGGATGATCATCAGGTCCGTTGCCTCGGGCGGCATCGGATCGGTGGGGATCTCACCACTTCCGGTGCGGCCCACTACCTGTTCCACCTCGGGAAACCGCATGAGGATCTTCTCCACCTTGGCGTTGTTGGCGATGCTCATGCTCAGCGAACTGCCCTGCGGCAGGATGCTGTGAAAGGCGAAGTCTCCTTCTTCCAGCGTGGGAATGAACTCTCCCCCCATGCGGCTGAAGGTGAACAGGCTCATGACGAAGAGCAGTACCGAGGTGACCACCACCTTCACCTTGTTACGCAGGGCGAACGCGATGATGGGATCGTAGCCCCGCTGGAAGAACTCCATCATCCGGTCGCTGAAGTTGCGCCTGTGCGTGGTGTTGCGCGAGAGCACCAACGCGCTCATCATCGGCACATAGGTCAGGCTCAGTAGCAGCGCACCCAGGATCGCGAAGCTGACCACCGTGGCCATGGGACGGAACATCTTGCCTTCAATGCCCACGAGCGTGAGGATGGGGATGTACACGATCAGGATGATGATCTCGCCAAAAGCCGCACTGGTCCGTATCCGGCTGGCACTGTTGTACACCTCGGTGTCCATTTCCTCCCTCGTGAGCGTACGACCCTTGAAGCGCGACTGCAGGTGGTGCAACGTGGCTTCCACGATGATCACCGCACCGTCCACGATCAGACCGAAATCGATGGCACCAAGGCTCATCAGGTTACCGCTCACGCCGAACGCGTTCATCAGGATGATGGCGAACAGCATGCTCAACGGGATCACGCTGGCCACGATGAGGCCAGCACGCCAGTTGCCCAGGAAGAGCACCAGCACGAAGATCACGATCAGCGCACCCTCGATGAGGTTCTTCTCCACCGTACCGATCGCGCGGTCCACGAGCGAACTGCGCACGAGGTAGGGTTCCACCACGAGGCCTTCGGGCAGCGACTTCTGTACCGTGGGCAGGCGCTCCTCGATCGCCTTCACCACCTTGGCGCTGTTCTGCCCTTTCAGCATCATCACCATGCCGCCTACTACTTCGCCTTCCCCGTTGCGTGTCATGGCGCCGTAGCGTGGCGCACTGCCGAAGCCGATCGTGGCCACATCACGCACCAGCAAGGGCACACCGCTGCTGGAGACCTTCACCACCACCTGGCCGATGTCCTCCAGTGTGCGCAGCAGGCCATCGCCCCGGATGCTGTAGCTATTGGGCCGTTTGTCGATATATGCGCCGCCGGTATTCTCGTTGTTGCTCTCCAGCGCGGCGTACACCTCTGCGATGGTGACACCCATGCTTTGCAGGCGCATGGGATCGAGGGCCACCTCATACTGTTTCACCTCGCCGCCAAAGCTGTTCACCTCGGCCACGCCGGGAATGCCCAGCAGTTGGCGTGCCACCACCCACTCCTGGATGGTGCGCAGCTCGGCCGCATCGAATTGGTCCTGAAAACCCTCCTTGGGGTGCAGCACGTACTGGTACACCTCGCCCAGCCCGGTGCTCACGGGTGCCATGAAGGGCGTACCCACGCCGGGCGGTATCTGGCCCGTGGCATCGCTCAGGCGCTGCTCCACCAGGGTACGTGCGAAGTAGATGTCCACTTCCTCGTTGAACACGATGGTGATCACACTGAGCCCGAAACGGCTGATGGAGCGGATCTCCACCAGATCCGGCAGCGAAGCCATGGTGCGCTCGATGGGTGCGGTGATGAACTGCTCCACCTCCTGCGCCGCAAGGGTGGGTGCATTGGTGATCACCTGCACCTGGTTGTTCGTGATATCGGGTACCGCGTCGATCGGCAACTGCGTGAGGGAGTAGATCCCGAACACGAGTAGGAGCGCGGTGAACAGGCCCACGATGGCCTTGTTCCGTATGGAATAGCGGATGATCCCGTCGATCATGGAAGGATGAGGGGAAGGCCTGCCCGAGGCAGGCGGTTAACAGGAAAGGACCACGAAGGAGAACACGGGGCAATGCCTCACCGTGCGCCCGCCCACGGGCAGGCATGCGCCTTGGCGCTTCAGCAGGACTTGGGTGGGTTCCACTTGGAACCACTGAAGGAGGCCAGATGAGCCTCCACGTCCGTTCCGATCAGCTGCACACCGGGCGCAGGCACCACGAAACGGGTGGCGTACTGGATCGGCAACCCCGCGAACATGCCAGCGGCGCAGGCATCACCATGGCAGCCACCCGCAAAGGGGCTGTGGTCATGATCATGGTCGTGTGCATGGTCCCGGGCGCTCTTCGGCTCATCGGCGCAATGGCCATCGGCATCGTCCTGGTGGCCCAAGTCACTGTGGTGTTCCAGCATATGGGCCAGCACCTCAGGCACGCGCGTCCACTCATGCATCTCCAGCGTACTCCATGAGAAGAGCACGAGGGTGAGGAGGAAGAGGATGCGGCGCATGGAGGTGCGAAGATAGGAGGTGGATCCCCATGGATCCACCAAGGGTCGGGTGACGATCACACAATGATCGGGATCCTACCCGGTCAGCCATGTTCTTACCGGGGGCAGCGGCATCGATGATACGGAGCGAATGCATCCAAAGGATCCGCAAGCGATACGAATATCTTATGTCGGATAATTATATCCTAATTTTGTCGCCGTCCTTCCACCACACGGTGCCTCATCAACCTCAAGCCGCACCCCTCCCCCCATGTTGAATTTCCACAAGGACCATCGCAACCTGGTGAACGTCGCCCTGCTGGTGTTCGTGCTGCTGAGCATGGGCGTGGCGGTGATGCCCGCCAGCGAGATGGAGCACAACGCGCCGCTGCCGGGCATGCCAGAGATGACGCCTGCCGAGCGCCGCGGACTGGCCGTGTATGTATCGGAGAACTGCGGCGCCTGCCACACGCAGCAGGTGCGCAACATCGAGATGGACAAGATGTGGGGCACGCGGCCGAGCATTCCCAGCGACTACCACTACAGCAAGCAGCGCATGGATGTGTGGCGGCAATCGCCGTCGTTGCTGGGCAGCGAACGCACCGGCCCCGACCTCACCAACGTGGGCCAGCGCCAGCCGGGCGAGCAATGGCACCTGCTGCACCTCTACGATCCGCGCATGGTGGTGAAGGGATCGATCATGCCGCGCTATGGCTGGCTGTTCGAGGAGACGGCCCATCCCGCCAAGGACGCCGTGATCGTGCCCGTGCCGAAAGAGCGGCTGCGCGACACGGCGCACGTGGTGGTGGCGAAGCAGGAAGCGCTCGACCTCGTGGCCTACCTGATCGCGTTGAAACAAACGCCGCTGCCCGACGGCACACCGCCGCCCGGTTGGCTGCCCACGCCGGGTCGCAAGGAGGCCGAGGCAACAGTCGACAACACCAGCGGCTTGCCCGACGGTGCCGAGATCTTCAAGGGCACCTGTCAGGCCTGCCACCAGGCCGACGCGATGGGCTTGGCGGGCGCCTTCCCGCCCCTCGCCGGTAGCGCGATCGTGAACGATACCGATCCCTCGTTGATGATCTCCATCGTGCTTGGCGGCTATGATGCGCGGCCCGAATTCGGTGCCATGCCCGCACAGGCCGAACAGCTCACCGACGCGCAGATCGCCGCCGTAGTCAGTTACGTGCGCGGCAACTTCGGCAACGAGGCCACCGCCGTTACCGAGGAGGATGTACGCACCCTGCGCAGCACCGTGGCGCCGCAAACGATGTTGATGCCATGAAGGGAATGCAGGAACTCAGGGTGAATGGCGAATGGTCATTGGTGAATGGTGGGCGACCTTCCAGTCGCCATTCGCCATTCACCATTCGCCTCCTCACCGCTTCACTTCCTCTCCTCTTCACAAGTATTCCCGCCCTCGCCTGCGATGTCTGCCAGAAGAACCAGCCCGCCCCGCTGCGCGGCATCACCCACGGCACCGGTCCGCAGAGTGCGTGGGACATGCCCATCATCTGGGGCGCGGTCGTCATCGTGGGCATCACCCTCGTGCTGGCCGTGAAGATGCTCGTGCGCCCCGGCGAGCGGCAGGCCGGCCACATCAAACACCGCATCCTCCACGATGGCCTCTGAACGCAGCGTCCGCATCTTCATCGACGACGACCCCGTGCCCTTCGGCGAGTTCGAGCCGCCCGTGCGCTTCCTCTTCGACACCACGCGCCTGCCCGACGGACCGCACACGCTCAAGGTGGTGGCCCGCAGTACCAGCGGCGTGGAAGGCATCCGCACCATCCCCTTCGAAGTGCGCAACGGCCCGTCCATCGCCGTGCTCGGCCTCAAACCCGGCGAGGTGGTCGACGACCGCGTACCCATCACCATCAACGCCTACGGCAGCGAACGCAAGGACGTCTTCATCGTCACCGGCTCCGAGAACCCCAAAGGCATCCCCGCGTGGGTGTGGGCCTTGGTGATCGCCTTCATCGGCTTCGCGCTGTTCTACTTCACGCTGTTCTGGCATCCGGAGGGGACGTGAGGATCGGATGGTCGGTCGATCAGAGGACCAGAAAATGGAGTGCCTCTCTCATCATCCGAACCTCTCATTTTCTGGTCGCCCTCGGTCGCTGAAAATGCGACACAATTGCATTACATTTGGCCCGGCGACATGCTCACCCTGCGACCCATAGCGATCTGGCTGCTCCTGCTGCCGCTGGCCCTCACTGTGGTGCCGCGCGGCATGCTGCACCAGTGCGTCCATGAGGCCGTGGTGTACGCGCATGATGATGCCGACGGAACCGGAGGCGACTGTGCAGGGCATGCGGAGCAACGCACGCCCGATCCGCACCACGCGCGTGTGGAGGCCGACTGCCCGATCTGTGATGCCCACGTGCTGGTCGGTGTGCCGGGCGCGGTGCTGACCGAGCTGGCCGTTGAGGCGGTCGCATCGCCTGCTGCGGTCGTGCTCGCAGTGGCTCTGCACGAGGTGCCGCATCCGGTACCCGGTGCCCGCGGCCCTCCGGCCATCGCCTGATCCCAGCGTGGATCGCGCCGCCGACGCGGTGCGCCCTGTCCCATGGCAGGGCATCTTCCTCCGTCGTCCATTTCCGGAACCTGTCGTCCGATGCGCATTGGCATCCTACTGTCGTATTCATTCCTGTTGCTGGCAACGGCCGCTGGTGCGCAAACGCCCGGCTGCGACCATGTGCTGCGCGGCCGCGTGATCGACGATCACGATGGCACCACATTGGGTTTCGCCCATGTGGTGCTGGTCGGCGCCGCGCGCAACACCGCCACCGACGAGCAGGGGCGCTTCACGTTCGAGGGCCTGTGCGCCGGGCGCTACCTGCTGCGGTTCTCGCACGTCGGCTGCATCACACGCGAAAAGGAACTGCTGCTGACCGGGGATACCACAGTGACGCTGCATCTGGAACACCACGTGGTGGAGTTCAACGAAGTGGAGGTGGCGGCGGCGCGCCCCGATGAACACGTGGGGCAGGCCCATGTGCAGGTGGACAAGGCGGAGATGGAGAAGCGCGGTGGCAGTGGTCTGGCCGAGATGGTGGCCCACCTGCCCGGCGTTTCGGTGCTGCGGACCGGGCCCACGATCGGCAAGCCGGTGATCCATGGGCTGTCGGGCAACCGCGTGCTCACCCTCAACCAAGGTGTGCGGCAGGAGGATCAGCAGTGGGGCAGCGAACACGCGCCGAGCTTGGATCCGCTGAGCAGCGACCGCATCACCGTGGTGAAGGGCGCCGCCAGCGTGCAGTACGGCGCGGACGCGATGGGCGGCGTGGTGATCACCGAGCCGGTGGAGCTGCCCGTGAAGGCCGGACTAAGCGGTGAATTGCGTGCGATGGGCGGCTCCAACGGACGAGGCGGTGGCGGCAACGGTTTGCTACAAGGTGGTGTAAAGGGCGTACAAGGGTTGGGTTGGCGCATGCAGGGCAGTGGCCGCTACTTCGGCGATCAGCAGGCGCCCGGCTACGTGCTCAGCAACACCGGGCTTCGCGAGAGCGGTGGGTCCGCCGCGATCGGTTGGCGCAACCCGCGACAGGGGGTGCAGTTGTACTACAGCCTGTTCGAGCGCGATCTGGGGATCCTGCGGGCCGCGCACATCGGCAACCTTACCGATCTGCGCAATGCCATTGCCAGCGGACGCCCGTGGTATACCGCGCCGTTCAGTTACGAACTGGACGTGCCCCGGCAGCAGGTGCGGCACCAACTGGCCAAAGCCGAGGCGCGCCGCTTCCTCAGCGAACGCGATCAACTGGTGTTCACCTACGCCTTCCAGTTGGATGAACGGCAGGAGTTCGACATGCGCCGGGGCGGCCGCAGCAACACCCCCGCCCTCGACCTGCGGCTGCGCACCCACACGGGCGACCTCGTGCTGAAGCATTACCTCAGTGACCGCATCCATGGCAAGTTCGGCGCATCGGGCACGCATCAGGAGAACGTGAACGTGCCGGGAACGGGCGTGCGTCCGTTGATCCCCAACTACCGGAAACGCAGCGCGGGCCTGTTCCTGCTGGAGCATGTGGATCTGCGTGACCACTTGGAGCTGGCGGCGGGCGCGCGCATCGGAGGAGCCGTGCTCGATGTCTTCACCCACAACAGCGCGCAGGAATTCATCACACCACGCCACGAATTCCTGAACCACGCGCTCAGCGCGGGCCTCAACTGGAGCATCCGCGACAGCCTGCGTTTGCGCACCAACATCAGCACCGCGTTCCGCCCGCCGCACGTGAGCGAACTGTACAGCGAAGGGCTGCACCACGGCTCGGCCGCCATCGAGATCGGCGATGCGGCCTTGGGCAGCGAACGCGCCGTGAAGGGCACGGTGGATCTGGAAGCGATCGCGCTGAAGGGCCGCCTGCGCATGGATGTCACGCTGCACGCTTCGCACATCGCGGGCTACATCCACCTCCGGCCGGATGGCTACCGGCTCACGATCCGAGGGGCTTTCCCGGAGTTCCGCTACGTGGCCACCGATGTGCGGATGCACGGCGTGGATGCCTCTGCGGAATGGACCTTCCTGCCGCGTTGGGCGCTGCGGTCGCGGCTCAGCGTGGTGCGCGCGCGCGATCTGCTCGCGGGCACATGGCTTTTCCAGATGCCTGCGGACCGCATGGAGAACAGCCTCGTGTTCCGCACGGATCGCGCGGGTACGTGGCGCGGTATCGAACTGGCCGTGACCGGCACCGAGGTATGGCGCCAAAGCCGCGTACCCGAAGGGCTCGACTTCATGGATCCGCCCAAGGCCTATCGTCTCATCGGCCTTTCAGCCAGCATCGCAAGGCCCCTCGGCCAAGGGGAACTGCGCATCGGCATGGAAGGCTACAACCTGCTGAACGCGGCCTACCGCGACTACTTGGACCGGTTCCGATACTACGCGGACGCGCGGGGTACGGACCTGACGCTCTGGGTGCGCTACGCGTTCGGCCGCAAGTGAAACAAGAACAACAAGCTTCAAGAACACATGAACACGACACTGCGCATTCCAATGGTCCTGTTGATCGGAGCCACTGTATTGGCGGGTTGTAAGAAGGACGGCGACGATCCCGCCACGCCCACACCTCCGGTGAACGAGGAGGAGCTCATCACCGACATGTACATCCTCTTCCACGACGATGATGGCAATACCTACGAGTGGCATGCCTCCTCCGATGAGGGTTTTCACCACGAACATGGCGAGGGCGGCGAGCATGAGCACGAGGGTGAGCTCCACATCCATGGCGATGACCTGCCCGCGAACAAGCAGCTCCATGCGGAGATCATCCTGCTGAACCGCAGCGTGAGCCCTGCCGACACCATCAGCCACGAGGTGCTGGACGAAGGCGCCGACCACCAGTTCTTCTTCATCGCGGAGGACGTTGACATCACCTTCGCTTACGAGGATGCGGATGACAATGGCCGCCCCATCGGGTTGCTGAGCGGATGGCAGACCGGCGCATCCGGCAGCGGCCACGTGGAGGTGATCCTGCGCCACCAGCCCAACAAGGAGGCTGCGGGCGTAAGCGGTGGCGACATCACCAACGCGGGCGGGGTGACCGATCTGAGCGTGGAATTCCCTGCGGTGATCCAGTAGCACTGTGGGTTGAACGAAGAAGGCGCGGGGGTGGGGATCCTCGCGCCTTCGCATTTCGTTGGCGGCCTATGTGCAGGCCTTGCAGGTGCCCTGCAATTCCAACTGGCTTTGTTCCATCCTGAACCCGCGCGGCACCTTCACCTTGGGCAGTTCCACCGAAGGCAGGCAGAACACCGATCCGCATTTGCGGCAGTGGAAGTGCGCGTGCGCATCCTTGTGGTGGCCTTCGTCGCAATCCCCGGCGCAGGCCGCGAAGCAGGAGGTGCCCGATCCATCCAGCACGCGGTGCGCCAGACCGGCCTCCTCGAAGGCATTGAGGGCGCGGAACACGGTGGCGCGGTCCACATCCACCCGCAGTTGCTGTTCCACCTCGGCCTGCGTCAACGCGCGATCGCTGCGCTGCAGCAGGGTCAGCAGTTCCGTCCGCAGGGCGGTGATGCGGAAACCCTTGCTGCGCAACAGTTCGGTGACGGTCATGCTGCAAAGGTAGCCAGCGGCACCGGGCCTTCGTTGCCGTTGGCGAGCGGAGCGACGGCCATTGTGGTTTTGAGTAAAGGCAATTGAGTTGCAATAATGCTCATTCGCCTATATTTGCGACCGTGTTGCGTAAACGGGTCTGCCCAGCGAATATACGACCGAACGATCTGCAACGCCGGGACTTCATCAAGACAAGCAGCGCGGCCCTGCTGGCCGTGACCATGCCGCAAGGAACCATGGGAACAACGAACGACAACGTGCATGACGCCATCATCATCGGTGGCAGTTTCAGCGGACTGAGCGCCGCCCTTGCGCTCGCCCGTGCCCGCATGCGGGTGCTCGTGATCGATGCGAGCGAACCCTGCAATGCGCGGGTGCCGCATGCGCACAACCTGCTCACCCACGATGGTGAGCCGCCACACCTGATCCATGCCAAGGCCCGCGCCGATGTGGAGCGCTACCCGACCGTAAGCTGGAGCGATCGGCGGGTGGTGCATGCCACGGGTACCGATGTCGCCTTCGTTGTCCGTACCGGGGATGGCGTCGAACATCGCGGAAGCAAGCTGCTATTGGCGTTGGGTGTGCGCGATGCCTTGCCCGCGATCCCCGGCTTCGCGGAATGCTGGGGCATCAGCGCAGCGGCCTGTCCCTTTTGCCATGGCTACGAGGTGCGCGACCGGCCGATCGCCGTCTTCGGCAATGGGCCGGAAGGAGTGGAGTACGTTCGTTTGTTGCGCCAGTGGAGCCACGATCTCACCCTGCTGACCAATGGCCCCACCACGTTCGATCAAGCGGCCAGCGATCTGTTGCGGGCGTGGGCCGTGCCCGTGGAAGAGGCACCGATCGCAGCGGTCCACCATGACGATGGGCAGGTACATCACGTGCAACTTGCGAATGGCCGTAGCGTTCCGGCAGAAGCCATCTTCGCGAAGCTGCCCACCAGCGTGACGCTCGGCTTCGCCGCCGGGTTGGGCTGCGCTCTCACCGACCAAGGGCTGTTGCAGGTGGATCCCATGCAGCGCACCACCGTGCCCGGCGTCTTCGCCAGCGGCGATTGTGCCTCGCCCATGCGCTCGCTCAGCATGGCCATCGCCACGGGCGGCATGGCGGCGAGTGCGATCGTACACGCGTTGGTGGGGAAGGGTTGAAAGGGTCGAAGTGGGACAATGCCACTCACTCGAACCGTTACTGCGGTTCCGATAAGCGCTCCATCCACTGCACCAGTTCGGCCTCATCCACGATCGACCACGCGTGCGGGTGCCGGTTGCCGTGCTGGATCCCACGCCCCTCGGTGGTGATGAACTCGGCTTGGTCATTTCCCATGCGCCGCAAGGTGGCGTGGATCCGCTCCAAAGCCGAAGCATTCATCTCTTCGTAGGTATCGCCGCGGTTCGTACGCCACCAAGCGGTGTCCGGTTCGGTGTAGAAGCGGATCGGAAGCTCCTTGAGGGCGGTCAGGTTGCGTTCCGAATTCAATAATGGCGAGCGCGCTTCGTAGGCGTCCATATGCGTTGTAGGGTCGCCCAAGGCACTGTCCAAGAAGGCCACCACCCACTCGGGCTCGGCCCGGTAGTCCGGTGTGTTCCGGCGTTCAAGCTGGCGCTGCGCGGCGGTGTAGAGGTGTTGTAGGTCGATAGGGGAGTCCACCACGAAGGCGCCTTTCAATTTCACGGGTGGTTCTTGGCTCTTTAGCAAGGCTTTGGCCAGCAGCATGCTCACGTTGCCGCCCGAGGAAAAGCCACCGATGAAGGTGTTCCGCGCATCCAGCCGATGGGCTTTCACCGCACTGTCGATCGAGTCGATGAGCCCGTTCACCTCCTCATCGGACAGGATGATGCGGTGGTTGATGTCCATCGTCATCACCGCGATGCCGTTGGCGGCCGCTTCGGCGGGGATCTTCGACTCGGCACGCGTATCGGCCCCATCGCAACTGAAGCAGGGGAATAGGATCAGCAGGGCTTTGTGGTCTTGCGGAACGGTGAGATGGTAGCTGGTGGTGTAGATCTCCTTCGGTGCTGCGACCTGCGCAGGGGTGGAGGGCCGACACCCGCTCAACAACTCGATGGTCACGAAACCCACGCAGAGGAAGGGCCGGAGGTAGTTCAGTTGGTTGCAATTTGTAACCAACTGGAACTGGTAACGATCTGTTACCGGTTGAAGGCCAGAGGAGGGTAGGAGGGCGCTCATGGCTTCAGCGGATGACGGATTTGTCGTCAACGCGCATTGGACAACATACGGATAAGCTGCCGTCTTTGAAGTAGACCTTGTAGGGGGGCGTTCTTCGGGGTGGAAGTCGCGGGATTCATGTGGGATACCTAAAACCCGCTCTTGTTGGCCTTCACGTATGCGATGTTCAGCGTGTTCAAATCATCCTCGTAGGCAAAGAACTTCTGGTCAAGGTCTTCCCAAACAGCCCCCACTTGCTCTTCGATTCTCTCCCGTACATCATTCCGTTCGTCGCGGTCCTTGGGGACCTGCGCGCTTGGGAATTGATCGATGGCCTTCTGAAGGATCGCGGCTGTCTTATCAGCGCCAATGGCCTCCAACGATCCAAGTGTCTCATGGGCAAAGTCCCCGCTCGAGTTCAGGAAGTATTGATCGAATCCACCATTGTTGACTTCCCTTTCCAAGTTCTGGTTGAAGAGGATCACCTTTTGTGGTTCGGTGAGCTTGTCCATCCGATCGCCATACTCGCAGAGTTCGCATATGAACGTGTCGATCTCGATGATCGCACCATTGATATCCTCAGGGGACAGCAGTTCTTCGAGATGTGTCATCCGTGTCATTGGTAGGTGGTTGTTGTTCGCGTGACGGATTGAAGCGGAAAGCCCGCAAGCGAGGAGGAACGACGAGCGCGGACTTGGAGCGGAAAGCCGGACCCCGAGGCTTTGCGAGGGGGCACGCCCATACCACTATCACGCTGCTGTTCCATCAATTCAACAACTCGAACACACTCGCCGCCCCCTGCCCCGTCCCCACGCACATC
>JAHBUM010000051.1 GCA_019638075.1 Flavobacteriales bacterium | reverse complement strand
ATGCCCGGTGAGCGCTTCCGCTTCATGGACCGCGACTCGTGCCGCATGCAGCTCCGTGCCGAGCTGGCGCTCATACGCCGGATGGGCTTCGACGCGGTGCGCATCGTGGGCCTGACCGAGCGGCCACCCCAGTCGCCGGAGGAGAGCCACGTGGCCGTGTCGGTGTGTACGCAGGACCGCGCCTGGGAGAGGCGGCTGCTGGACAACGAACGCCTGTGGGCGGACTATCTGCAGGCCGTGGACGAGGCGCTCCGCCTGTGCGAGGAGGCGGGCCTGAAGGTGATCCCGCTTGCCACCATACGCCCCAACGACCCCCGGTCCGAAGCCCACTTCGCCCGTGTGGCGGACCGCTTCCGCGATGACAGGACCATCCTCGCGTTCGACCTGTTCAACGAGCCGCTCTACTTCGACGTGCCTGCGCGCAGCAAGCAGAGTGCGCACGATGTGGTGAAGGGCTGGCGAAGGCTGGCGCGCGAACATGCTCCGAACCATCTCATCACCATCGGACTCACCGGCATCCGCGAGACCCATGCGTGGGACCCGAACATCCTCGACGTGGACTTCATCTCGTTCCACCCCTACGAGTACGAGCCGGACCAGGTGCTCAACGAGATCCGCTGGTACGGCACCCACGTGCGCACCCCGTGGATGATCGGGGAGACCTCGTTGCCTGCCGACGGCGATTCGGTGAGCTACGCCGAGCAGTCCCGGTTCGCGGAACGGACGTTGCAGCAGGTGCGCGCGTACGGAGGCATCGGCTACTCCTGGTGGCAGTTCAAGGATGTGCAGTGGGGCCGCTTCCATTCCGACTACATGGGCGTTGTCACACAGAATGGGGAGACCAACATGCCGGGCCAGCCCATCGCGGTCATCGGAACAGTGAAGCCCGTTGCGGAGGTCTTCCAGGAATTCGATGCGATGGCCGCCCCCGCCGCCCCCGAGGTATTGGGCAACTACCTCAACTATTCGGAACACCGCATCGCCCGGCTTTCGGGGCGCCTGGTGGATGAGAAGGGAATTCCCATCGAAGGCGGCGTGGTGCTGGCCTGGGATCAATGGTTCTCGCACTCCTACCACACCACCTCACGGGCTGATGGCACCTTCGACCTGCTTGGTGATATGTACTTCCACCACTGGATCGCCTCGGCGGTGGACCATGCCATGGTGCGCGATGATTGCGAGCCTGCCGCGTTCAGGGCGGGTGCCGATGGCGTACCCGCGTGGTCGCTGGGCGATGTGGTGTTGAGGCGCATGCGCCTGTGACCCTATCGCACATCGCCGGGTGCCGGTGCCGACAAGAACCTGACCGGTTCCGCTTCCGTCCCAAGGGCTTTCAGCACGCGCGATCCCGCATCCATCACCACGGCCGACCCATCGGCGGCATGCAGCGACCAGCTTCCATCCTCATGCTCCCGCACCGAGAACAGGCCATGGTCGCCGAGATCCTTTGCGTCGGCGATCAGCTCACGGCTTCCCAGCAGGTCCGCACGCACGAAACGGCCGTTGTGCGCGATCAATGCGAGGCGTCCATCGGCCAGCCTGATGCCCCGGAACACCTCCCACAACGCTGTTTCCTGGCCCCGCATCACCATGCGGCGCTCCCACGCATCGTCGGCGGTAGCGAATAGGCCATCGGGGCCGCGCAGGGCCAGCAGGTAGGTGGAGGCCACCGGCCAGCCGATGTTGTCGGCCACGCGGATCGTGCTGCTGTCGATGCCCGCGAACACGCACCAGTCGTTGAGCGTGCGCCGGTCCATGTGGTCGAAGAACGAAATGAAATTACCGGGGTATGATCCGGTATAGGCGTTGACGATGGGGATGCCCACCTGCTGGGCGGCGAGCATGGCCGTAAGATTGAGCGCGATGGTGCGCTGATGTTCATTTTCCGCAGGAAGGGGCTCGCGGATCGGGCAGTAGGCCACAGCGCGGTGGTCGCGTTCCCGTTGCAGATGCCGGGCCACCTGGTCCACCCAGGCATGTGAGTCGTGCTTGTTGAACCGTGGAAGGGCGGTGGCGTTGATCCGGTTGTCGAGCACCAGCGCCAGCGGAAGGATCAGCGAGAGCAAAGGCGCCACGTGCCGGTGTAGGCGCGCGAGCAGCATGATGGTGCGGACCAGTACGAACAGAAAGAAGAGCGCCTGGACATGCAGCACACGGTCCATCGAGCGCAGGGCCGAGAAACCCGGCAGCGCATGGATAAAGCGCCACGGCGAAGTGCCGCCATAGTCCATCACTACCACCAGCAACAGTGCCCATGCAAGTATCAGCACCGCCAGTTCGTGGCGGTCGGCTGGGGCGCCTTTGCGCAGAACGAGCACCGCAACGGCCGTTAGAATACCCAGCCAAGGCAGGGCACCGACGAAGAGGTAATGGCACCAGAACCCGGGGATCGCCTCACCGTGGCGCGACAGGTCAAGCCACGAGATGGCCGACGGATGGGAGAAGAACAGCGACCGCCAATGGGGGATGGACGCGGCCACTTCCTCGAAATGCCGGGTGCCCATGGTATCGGCCACCTTCATGTAGGGCCACATCAGCGGGGCAAGGCCCGCAGCGAGGGTCGCGAGCGCGGCCAACGGCCAGGCCCACGACCGGTCGGGGCGAAGGCTCTTCACGTGGCCCCAGTTCATGACGACGTGCGCCATCGCGAGCAGGCCGTATGCGAGCAGCAGGAAGAAGCCCAGGTACACCCCGCACCAGAACTGGTAGATGAGCGCGCCGGTGGCAAGCAGGAGCCATGCGGGTCGTGCGGTGCGCAGCCACGCCCACAGCAGGTATAGGCCCACAGGCAGCATGAAGCGCGGTAGCACCTGCACGTTCCCCATCTGCGGCATGCCATAGAGGCCGAACGCGAAGAAGAACGCGCCACAGGCGGCAAGCCAGGGTCGTCGGGTCCAATGCCACAGTACGCCGAAGGTGATCCAGTAGTTCAGCGCGAAGAGCGCCGCTACCCAAAGCTGGAGTGCCGTCTCCCGTTCCCAGCCCCGCTCACGTAGGGCGTGGTAGAGCGGGGCCGTGCCGAGGAGGTTGTCCGAATGGGCGATGACGTTGGACCGGGGGTGCATGAAGGGCGCATCCCAATAGGATCCGGGGCGGCCCTCGGCATGGCGGTGGTAATGCTCCAGCACATAGTTGTTGAAGCGCGCATCGCCAAGATCACCCGGGATCTGGTCGCGATCCGGCCCGAAGAGCGCCAGGGGTACGCTCCACATGCCCCATCCGAACAGGATAAGCGCAAGGCATAAGCCCAGTAATGCCCGCAACCGAGGATGCGGTAGGCGCACATCGCCCGGCAAGTGCTGCGTTCCGGTGGTGGAGATGTCCATCACGGCCAAATGTAGAGGCCATCCCCCGTGGGGCGGCTATTTTCGTCGCCCCGCCACAGGCGGACAAGTCATGCCTCTGCGCCCATCCCGCTCTTCCGCAGCCATTGTGATCGTGGTGCTCGCTGGCCTCGTGTTCGATCTGAAGCTTCGCCTTTGGGAACACGAGAAACGGGTGATCGAATACGATGTTCATGGTTATTACGGCTTCCTGCCCGCGCTCTTCATCCTCGACGACATCCGCTTGGAGAAGAGCGACTACAAGATGGGCGATGACTACTACTGGTTCTGGGTGAACACCACGCCCGACGGCAGGCACTTCATCAAGTACCCGGTGGGCATGGCCTTTCTCTACGCTCCGTTCTTCTTCGCCGGCCATGCCATCGCCCTGCTCACCGATGCGCCTGCCACCGGCTTTTCGCCGCCCTACAAGGTGATGCTGCAGCTCGCCGGCCTGGTCTATCTCGTGCTGGGTCTGCTGCTCACGCGCGCCACCTTGCGCAGGCTCGGCTTCACGGAGCACGTGGTGGCCCTTGCGCTGCTGGCCCTGGGCCTGGGCACGAACGTGTTCGCCTACGCCACGCAATCCGGCACCATGCCGCATGTGCATGGCTTCTTCCTGGTGGCGGCCTTCATGCTCATGTGCCTGCGGTGGTGGGAGCATGGCACATGGCGGAACACGTTGCTGCTGGGTGCCATCCTGGGCATGCTGGTGCTGGTGAGGCCCACCAACGCGGTGGTGCTGCTCTTCCTGCCATTGGTGGGGATCGCCCGCCCGGCGGATGTTCCCACCCGCATCGACAGCATCATCCAACGCTTGCCGCAATTGCTGGCGATGGCCTTGGCGGCCCTGCTCGTGTGGCTGCCGCAATCGCTGTACTGGTGGACGGTCCTGGGCACGCCCATCTTCTATTCGTACCAGGACGAGGGCTTCTTCTTCGGGCACCCGCATCTGCTGGACGGCCTCTTCGGCTTCCGCAAGGGCTGGCTGCTCTACACGCCGATGATGGCCTTCGCGGTGGCGGGGCTGTTCGCCATGCGGGGCAGGGAGCGGCCGCTGCTGCTGGGCATCGCGGCGGTGCTGGTGATCCACACGTACATCACATTGAGCTGGTGGTGCTGGTGGTACGGTGGCTCGTTCGGGCAGCGCGCCATGATCGAGATCTACGCGCTGCTGGCGATCCCGCTCGCCGCAGCGATCCGCTGGCTGCTTGCCCGGCCGTTCGCGGTGCGGGCCACGGGGCTGACGGTCGGTGCCTGCCTGGTGCTCCTCAACCTCTTCCAGACCTATCAGGTCGAGCTCGGCGTTCTGCATTACGATGCCATGACCGGCCCGGCTTACGTCAAACAATTCGGCCGCCTGACCCCGGCACCCGGCTGGGAGGAACTGCTGGACTACCCGGATTACGAGAAGGCGCGCGCCACGGGAAAGGAGTGATGCCTTATGGCGGTCACACCATCGTGATCGCCTCCGCAGGCACCATTTCCGCGCTCGTCAACCGCAGGTAGGTCTGTGCTGTCGCCACCACATCCTTCCGGCAATACGCCGCGATGCGCTCCAGCCCATCCTCCTCGTAGTACACCCGTGCCACGTCGGCGCCGGTGATGTCGTCCTTCGGTGTGGGGATGCCGAGAACGTGAGTGAGCAATGCCAGCGAGGTGTATGCCTTGCGATCGCCGAAGCTCCATAAGTTCATGGTATCGAGGTGCCCCACTTCCCATGGTTTGAGACCTCCGATGTCCAGCAGGCGCGGTAGTTTGATCCGGTGTATCACACAACGCCGGGCGATGTAGGGGAAATCGAACTCCTTGCCGTTGTGCGCGCACAGCCAATGGTCGTCGGTGTTGTAATGGCGGTTCAGCAGGTCGGTGAAGCGTGTTAGGACGTCATATTCATCCGCGCCGTGGAACGAGGTGACGCGCAGCTTCTGTTCACCGCCATCGCGGTGCAAACTGCCCATGCCGATGCAGACGATCTTTCCGAACTCCGACAGGATGCCGCCGCGCGCGCTCCAGACCTCTTCTGCGGACTTTCCACTGCGTTCCTGCTCGAAGCGGGTCTTGTCGCTGAACAGCTGCGCGGTGTGCGGGTCGAGCTTGTGCCAGTCGTACTCCTGCGGCACGGTCTCGATGTCGATGAAGAGGATGCGCGAAAGGTCGCGGGCGGTGTCGGGGCGCATGTGTGGAAGAGTATTCAGTACCCGCCATCGGGCGGCGGAGAGGTTCAAGATACTCCGGCGATTTGGAATGAGCGTATTCGGCTTCGGTGGAAAGAGTTGAGGAGAGAAAGGGTGCGAGGACAAATGGAGGAATGAGAGAATGGAGGAATAGAGCAAAGGGGGGTAGCGAGCTTATCAGGCATAGCGCGGGCGTTCTTCAGAAGCACCTTTGCTTCATTCCTCCATTGCTCCATTTGTTCTCACACCCTCGCACTTGCTCCCATCACTCGATCATCACACCGCGCTGGTCCATCAAGGGTATCGTCGTGAAGTTCTCCTCGTCGATGCTGCCCGCGAGGAAGATGTATTTCCTGTCGTACAGGGTGCGGCCCACGTAGAAGCTGAGCCAGTACTGGTTGCTCAGGGCGAACACGTCCTCCACGATGCGTTCGATGCGCGCCCAGCTCTTCGGCCCCAGTGTTTCCAAGTGGTGGCGCAGTTCGCTCGTCCTGCGGCTCTCGCCCGCGATCTCGCCATAGCCGCGCGAACTTACCAGCACGTTGCTTATCGTGAAGCCGTTGCGGTTGATCAGGTACACGAACCATGCGTCCTCGCCGTCCTCGTCCTTCTCGCGCACCACGGCCATGGCCACGCCTTCGACCTTCGGTGGATGGATGTCCTTCCGCATGCGGCAAAGATCGTTGCTTCGCTGCGCAATGACCGTTGTCCGCTTGCGATGATCCGGGTGGACAGGTTTGGGCACCAACTCTATACCGACCGCCCCGCCAACTCCCGCGCGATGCCGATCCATTGGAACACATCCTTCGGATGGCCCGCATCGTTCACTTCTTCGCGCTTCATGCCGGTGCGCACCATCACGAGGTCCATGTCGGGCATCACCACCACGTACTCGCCGTGGAAGCCGCGGCAATACCAGATGGGGTTGCCATCCATTTCGGCCAGCCACCAGAAGTAGCCGTAGCGCCTGTTCGGCTCGCCACGGTCGTCGATGGCGGCGGGTGTGATGCTGGCCTGCCAGAACTCCTCGTCGATGATGCGTGTGCCCTTCCACTTGCCGCTGTCGAGGTACAACTGACCGATCCGCCCGAAGTCGCGCGCGGTGGCGTACAGGCAGCAGAACGCCTTGAAGTCGCCATCCTCGGCATCCTTGCCCCAGTAGGCATCATGCTCGCAGCCGAGCGGCCCCCACACTTTTTCGCGCACGAGTTCGTCAAGGTCACGGCCATATGCCGCCTCCACCACCTCGGCCATGATCTGCGTGCTGCCGCTGATGTAGTCGAAGGAGCGTCCCGGTTCGTCGCGGCAGGGCTGGTTCAGGCTCAGTTCGCGCACGTTGCTGCCGTAGTAGCCCATGGCGTTGTCGCTGAACGGGTCCGCGCCGCTCTCGCTCCAGTCCAGCCCGGTGCTCATGGTCAACAGGTGCCACAAGTTGATCTTCGCGTAGCAGCCTTCCTTGTATTCGGGCAGGAAGTCGCCCACAGGCTGGAACACGCTGCGGATCCTCCCTTCTTTCATGGCGATGCCGGTGAGCAGGCTGATGTAGCTCTTCGCCACGCTGAAGCTGTTGCTCACGCTGTCGGCATCCCAGCCGCGCCAGTACTGCTCGAAGATCAGGCTGTCGTGCTGGAACACCGCGAAGCCCACGCTGTACAGTTCCTGCAAGAGCTTCTCCTGTTCCGGCTTCAAAGCGAGCTTGCCGTAGCGTTCCCCCTGCGGCCATGGCTGCGGTGCGGCTGCGGGAATGGTGGTGTAGGGGAAGAAGTCGCGGTCGTCGATCTCCGGTGAACTGCGGCCGATCAGGTAGGTGTAGCGCACGCCGCGCACGAGGTGATCGTTGCCGGTGATGTAGGCCAAGGCGATGAGGCCGAGGACGATGCCGACGAGCCAGAGGAGGATCTTGAAGAGGGTGCGCATGGTGCTGGGGCCGGACTAATGTATGGCCGGTTCAACCAGTTCCACATCGAACAGATCCGCCAGTTCCAGTTTCAACCTGTTCTTCACTTCCTGCATATCCAACAGGCCACCAAGCTCCTTCGCCATGCACGTCACGCCCTTATCAACAATGCCGCATGGGATGATGTTCTCGAAGTATGAGAGGTCCGTGTTCACGTTGAAGGCGAAACCGTGCATGGTCACCCACCGGCTCGCACGGATGCCGAAGGCGCAGATCTTCCGGGCCTTGAACGGGTCGTTCCAGTCGAGCCAGACCCCGGTCAGTCCATCGATCCGCCCGGCTTTGATGTTGTAGGCTTCGAGCGTTCCGATCACCGCCTCTTCCAACGTGCGCAGGAAGCGATGGATGTCGGTGAAATGGTGGTCCATGTCGAAGATCGGGTAGCCCACGATCTGCCCCGGCCCGTGGTAGGTGATGTCGCCGCCGCGATCGATCGGGAAGAAATGGACGCCCTTCTCGCGCATCTCCGCCTCGTTCAACAAGAGGTGGCTCTGCTTGCCGCTCTTGCCCAGCGTGTACACGTGCGGGTGCTCGCAGAAAAGCAGGTGGTCTTCGGTCAGGACCTGTTCGTTCTCCGGCAGGTTCCGATTGGCGATCTTCCGGTCGATGGTGGCTTGGAAGAGCTTGGTCTGGTAATCCCACGCGGTGGCGTAATCGATCAGGCCGAGGTCTTGGAAATGGACTTGTCGCACGGTGCAAAGGTGGGGAGAAGAGTAGCGAGTGGTGGGTGCCCGCCCGCAAAAGCCAACACACCGAGTGGCAGTGAATGCCCCTCCTGAACGCATATCGTCCGGGGCATTCACTCGCCACTCGCTACTTGAGTTCTACTCGCTTTCCCTTCAGCATGTTGATCACCGCCATGGACCGAAGGCATGCATCACCGGGACAGCGCGACCGAGGAAGGAGTTCTACTTTTGGCGGAAGATGGGGCGTGTGGTTCTCTCCGTGGTAAGTCCTGTATACAAGGCTGAGGGTCTCGTAGAGGAGCTTTTGGAGAGGCTTGTGGCGGTGCTGGACCCGCTGTCCGTCAACTACGAGATCATTCTGGTGGAGGATGGCAGCCCTGACGGGTCGTGGAAGGCCATTGAAAAGGTCTGTGCCGAAAGACCATACGTGATCGGGTTGAAGTTGAGCCGCAACTTCGGGCAGCACTACGCCATCTCCGCCGGACTGGCGAAGGTGTCGGGGGACTGGGTGGTGGTGATGGACTGCGACCTGCAGGACCGCCCCGAGGAGATCCCGCGTCTGTTGGCGAAGGCGCAGGAGGGCAGCGATGTGGTGCTGGCCCGCAGGGCGGTCCGCCAGGACGGTGCCCTGAAGCGGTTCACATCCCGGGCGTTCTATGGCCTCCTGGGCTATCTCACCGGAACTCCGCAAGACCCCTCCGTTGCCAACTTCGGCATCTACCACAGGAAAGTGGTGGATGCCATCAATGCCATGCCGGAGAGCGTCCGTTATTTTCCGACGATGGTGCGCTGGGTCGGCTTCCGTTCCACGGCGTTGGATGTAGATCATGCCGCCCGCCCGGACGGCAAAAGTTCGTACGACCTCGGGAAGCTCCTCCGCTTGGCGCTGGACATTTGCCTGGCCTATTCGGACAAACCGCTCAGGCTGGTCGTCTACCTTGGTTTCTTTGTTTCCCTGATCGGGTTCGGGGCTGCTGCATACATGATCGTGCGTGCCATGCGTGGAGAGATCGTGGTCATGGGATACGCCAGCCTGATCGTCTCGCTGTGGATACTTGCAGGGTTGATCATTTTCATCGTGGGGGTGGTCGGGCTTTATGTGGGCCGGTCCTTCGAGGGAGTGAAACATCGGCCGGCGTTCATAGTGGACCGTGTAATTCAAGGCGACCCCCGAAATGCCGACGATCGAGAATAACAACGCTCCTTCCTGTTCCATGCTTGCCTGGGATACGGAGCATTGGGGATTTCCGGTCGCACGGCTGGATGGTGGGCATCTGTCACCGGATAGCCTGCCTGATATTCTCGAGTGGTGTGCCTGGAATCAGGTCCGCTGTCTCTATTTCGCTGCCGAGCCCGCTTCCCCAGAAACACTTCAAGGGGTGTTCGTCGGCGGCTTCCGATTCGTGGATGTCCGGGTCGACCTGGAGCTACGGTTGATCGAAGCGACCATCCCAACGAACGGAACACGACTGCGACCTGCCAGCGGCTCGGACATGGTGGCCCTGAAGCAATTGGCAAGAACAGCGCACATGGACTCCCGGTTCTTCAAGGATCCGGAATTCGACAGGGAACGTGCAGAGCAACTGTATATGCGCTGGCTGGACCGGGACCATGAAGAACATGTCGTGCTCTGTGTTACCGCTCCCAACATACCGAAGGAGCCTTGGGGTTATGTCACCTGCCAGCTGGAGTCCGCCGGGGTGGGGCGCATCGGCTTGATCGCCGTTGCGGACGCACATAGGGGAAAGGGACTTGGCCGGGCTTTGGTCGAAGGAGCGATCGCATGGTTCAAAGAACGCAATGTGTCCGTCCTTCACGTTGCCACTCAGGCAGCCAATGTTCCGGCCATGCGACTATATGAGGCAGCTGGCTTCAGAACAGAGCAAGTGAAAGTGTGGTTCCACCGTTGGTTCTAACCCGATCGATATGACCATGGAGGACATCCCCTTCAACCGCTCCTCCCTTCAGGGCAGTGAGCTGAACTACATCCAGCAAACGCTCGCATTGGGCCAGATCGCCGGTGATCAGACCTTCTCGAAGAAGTGCGAGAAGCTGCTGGAGGGGATCACTGGATGCAACAAGGCCTTGGTGACAACGTCTTGCACACATGCCTTGGAAATGGCAGCCCTATTGCTTGGGATACAGGAGGGCGATGAAGTGATCGTACCCGATTTCACCTTCGTTTCCACACCCAATGCGTTCGTGCTGCGTGGCGCGAAGCCCGTGTTCTGTGATGTCCGTAACGATACGCTCAACATGGACGAGTCAAGGCTCGAAGCGTTGATCACACCGCGCACGAAGGCGATCGTGCCAGTGCATTATGCGGGTGTTGCATGCGAAATGGACACTATTGTCGAGGTGGCCGGCCGGCACGGGGTCGCCGTGGTCGAGGACAACGCCCATGGGTTGTTCGGCAAATACAAAGGCCGCTGGCTTGGCACCTTCGGTGCATTGGCCACGCAGAGCTTCCATGAAACGAAGAACATCACCTGCGGAGAGGGAGGAGCATTGGTGGTGAACGAACCGCGCTATGTACAACGCGCCGAGATCCTTCGTGAAAAAGGTACGGACAGGTCCCGGTTCTTTCGTGGTGAGGTGGACAAGTATGGCTGGGTGGACATCGGCTCAAGCTATGTCATGAGCGATGTCCTCGCCGCTTTTCTATACGGACAGTTGGAGCAGTGGGAGACCATACAGGCCATGCGGCGCACGATATGGGAACACTATGATGCCTGCCTGGCCTCCTGGGCCTCGGAGACCGGTGTGCGCCGTCCCGTGGTGCCCCCTCACTGTGGGTCCGCATACCACATGTACCATCTGCTGTTGCCCGGCCTCAGTGAGCGTACAGCGTTCATTGCCCATCTGGCTGCCCGGCGGATCAAGGCGGTGTTCCATTATCTCCCCCTCCACTTGAGCGACTATGCCAGGGCTCGCTGGGGGGGCATGCCGGGACAGTTCCCCGTGACCGAGAACGTGAGCGACCGTCTGGTGCGCCTGCCCTTCTACACGAGCATGACCGCCGCAGAGCAGGAGCGGGTGATCGAGGCCGTTCTTGAGTTCACGCCATAAGCCCTGTTGGAGCGGACGTAACTACGGCGCCGGTGATGGCGGAGGGCCGTAAAGCTGGGGCCGGTTCGCGATCTTCCGGTCGGTGGTGGCGTAGTCGATCAGGCCGAGGTCTTGGAAATGGACTTGTCGCACGGTGCAAAGGTGGGGAGAGAAGCGGCGAGTTCTAAAGCGGCGAGCGGCAAGTAGGACAGCCCACTTGCCGCTCGCTAACTCGTCGCTTGCCGCTTATTTCATCTCCGCCAACTTCCCCTTCAGCATATTGATCACCGCGATCTCGCTGGGGTCCACGCCTTTCTTCTCGGCCCAGTAGAAGCTCACCCAGTCGCCGAGATTGATCAGGTGCAGTTGTCTGCCCAATGCCGAGGCTCCTTGGCTCCATACATCATGCACGTGCGGCGTGTACTTGCGGAACACGTCCTTGTTGATCTCCATGCGGATCTGGCTGCGCTCGTGGTCCTCCTTGTGGCGGAAGATCACCACGGCCACATCGTCCTTACCACCGGCCCAGCCCACGAGTTCGTTGTGGTTCATCTCGGGGATGGCGTGGTGCCAGCACAGCTCCTTGCTGTTCTCGTTCACCTGCTGGCGGAAGCGGATGCTCACGGCCTCGGTGCTCGCTTCGCTGTAGATCACCAACCGCTTGCCGAAGAGCTTGTCGGTAAGGTCTTTGGCGGCTTGCTTGATGGCTTCTTTGTCCGTCGCGAGTTGCTTGGCGGCCCCGGCGATGGCGGGCGCGAGATCGGTGTTGATGATGCCGAAATGCTTCAGCACGAAGAACTGCTGGGTGAGCGAGTAGGCCAGCATGGTGCGGGGCGGGTTGCCGCCGGGGATCACGATGTGGTCGAGACCCTTTTCCTTCGCCATGTCGAGCATTTTCCCGCCACTGGTGATCACCACCACCCGGGCGCCTTTCGCCAGCGCCTGCTCCATGGCGGCGATGGTCTCCTCGGTGTTGCCGCTGTAGCTGCTGGCGATCACCAAACTGCCCTTGCCCACGTAGGCGGGCAGGTAGTAGTTGCTGTACACCTCGATGGGGCAGATGGCCTCGTGCGCCACGGCTTGCGCCGCGATGCGCCCGCCGATGCCGCTTCCACCGAGGCCGGTCACCACTACGTTGCTGTAGGGGCCGTCGGCGGGTTTCAGTTGGGCGTTGCGGCCGATGGTCAGGGCTTCGGTGAGTTGCTGCGGGAAGGCGTCGATGAGGGCGTACATGCGGTGCTGCGTTGTAAGTGGGTGCGAAATTAGCCGCGTGATACGCGACGAAGGGCGCTTGGGTTAGGGTTGGATCACAGCCTTCGATCAACCGACCAGCCGCAGGCCGGGGACCAGTCCGAAATGCTTCCTGTTCAGCGTGGCCACGGGCAATGTCGCTTCCATGCGGTGGCGGCGATGAACAGGTCGGGCAGGGCCAGTTGCTTCCGCTGCCGTTTCAGCCCGGCTTGGATGCTCGCGGCACGGCGCACCTCTGCGGACCCCAGCGGCCTGACGGTCATCCGTCGCAGCAACTCGTCCCAGAAAGCATGTTGGTCCTCGGTGGCGCCCACGTACAGTTCGTACTCGGTCACGGCCGAAATGCACAGGCCATGGCCCACTTTCGCCAAGCCATGCAACACTGTGCGCCCCTTCTCCTTCTTCCGGAAATAGTCGATCAGCAACGAGGTGTCGACCAGCACTAAAGATCCCGCCACTGCTCGAACGCTTTACGGGTCTCCTTCATCCGCACGAGTTGCTCCTTGGAGAACACGGGACCGCGCAGCAACAACTCGGAGAGGCTTTCTTCGCCTGCTTCGCTCTTGGGGCGATCAGCAGCAGTGTTCGCCTGCTCCAGCACGGCCTGCACCTTCTTCTGCTGCACAGGTGTCAGTTGCCGGATGATCCGCAGCAACTGGTTGAACGGGATGTCGAGCTTGACCTCCATGAGGCAAAGGTAGCGGTGATGTGGGAGTGGGGTGTGCATTTCTCCGCCTCTCCGCTTGATGACCTTCCACCCCTCTTGGGTCGGCCCCTGAAGCCCTGCTCGTTCACTCACGACCTCGGCATCGACTGGGGTCCCGCCGGTATCTTCGCCGCCCATTTCTCTCAGAACAATGTCCGCACCCGTCCTTTCCGAACAGGAGACCGTACGCCGCGAAGCCCTCAACAAGCTCCGCGCCCTCGGCATCGAACCTTTCCCCGCCGCCCGGTACCCCGTTACCCACACGGCTACCAAGGTGAAGGAAGAGTTCGCGGATGCGGGCCATGTGGAAGGCGAACAGCCACCGGCCAACGTCGTGCTCGCAGGCCGTCTGATGAGCGTGCGTGTGATGGGCAAGGCCAGCTTCGCCGTGCCGCGCGACAGCACCGGCGACCAGCAGATCTACGTGAACCGCGACGAGATCGCGCCTACGGAGGACAAAACGCTGTACAACGAGGTCTTCAAGAAGCTGTTGCACTTGGGTGACTTCATCGGTGTGAAAGGCTTCATGTTCCGCACACAGACCGGGGAGCTTACCCTGCACGTGAAGGAACTGACGGTACTTGCGAAAAGTCTGCGCCCGCTGCCAGTAGTGAAGACCGACGACCAAGGCAACGTGCATGACGCGTTCACCGATCCCGAACTGCGCTACCGCATGCGCTATGTGGACCTGATCGTGAATCCGCAGGTGAAGGACACCTTCCTGAAGCGCACGCGGATCTTCAACGCCATGCGCGATGCCTTCCAGCAGGCGGGCTACATCGAAGTGGATACCCCGGTGATGCAACCGATCCCCGGTGGCGCCGCCGCGCGTCCGTTCATCACGCACCACAACGCGCTGGATACCGAGTTCTACCTGCGCATCGCCAACGAGCTTTACCTGAAGCGCTGCATCGTGGGCGGCTTCGACGGCGTGTTCGAGTTCAGCCGCAACTTCCGCAACGAGGGCATGGACCGCACCCACAACCCGGAGTTCACCGTGATGGAGCTCTACGTGGCGTACAAGGACTACCTGTGGATGATGGACTTCATCGAAGGCGTGTTCCGCAAGGTGGCCATCGCCGCCAATGGCTCGCCCACCGCGCAGTTCCAAGGCAGGGAGATCGACTTCGGCCAGCCCTTCAAGCGCATCACCATGTGCGGCGCCATCCGGGAGAAGACCGGCGTGGACGTGCTGAACGCGGATGAGCGCACCATCGGTGAGCTATGCAAGCAGCACGGCATCGAGATCACTGCCGCCATGGGCAAAGGCAAGTTGATCGACGAGCTGTTCAGCGAGCTGGTGCAGCCGGAATTGATCCAGCCCACCTTCGTGATGGACTTCCCCGTGGAGATGAGCCCGCTGTGCAAAAAGCACCGCGACGATGCGCGCCTCACCGAACGCTTCGAGCTGTACGTGGCCGGCTTCGAGGTGGGCAACGCGTACAGCGAATTGAACGATCCGATCGATCAGCGCGAACGGTTCGAGGAACAACTGAAGCTGATGGAACGCGGCGACGACGAGGCCATGTTCATCGATCAGGATTTCCTGCGCGCACTGGAGTACGGCATGCCGCCCACAAGCGGCATCGGCATCGGCATGGACCGTCTGGTGATGCTGCTTACCGATAACCCGGCGATACAGGAGGTATTGCTGTTCCCGCAGATGCGGCCGGAGAAGTTCGGGTAGACCGGGCCGATGGATAAGGCTCTTCTGGTCCTCAAACCACGGCCCTGGAAGTGGTTTGCCATCCTGTTGATCTGCGTATTATTCGGTTGGGCCGGATGGCACATGATCTCGGATGGGGATCCCACGGACCGGGCCAAGGGTTGGTTCGTGCTGCTGCTCTTCGGTTCGTGTTCGCTTGTTGTGATGGCGCAGCTCACGTTCGCACCGTCCAAGGTGGTCTTGACCGAACGTGGCCTTTTGATCCAGGCCATGTTCAGGAAGTCGTTCGTTCCCTGGGAACACGTGCATAAGTTTGGAGTACATGAATGGACGCAATGGCACGGACCCTTCCGGCAGAAGCACCGGCAGGTGGGGATGTTGTTTCACGATGCGCACAGGCAGAACGCAGGTGGCTTGCGTTCACTGGCACGGGCATGGTCCGGGTTCGATGGTGCGCTACCGGACAACTACGGGTACAAGCACCAGGAACTGGCCGATCTGCTGAACAGCTATTTGGAAGCGTCGCGCAACGCGATCATCTGAAGATGTACCGCCACACCATCGCCGGCACACCGCGATGCACGGTATCCTTCTCGTACACCATGCCGTTCCGTTTCGCCACGGCCTGGCTGGCGTGGTTCCCGTGATCGATCAACGAGATCACCGAAGGAGCAAGACCATGCGCCCTTGCGAATTCCTTGCAGGCGATCGCGGCTTCCGTCGCATAGCCCCTGCCCCAAGCCGAAGGCAGCAGGTGGTAGCCGATCTCCAGTTCATCCACGCCATCAACCTCCTGCGTCAATAAACCCACCATGCCCACGGAGTTGCAGATGGATCGTTCGATGATCGCATTGAGCCCTGAGCCATCCTTCGCCAAGCGATCCAGCGAACGCTGGATGAAGGCCCGGCTATCGTCCGCACTGCCCAGCGTGAACGGCATGAAGCGGATGGCCTCTGCGTTGTTGATGTATTCCATCCACCATGAATGGTCATCCATGGTGGTGGTGCGGAACAGCAGGCGTTCGGTGGCTATACCGTGCATGGAGGGAATGGATCTCGGCATGTGCGAAGATGATCAGTTCGGCTTCATCCCGGCTGAACGCGGCTCCTTCTTCGCCATCTTCACCATGCCGCCCCTATTTCCCGAAGTCGATGGCTTTCTTCCTGCCGAACAGATCGCTCACGTCGTATCCGAAGTAGCGCAATGCCGCGATCAGCACGGCGGTCGCAGTGGCCTCATCCAAGTTGCCGATGAACGGGATGTTGTCCGGCAACAGTTC
>JAHBUM010000050.1 GCA_019638075.1 Flavobacteriales bacterium | reverse complement strand
CCTACACCCTCACCATTCCCTATACGGGCATGCAGGAAGGCACCAGCGTGGTGAACAACAGCGGTTCGGGTACCATCGGCGGCGATGACCCCAGCACGGTGTCGAACGGCAGCATCATCATCAGCGGCATCACCGAAGGCACCGGATACTCGGTATCGTTCGAGGAGCCCTGCGAAACACTGGTGGTGAGCGGCGCTTCGCCCAACTGCCTGCCCCCGCCCTCGTTGGTGATCAACGAGGTGGATTACGACATGCCCGGCGCGGGCGACGATGCCGAATTCGTGGAACTGAAGAACACCGGCGCCTCCCCTGTCGAGTTGGGCGGGCTGAAGCTGGTGCTCGTGAACGGAGCCACTGACTCGCCGTACAATACCATCACCCTGCCCGCCTTTACCCTGGCCGCAGGCGGCTACTACGTGGTGGGCAGCGCTCTGGTGCCCAACGTGGACCTGGTGGCGTTCACCACCGACGGCATCCAGAACGGCTCGCCCGACGGCATCCGCCTGACCACCGCAGACGACATCGTGATCGACCAGATGAGCTACGAAGGCGACATGAGCACCACGGAAGGCAGCTCGGCCCCGACGGATCCCGGCAATGCCGCCTCGGTCGGCCTGGGCCTCTCGCGCATGCCCGATGGAGCGGACACGGACGACAATTCCATGGACTTCGTACTCACCTGCCTCACCCCGGGCGAAGCCAACGGCGGTGCGGACAGCGATGAGGACGGCACGCCGGACTGCATCGACCTGTGCCCCGGTGGTCCCGAACCCGGATCGCCCTGCGACGACCACGATGACATGACCGGCGAGGACACCGTGGACGAGGAGTGCAACTGCGTGGGCATCCCCTTGGATTGCGAAGGGGTACCTGGTGGCCCCGCCCTGCCCGGCGAACCCTGCGTGGACGGCGACCCCGGCACGCTGAACGACACCTGGCAGCTTGACTGCACCTGCCGGGGCGAGGTACCCGACTGCCTCGGCGAACTGGGTGGCCCGAACCTGCCCGGCGCGCCCTGCGACGACTACGACCCCAGCACCAACGATGAGGTGTGGGACGTGTTCTGCGGCTGCGCGGGCACGCCCTGCTCGCAGAACGTCGTGCTCGACCTTCGCTCGGATACGCACAGCGACCAGATCAGCTGGGAGATCCTCTACCAGAACGACGGCACCGTGGTGTGCAGCGGTGGCGGCTACCAGAGCGGTATCACCGAGCCGATCGTGGAGCCCTGCTGCCTGCCCATCGGCTGCTTCCGCCTGCGCGTGATGGACAGCGGTGGCGATGGCTTCGTGACCGGCGGCTACCAGTTGCGCGAGAGCGGCGCCAACGGCCGCAGGATCATCGACAACCTCGGCAACTTCACCACCGGCAGCGCAAGCGCGATCAGCAACGCCTACGACAACGGCGCGTTCTGCGTGCCCATCGGCGACACCAAGTTGATCTTCAGCAGCTGCGACAAGCTGGACTGGGTGGCGAACAAGTTCATCGTGGTGGCCGAAGAATCGACCGTGAGCGCACAGTACGGCGTAAGCAACGCGAACAGCGGCTACGAGTTCTGGTTCTTCGACCCCAACGGTGGCTACAACTTCCGTCGCTTCCGCAGCCACAGCACCAGCGATGGCTACGGCACCGGCGCCCTGCGCGCGAACCACTTCAAGGTGAACGGCTGGGTGAACAGCGGCGCTACGCCACACCTTCCTGCCAACACACTGCTGAACGTGCGTGTACGTGCCCGTGTGGCGGGTGTGAACCAGCCCTTCGGCCCGGCTTGCCTGTTCAAGATCGACGGAACGCTGGCGGCCTGCCCGCGCGTGAAACTGCAGGATGATCCGGCCAACACGGCTGACTACAGCTGCGGCGTTACGCGCAGCTTCGGCGGTGGCAGCACCCCGGGCAACCGCATCACGGCCAACCCGCCGCAGCCCATCCCCACGGTGGCGAGCAGCAGTGTGCGCTACCAGTTCCGTTTCCGCATCGCCAGCGAAGGCATCTGCATCGTGCGCCCGGCGCAGACCAGCGCCCGCTTGGTGCTGAACTGGGCTGCCAGCACTGGCACCCAGCTGCAACCCAGCAAGACCTACGACGTGGATGTGCGTGTGAGCCTTGACGGTGGCGCCACTTGGTGCTTCGGCCCGGCGACCGCTGGCCAAGCCGCAGCCTGTGCTGACGCGGAGGCTTGGGGCAAGGTGTGCAAGGTGACCATCAGCGGTGCCCAAGCCCAAGGTGGCAGCAGCAGCATGGTGGTCGATGCCAACAGCACCTTCACCATGTATCCGAACCCCAACAATGGCGACCAGCTCTTCGTGAACCTCAGCAGCGTTGAGGCAGGCGTGAGCACGGTGAGCGTGGACATCTTCGACCTGACCGGCAAGAAGGTGACCGCCCGCACGATCGCTGTTCAAGATGGTTTCGTGAAGACGAGCCTCGACCTGAACGGCGAGATCGCCAACGGCATGTACTTGGTGAATGTGACCGCAGGCAGCAAAGCATACACCGAGCGCTTGGTGATCCAGAAGTAAGCGTGAGTTGACCCCCGGTGGTTTTGGGGGGCGAGACGGACCCCGGTCCCGGCCATGACGGCCGGGCCGGGGTTCCGCTTTTGGGGGTAGTGCAGGCTTGCGATCGTTACCCGGTACAGGTCGACATGCCCACCGGCAGCTACGGTGTGTACACATCTTTTCAAAGGGCCAAAGGCCCGTGACATATCAGCCCATGGCAACGCCATGGGTTCGTTATGCACACGCGTTCAGGGCTGAAGGCCCGAGACATCGTCCGGTATGTCTCGGGCCTTCAGCCCTCCCTGAATACGGCCGTATTTCCAGCCCATGGCAACGCTATGGGCTGATATGTACCGGGCTTTCAGCCCGGCCTCGGCCGATGCGCCCTCCGAGATGTGTACACACTGTAGCTGCCGACAGGCAGGCTGTCTGACAGGGCGTAGCCGAAATTGGACGACATTGTTTGCCCGAACGGTGTGGCTTGCGGAGAGCATTTTCGCGACTCCGGTCAAGGCCGCTCGTTCCGATCGTCATACACCCCATTGTCACTCCGGCCACGAGCCGGAGTCGCGTGATCTTTCGGCACAAGAACGTGTGCCATCACTACAGAAGCCTTGGATCCCGGCCACGATGCCTTGGAACCACCTGTGCTTCCTCTGATCCGTTGTTGTGCAATTACCGCCACCCTACTCCCGCACCACGCGCACGTGCCCGAGCAGCGTTCCATCCGCGCTGCGTGCCACCACGGCGTACACACCGGCCGCCATGCCTGCCATGCCGATGTGTGCCGGACCCGCATCATGCTGCGCCGTCAGGGTAGCTACGGGTCTTCCGGTGGCGTCGATCACCTCGATGACCACGCTTTCGGAAAGCTGCCCGGTGATGTTGCGGTGATCCACGTGCAGTACATCGGACACCGGATTGGGCCATGCCTGCATGGTTCCTGCGGCTTGGGCACAGGCTTCCACTGTCACCGTGGGCAGCATGTTCACTGAGCCATCGGCATCCACCTGTTGCAGCCTGTAATATGTGGGGCCATGAAGCAGTGCCACGTCGTTGAATGAATACCGCTGCGGGGTGGAGCTTGTGCCTGCGCAGGCCACCACGCCGAGCCGCTCCCACCGGTGTGCATCCGCCGAGCGTTCCACCAAGAAGGTGGCGCAGTTGCGTTCCGTGGCGGTGGCCCACTCCAAGTGTGTTCCGCCGCCGGTGCATGTGGCATGCAGGCTCAGCAGTTCCACCGGCAGCAGGCCACAGGTGCCGTACTCCGTCTTCAGGCTGGGCACCTGCAGATCATGCACGCCCTGCATGTGCCAAGGGCCGAAGACGCGCCCATCCAGCGCGGCGGTGGGGTGGTAGCGTATGCGCGCCCGCCACTGCGGGTGGCCGGTGACGCCCGGCGCGGTCGAGAGCGTCTGCGTGAGAAGAGTGCCCGTGGTATTGGCCCAAGCAGCCTGCTCGCCGGAGAAGGCGGTGCTGTTGTTGTCGAAGGCGTGGAAAGGCACGACAGGGCCATGGCCTTCGTTGTGCCAGACGAGCTTCACCTTGGCGCGGCCCATGCTGCTGCGGGCGTACTGGCCGATGACCCATTCGCAATCGGACTGGAAGGTGCCGTTGCTGGTGCGCACCGGCGTCATGTTGCTGCGGTACTGGAAGGTGGGCATGGACAGGCCGCGCCCCGCATTGCCCGGATACAGGAGCGCGCCCCCGGCATCGCTGTAGGGCGAAGCGGGCATGCGTCCGATGCCGCTCACGATGTCGCTGTACCCATCGCCGTTCACATCGCCCGCGAGCGCAGCGCACACCCCGATCTTGTCGCCTGCGTTGGCGCCATCCACGGACCAAGCCGGGGTGGCCGATGGTCCCGCAGCAGCCCCCAGATACACCGCGACATTGCCTGCGGCTATCTTATAGGAGTAGGGGACGAGCACGAGGGCATCCTTCGTGGAGGAACCCACCACCACATCGCCATATCCGTCGCCGTTCACATCGCCTGCGGAACAGACGGATTCGCCCACTTGGTCCCCGGCGAACACACCATTGATGGCCCAGACGGCAACGGCCCCCAACCCACCGGCGGGCGAGCCGAGGTATACGTAGGCGCCCCCCTGCATAGCGGCCCCTTTCTTGTAGGCGCCGATGATCACATCGCTGTATCCATCGCCGTTCACGTCACCGGCATAGCTCACGCTGCTGCCGAACTCATCCCCGTCGCTCGCGCCGTATGCCGCCCAGTTGGGCGCTGGGGAAAGCCCCGCAGGCGAGCCGTGAAAAACGAATGCGGCCCCGCGGTTGGCTCCGTCCATGGGGTCGTCATGCTCGTAGAAGTGGTCGCCGATGATCACGTCGTCGTATCCATCGCCGTTCACATCGCCGGCCAGCGATACGCTCGATCCGAAGTCGCTGCTGTGGCCTGTCCTGTGCTGTTGGCTCTGGATGGTCCAGTCCGCCGATGCAGGCAGCCCTGCACCCGAGCCATGGTACACGTAGGCGACCCCCGCGCCGGTGCCCGGCCCGTTGTTCAACGAGGGAGCGCCGATGATCACATCGCTGTACCCATCGCCGTTCACATCGCCGGCACTGCCGAGGGAATAACCATAGCGGCTCTCCGATGCCGGTCCCGTGTTGGTCCATGTGGCCGTGGCCGACAGTCCACTTGCGGAGCCGAGGAAGAGGTAGGCTTTCCCCCTCCACGCGCCGGAGACGCCATTGGGCCAGCCCGGTGCACCGATGATCACATCGCTGTATCCATCGCCGTTCACATCACCGGCCGAGGCCACGGCGGATCCGAAGCGATCCTCCACGTTCTCGCCCTGCTTGGTCCACGATGGCGTGGCGGGCAGGCCGGTGGCCGAGCCGTAGAACAGCCGCACCTCGCCTTTCATTCCGGGACCTCCCGGCACGCCCACCAGCACATCGCTGTACCCATCGCCGTTCACATCACCGGCCGAAGCCACGCACTTGCCCACGAACTGGGAATTGACGGTGCCTTGGATGGACCAGCTGGCGGTGGTGGCAGGCATATCGGGTGCACCGTGGAAGACCTTCGCCGCCCCGGTGCCGCCTTGGTCCGGCGCGGCCAGCAACAGGTCGCTGATGCCATCGCCGTTCACATCACCGGCGGTGCATACCGCTGCGCCCAAGCGGGCCATCGCCGACCCATTGACCGTGAGCAGCGGTGCGGCGTTCAGGTCGATGGTGGCACTGCCGCCCAGCACCTGTGCCTTGCCGTTGTTGCTTGAACTGTTCGGAGCGCCCACCACGATGTCGGCATAGCCATCGCCGTTCACATCACCGGCCAAGCCCACGGAGTATCCAAAGCGCTCCGTGGAGGAGAGGGAGCCATCCCGGACAAGCGGTACAGCATGCTGGGAGGGAATATCGAGCAGCATGGTGTTCGAGGCGCCCCTGTACACGTATATCGAGCCATCGCCACTGAGACGGCCCGGCGCGCCCACCACGATGTCGGCATATCCATCGCCGTTCATGTCGCCTGCGCAGGATACGCTGTAGCCGAAGTTGGCGCCCGAATTGCTGACAGGCTGTTGCAGCGATGGAGAGGCGGCGACCAATCCGCCGGCACTTCCTTGGAAGAGGTGGATCGCGCCCGCGCTGGCGAACACTGACTTGATCCGGCCCGGTTCACCGATCACCACATCGCTGTACCCATCGCCGTTGAGGTCGCCCGCACCGGCCACGCTGAAGCCGAACCGGTTGTTCGTCAACGCGCCAGCCGCCGACCAGCCCAAGGTCAGTGTGGATGGACCGCCGTGGTAGCAGTATGCTTTTCCTCGGGAGACATTGTCCCTCGGAGCGCCCACCACGATGTCGCTGTAATCATCGTTGTTCACGCGACCGGCAAGGGCCACTGAACGGCCGAACGCGGCGTTCGCGGTACCGGTAGCATCGGTCAACGTGTATGAAGGGGTCGCGCCGAGGCCGCTGCCGGTACTGAGGAAGACGAGCACGGCCCCTGCTCCCGCGTTCGCCCCGTTCCGGCCCGGTGCGCCGATGGCCACATCGCTGTATCCATCGCCATTGATGTCGCCCGCGCTGCTCACGCTGAGGCCCAAGCTGTCGTTGGCCTGTACGCCTTGGTAGGTCCACACCGGGGTGGCGGGTATGCCGCTGGCCGAGCCGAGGAAGAGCTGCACCCGGCCCGCGCCCGCGAAGGGTGTGCCCCAGCCGGGCGAGCCCACGAGGATGTCGCTGTACCCGTCGCCATCCACATCACCGGCGGTGGCCACGCTGTGGCCCAGCTTTTCCCCCGCCGCTCCCACGATCTCGCGGTCGGGTGTGGAGGACAGCGGGTCGATGGTGATGGGGTATTCGGCATCCTCGTCCACCACCGCCAGCACCAACGCATCATCGTGCAGTTCCATGGTGGCGGGCAGCACGCGCCCCTGCGCATCCCATGCTTTCAGGCCGCTGTAGCGTATCGCTGGTACCAAGGCCACGGCCTGCTCATCGAAGCGATGGAACACCACTTCATCGGGGCCGCTCTGCATGGCGGGCAGGCCGCCTTGCAGCCGGAACCGCGCTTCCAACCGGCCATCGCCTTGGGGCTTCGCATGCACGATCACATCGTGCCGCATGCCGTGGGCATCGTTCCGGTAGCGCATGCGCACCGTACCCAGCTCCACCTCCAATGTGCCATCGGCCACCTGTTGCCCGGCAAGCGGTCCCGGGCGCTCCGTGGCACCGTTGCGCCCAAGCCCCTCGAACAGGAAGGCGACATGCGGCCCCCTGCGGTCCGCGCTGGGGAAGAGGGTGAACCCTGTGGATGTGTAGTCCACCGCCAAGCCGTGGGTGGGGTTGGAACTGCTGAACGTGCAGGCCGCGCCGGTGGGTACGATGCGGTAGGCCGATGGCTCCGCTTCGGTGGTGCTGCCCGCCGCGTACGAGGCCATTGGGGTCATCGCGGCACCATCGCTCCGGCTTTCCATCCGCGCCACATCCGGGCCATGCCCTCCCCGTACGCCGGACAGCAGCCCTAACGCAACAGGGAGCACGCGCCGGATGATGACGCGCCATGCCGTGCCGCCTCTACATAGCATAACAACCAAACATAGGCAGGACCGCCTTCCACATGACGCATAGACGGGGTGGAACGTTGAAGGTGGTGCAATGGATGGGGGCGCAGGCTACGGGCTTCGGGCTACTCATCAGGAGCTATCAGGTCGGCAGCAGCCGAGGTGCCTTGCAGATCCTGATGAGGTAGCTACGAAGGGCCGACCAGCCGGTAGCCAGAGGCCCGAAGCCCGTGGCCTGTGCTCCCTACCTTCGCTCCATGCACTTCGCGTTCCTCCGCGCACGCCTTACCCGCGTCGCGCTCCTCGCCTTCACCCTTCACACCGCACCCTTCACTCCTCACCTTTCCGCCCAGCGCCCGCCCGCCCAGCCCAACGCCGCCGAGATCCTGCACCGCATGCAGAAGCTCAACGTGCTGGGCAGCGTGCTGTACATCGTGGCGCACCCCGATGACGAGAACACACGCCTGATCACCTGGCTGGCGAATGGTAAGAAGGTGCGTACCGGCAACCTTAGCCTCACGCGCGGCGATGGCGGCCAGAACCTGATCGGCCCCGAGCTGGGCGATGCGCTCGGCATCATCCGCACGCAGGAGCTGATGGAAGCGCGCCGCATCGATGGCGGGGAGCAGTTCTTCACCCGCGCGGTGGACTTCGGCTTTTCCAAGAACGCGGCCGAGAGCTTTGAGAAGTGGGGTAAACAAGAAGTGCTCAGCGATGTGGTGCGCGTGATCCGCACCTTCCGGCCCGATGTGATCATCACCCGGTTCGCGCCCGACCGCTCGGCGGGGCATGGCCACCACGAGGCCAGCGCGATCCTAGCCCACGAAGCCTTCGACCTCGCCGGTGATCCGAAAGCGTTCCCCGAGCAACTGAAGGAAGGCTTGGAGGTGTGGCAGCCGCGCCGCCTCTTCTTCAACGGCAGCACGTGGTGGAAGAAGGATCTGGCCGAGTTCGCCAAGACCGATGCCGATTGGTTCACCGTGGACGTGGGCGGCTACGATCCCTTGCTGGGCGTGAGCTACACCGAACTCGCCGGACGCAGCCGCAGCATGCACAAGAGCCAAGGGTTCGGTGCGGCGGAAACGCGGGGGGAATCGCTGGAATACCTGAAGTTCATCAAGGGTGATAGGCCGAAGACGAAGGACATTTTCGAGGGGATCGATATGACGTGGGAGAGGGTCAGGGTCCCGGAATATCAAGCACGCATCCAAGCGATCATCTCAGACTATTCTACTGTTGAACCTTCGAAAAGCGTATCCGGTTTGACCGATCTGCTTAACGACATGTCATGGCACAATGGCGTAACAGGAAGAGCCATCCACAAGTTGGACGAGGTGAACCGATTGGTCGGGGATTGTCTTGGCCTTTCCATCGAATCACTGGCACCGCGTGCTCTTGTAGGTGAAGGGCACGTCGCATCAGAGATGGTCATTACCAACCGGAGCAATGTCTCGAACCATCTATTGGAGGCATCCACGAACAGGCATTGGGAACAAGAGTATCCAGAGTTGGAGATCAAGGATATACCAGCGTTCGGCAGCTTGGTTATCCCATTCGATGACTGGGCGATCAGCTACTATGTTGATGAACCATTCTGGCTTCGGCATCCTCATGGCAATTTGTATAAGTTGAACTCAGAAAGGGAGATCGGTCGTCCCGCTGATCAACGCAAGATCAACTTGGCCATTCAGATCGGTACGGACACTACGGCTGTTGTATCGCGCTCGGTCCTGCCCATCCACAAATGGGTCGACCGCGTTGCTGGCGAACGCATCCGCCCCGTCTACGTCACGCCCGTGGCCTCGGTGATCCCGAAGGTGAACAACCTGATCGCACGAGGTGGTACACAGGAGATCGAAGTGGAGGTGGAAGCCCTCACAGATAGTTTGGTCGGTCAGCTCAACATCACCTTGCCCGAAGGCTGGGGCACCACCAAGGACATCAAGCGGGTACACATCGCACAGCGCAACGAACGCCAGCAGTTCACCTTCCAACTGATGCCTTCCGCGAACGCCAAGCCCGGTGCAGCCCGGTTCGAGTTCGTAGGTCCGAAGGGCAAGGCCGATCGCACGCTGCACGAGATCGACTACCCGCACATCATGCCGCAGGTATACTACACGCCCGCCGAGGTGAAGCTGGTGCCGTTGGATGTGAAGACCACTGCGAGGACCGTGGGCTACATCAAGGGCGCCGGTGATGATGTGCCGCAAGCCATCGAACAGCTCGGCGTGAAGGTGGACATCATCGATCCAGCTACGGCCACCCTGCAAAGCCTGAAGACCTACGACGCCATCGTGGTGGGCATCCGCGCCTACAACACCGTGAAGCCGTTGAAGGAACTGAACCCCATGCTGAAGCAATATGTGGAGGAAGGCGGCACCTTGGTGGTGCAGTACAACACCACGCCCAGCTTCGGCCTGTCCGGTGTGCGCGACATGGTGGTGGACCCACCCACGCTCGGCCCGTACCCGTTCAAGATCACCCGCGATCGTGTCACCGTGGAGGAAGCGCCGCCCACCTTCCTCGATCCCAAGCACCCGCTGCTGAGCACGCCCAACAAGATCACCACCGCCGACTTCGGCGGCTGGGTGCAGGAGCGCGGCCTCTATTTCCTCGGCGAACTGGACCCGCACTACACCCCGCTGATCGCGTGGAACGACCCCGGCGAACAACCGCTGAACGGCGGCCTCGTCACCTGCGACTACGGCAAGGGGCGGTATGTGTACACGGGCATCAGCTTCTTCCGGCAATTGCCAGCGGGTGTGCCGGGAGCGTATCGGCTGTTCGCGAATTTGATCGCGCCACGCGATGGGCGATAGGGTGATGATCCATCACGTTGGCATCGGTCCATGCACCCGTACCAGCGACCCACCCAGCCTTCGCCATGCTTCGGCTGGCGCAGTGGGTCGCTGGTACGGGTGCAATGGCCAATGATCCACCAATACCATTATTCGCAGGTCGTTCCCATGCTCCCGATCCACGCGGTGATCAGATCAAGGGCTTCGTCATGCACGATGGTCCGCCCCAGCAGCGGCATGGCTTCGGCTGCATTGGTGGATGACATCCGGTAGTATAGCAGCGAGCGCGGCACGTTGCCCGGCGATACGATGTGCGTGTGCTGGGGCAGCAGGGCATCATCGGGCGGCACGCACACGCCGAGGTTCGCGGGATCGGCGGTCTCGTTGAAGGCGAAGCGCATGGAGCGGTAATCGCAATGGCCGCCATCGCGGTGGCAGTGGGCGCAGTTGATGTCCACGTAGGCGCGCACACGGTCGTTGAGGTTTGCCTGCGGATCGTCCCAGCGGGGCATGGTCGCGATGCGTTTGGGGCGGGTGGCGGAGAGGTAGCCTTCGGCGGTCCAGCGGGCGAGCTGGTCCTGCACGCCATCGCGGTAGGCGAAGGGGCTGTTGAGGTTCTGCGGCTTGGGGCCGATGGGCACCGGCTGTTCGTTCATCTTGTGGCACGTGTGGCATTCCGCGCTGGAGGGAATGCGGTATTCGATGGCCCGCGTGTGGCCGCCTTCATCGGTCCACGACACGGGTGTGGTGCTGCCGTTCATATCCAACGTGGCCTCGGTCTGTTCGGCGTTCCACACGTAGTTGGCGAACGCCCAGCGGCCGTCGCGCTTGAACATGATCCGCGTTTCGATGATGCGCCGCGCATCGGCGGGCAGCACGCGGTCGTAGTAGAAGGTCTTGATCAGCACGGCGCCATCGGGGAAGTCCAGCAGCTCGTGATCGCCGTTGTAAGTGGCCTGCGCGCCCCGTGGCATCCACACGAAGCGGAGCTTGTGGGCATAGTCGGTGAAGAGCGTGTTGATGGGCTCGTACGGCAGCACGCCGGGCACGGGCCTGTGCAGGGCCATGGGGCCTTTGAAGAAGCGGTATTCGGAGAGTGTCTGGAAAGGAAGCTGATCCACATCCAGCACAAGCCGCTCGGGATCGTCATCGGCTGCTATCGGGCCGAGGTCTTCCCGCGTGCAGGCGAGCAGCAGCGCGAACGGCAGCAGAAGGATGAGCAGCGTCTTCTTCACGGCAAGGCGATGGTCCGGCGGTACGAATATCGGAAGAGGGAGAGTGGAGGAGTTGGCGAGGGGCAAGTTGGGAAGGGGCGAGTTGGCAAGGGGCAAGTTGGCGAGGTGCTCTGAGGCCAACTTGCCCCTTCCCAACTTGCCCCTCGCCCCTCGCCAACTCTCTCCACTCACATACTCTCGGGTACTTTTGCCGCATGTCCGCCGCTACACCGTTGCAGCCGCAGCCATTGGCTGCATGGGGGCTTGGCCTGCATCAGCCGTTGATGATCGCCGGTCCGTGCAGCGCGGAGAGCGAAGCGCAGGTGCTGGCTGCGGCCACCGGCATAGCGGCCACGGGCGCGGCGCAGGTGCTGCGTGCCGGGCTTTGGAAACCGCGCACACGGCCGGGCGCCTTCGAGGGTATGGGTGTTGTCGCGCTCCCGTGGCTGGCACAGGCGAAGGCGCTTACGGGGCTGCTCACCATGGTGGAGGTTGCCACGGCCGAGCATGTCGAAGCGGCGCTGAAGGGCGGTGTGGACATGCTGTGGGTGGGCGCGCGCACCACGCCCAATCCGTTCAGCGTGCAGGAGATCGCCGATGCGCTGCGCGGGGTGGATGTGCCGGTGTTCGTGAAGAACCCCATCAACCCCGATCTGCAATTGTGGATCGGTGCGCTGGAAAGACTGCATCGTTCGGGGCTGCGCAGGCTGGGCGCCATCCACCGGGGGTTCTCGTGGTTCGAGCGCACGCCGTTCCGCAACAGCCCCATGTGGGAATTCCCCATCCGGCTGAAAGCGGCCTTCCCCGAACTGGTGCTGCTGGGCGACCCCAGCCACATCAGCGGCAGCCGCGACCGCATCGGTGCCGTGGCGCAGCAGGCGCTCGATCTCGGGTTCTCGGGCCTTATGGTGGAGGTACACAGCGATCCGGCGAACGCGCGCAGCGATGCGGACCAGCAGCTTACCCCGGCCGACTACGGACGCTTGGTGGGCAGCCTCATCTTCCGTCAGGCGCTGCCCACGGCGGGCATGCGTGACAGGTTGGAGGAGTTGCGCGACCTGATCGACCAGCTCGATGAGGAGATCGCGCAGAAGCTGGCCGCGCGCATGGACATCGCCGCCCGCATCGGCGACCACAAGCGACAGCATCACGTGGCCATCCTGCAACCCGAACGCTGGGAGCGCATCATGGAGCGCCAATTGGAGCTTGCCGCACACCTCGGCCTCGGCGCGGATTTCGTGCGCGAGTACATGGATGCCGTACACCGCGAAAGCATCCGTCGGCAGACCATCGAAGAGCCGGAGCCGGAAGCCGGGGCACCCGCAGGATCGCAAGCCTCCGCCGGGGATGGGGCGGGCCAATGATCTGCGATCGACCTCCGTCGTAATACGAAAGAAGTCTATTGTATCCCGCCTCTCCGTCCGTGCGTACAAGGCGCGCAAGTACATCGCCCATGCGCCACATCAACCTGATCCTTCTGTGTACATCGTTGGTCACGCTCGCAGCCTGCGCGAAAGCGGGCAAGAAAGTGGCCGAAGAGCTCGGCCTTGTCCCCAGCACTTGCGGCACTGATGGCGCACGCGTGCAGGCCGAGGTCGATGGCGCTTCGTTCTGCGCCGATGCCAGCATCACCGCCATGTCCGATGGGACGAGCGCTTCCATCACGGGCATCGGCCTGCTGGGCAACACCTTCTCCGTTCAGATCGATCAGCTCGCCGTTGGCACACGCACCGTTTCCGAGGCCACCAACGCGATCCTCTTCATGAGCGCGGGCACGCCCTACGTCGTGGTGGGCGATAGCGCGGGTTGGATCGCGATCGACCATCACGATGCCACTGCGCGCCGCTTGAAGGCCCGTTTCCAAGCCACCGTCCATAACGAAGCGAGCGGGCGCACCAAGCCCGTGAGCGGGTCGGTGGATGTGACGTACACCCGCACCGAATAGGGGCGCATCCCCGGCCTTACCTTGCGCCGGTGAGCCTTCAACAGGGCATCGGAGCAAGGAACGTACGCATCGCCATCATCGGTGCCGGTGGCACGGGCTGTGCGCTGTTGCCGCTCGTGGGCGCGATGGATGTCCATGCGATCACCGTGATCGACGGCGACACCGTGGAGGCGAAGAACCTGACGCGCCAACTGCTGTATGCAACGGACGATGTGGGCCGCGCCAAAGCGGAGGCCGCCGTGCAACGCATGCAGGCGATGCGGCGCGATGTGCGGTGGATCGCCGAACACCGCTTCGTGGATGCCAGGAACATCACTGCACTGTTGCAGGGCAGCGCGGTGGTGGCCGATTGCACCGACGACCTCGCCGCGCGCGCGTTGATCGAACGCACCTGTCGCGAGCTTCGCATCCCACTCGTAAGCGGCGCGGTACACGGCCATCAGGTACAGGTGATCACGTGCAGCGGTGAACAACACATGCGTCAGCGCAGTGGCTTCTTCCAAGGCCGTACCTCGGAGGATCAGCTCGGGTGCGACATGCGTGATGTGCCCGCCGCCGTCACCACGCTCACCGCATCGCTCATGGCGTTGCGCATCGCGGACATCCTCAAGGGTGGCGATGGCCTTGCCGGTGTGATGGACCTTGTGGATGCCGGGCACGGCCGCTGGATGCGCATCATGGGGCCGGAGGCAGGCGAGTTCATGGACACACCCATCGACCCGATGCACCACGCATGAACGAAGCCACGATCGCATTGCTGCTGGCGGTGGTCGCCTTCCTCTACGCCAGCGTGGGCCACGGCGGCGGGAGCGGCTACATCGCGGTGATGACCCTGCTCGGCTTCGCGCCGGAGGTGGTGCGGCCCACGGCGCTGCTCCTCAACCTCTTCGTGAGCGCCATGGCCTTCGTGCAGTTCGCGCGGGCCGGGCATTTCCGGTGGAAACTGTTCTGGCCCTTCGCGATCGCCTCGGTGCCCATGGCGTGGATCGGCGCGCGCATCCACCTCGATGTGGTGGTGTACAAGCGCATCCTCGCCGTGTGCCTGATCATCGCGGTGGCGCGGCTGCTCGGCTTCTTCGGCGGAGGCGATGAACGGAAGGAGATGCCCGGTCTCGCCATCGCGCTCGCCATCGGCGCGGTGCTGGGGCTGGTCTCCGGCATGATCGGCATCGGCGGCGGCGTGCTGCTGAGCCCGCTGCTGCTCGTGTTCGGCTGGAGCACGGCCAAGGAGAGCGCGGCCGTCAGCGCGGCGTTCATCTTCGTGAACAGTGCTGCGGGCCTCATCAGCGTGGCGGTCTCCAAAGGGCTCAGCATGTTCGGTCCCGATCACCTCATCTGGATCGCGGCGGCGCTCGCGGGCGGATCGCTCGGCGCGTACATAGGCGCGCAACGCTTCAGCCAGCTGCGGCTGCGGCAGGTGTTGGGCATCGTGCTGTTGCTCGCATCCTTCAAATTGTTCTTCGCATGATCGCAGTGGAGGAAGCGAAACGGATCATGATGGCGCATGTGCCCATCATGCGTGCGGACTTCGTTGAACTGGACGACTGTATCGGCTTCCGGCTGGCGAAGGACGCGACCGCGCCGTTCGATCATCCGCTGTTCGACATGAGCGCGGTGGATGGCTATGCCTTCGCGCACGGCACGGGACACGCGGCGTGGAAGGTGGTGGCGGACATCGCGGCCGGGGAGGTGTGCAACGGTGTGCTGCATCCCGGCGAATGCGCGCGGATCTTCACCGGGGCGATGCTTCCGCAAGGCGCCGATACCGTGGTGATGCAGGAGTTCGTGCAACGCGACGGCGATGCGATCACGCACACTGACGACAAGCTCCGTGCCGGTTCAAATGTGCGTTACAAAGGTGAACAGGTGAAAGCGGGCGATGTGCTGCTGAAAGCGGGTACGCGGATCGGCCCGGCGGCGGTGGGGCTGCTGGCTTCCACGGGCGTCCGGAAAGTGGCCGTGTACGGCGAGCCGCAGGTGGGCATATTGCGCACGGGTGGCGAGTTCGTCGATGGCTCGATCATCCCGCCGGGGCGGATCTTCAGCAGCAACGATGCGATGCTCGTGGGCGCGCTGTACGATGAAGGCTTGCACGCCGAGGCGGACACGGCGAAGGACGATCCGCGCGAACTGACCGAAGCCTTGCGCGTGGCCTCGGACTTCGACGTGCTCATCACCACCGGCGGCGTTTCCGTGGGCGATCACGACCTGATGCGCACGTGCTTGGAACAGCTCGGCGCCACCATCCATTTCCACGGCGTGGCGCAGAAACCCGGCAAGCCCATGCTCTTCGCCACACTGGGCGATCTGCCCGTGTTCGCGCTGCCGGGCAACCCCCGCGCGGTGATGGTGCTGTTCTGGCAATACGTGCTGCCCTTCCTCCGCGCCATGCAGGGCGCCAGCGATCCGTGGCCGAAGAGCGATGTGCTGCCCATCACGCATGCTGTGCAGGTCAAGGGCGACCGCGCCGAGTTCCGCGCCGCGCAGGTGAGGAACGGACGTGTCACATTGCTGGCCGACGAAGGCTCGCACATGCTGCGCACCTTGGTGGAGGCCGATGCGCTCGCCTATCTGCCTGCGGATCGGCGCACGTGGCAGGCCGGCGATCCCATCGAGGTGCATCATCTTCCGTGTAATTGAGTGATGGGTGCTATCGTGATGTTAGCGGGTAAGCCGACCGGACATCTCTTTGAGGAGGCGATGCGATGGAAGCAGGCAGAAAGCAGCAGGCAGCAGATGCCCCGATCAAGCCCGCTGCCGACTGCCTGCTGCTTTCTGTCTGCTATCTCCGATCCCCGCACTGAACTCGAATGAACGCACAAGGCTGGGCGGGCGTTGTATTGGCTGGTGGCAGGAGCAGCCGCATGGGCCGCGACAAGGCATTGATCGAGCGCGACGGCGTGACGTTGATCGCCAACGCGCTGGATGTGCTGCGCCCGCATGTGGATGAGCTGCTCATCATCGGTGATCCCGCGAAGTACGGTCACATCGGCCTGCTCACCATCGCCGACGACACGCCGGGGCTGGGGCCGTTGGGTGGCATCGTCACCGCGTTGCGCTATGCGTGGAACGATCGCCTCATCGTGCTGGCCTGCGACATGCCCAACGTGAACGCGGCGCTCATCGAAAAGCTGAAAGCCCTCCACGATGACGGGCATGATGCCGTGGTGCCGCAATGCGATGGGCACTTGCAGCCTTTGTCGGCCATCTATCATCGCCGTTGCCGCAGGGTGTTCGCGGCGCGGTTGGAGCAGGCAAGCCTGAAGATGTCCGATGCCGTCGAGGCCGTGCGCACACGGTATGTGCAGGTATGCCCCGGTGAGGAAGGCTGGCCGCAGGATC
>JAHBUM010000005.1 GCA_019638075.1 Flavobacteriales bacterium | reverse complement strand
AACTTGCCGCCCCCGACACGCGCCCCATGCACCAAGACGCCGACCTGTCCTTCTGCCGCATCGCTCACTCCGGCCCCATCCACCTGGACAAGCACCCCACGGACCTTCCGGATGTGGCCACCAAGAAGGCGCTCAAGGCGGCGCTGGAAGAGGATCGCAAGCGCATTGCGGAGCTTCAGGAAGTGCTGTACGCCCAAGGCTCGCATGCCTTGCTGCTGATCTTCCAGGCCATGGATGCCGCAGGCAAGGACAGTTGCATCCAGCATGTGCTCAGCGGTGTTAACCCGCAGGGCTGCTCGGTCACGTCCTTCAAGACACCCAGCGCGGAGGAGCTTTCGCACGACCTCCTGTGGCGCCACGCGAAGGCTGTTCCCGCGAAGGGCATGATCGGCGTACACAACCGCAGCCACTACGAGGAGGTGCTGGTGGTGAAGGTGCATCCCGAATACCTCGCGGCGCAGCGCATCCCCGGCGTGGATCCTGCGAAGCTTCCTGCATCGTTCTGGGAGGAACGCTATGCGGCCATCCGCAACTTCGAGGCGTACCTCGCCGCGCAGGGTGTCACCATCCTGAAGTTCTTTCTGCACATGGGGAAAGCCGCGCAGAAGGAACGCTTCCTGGAACGCATCGACGACCCGAAGAAGAACTGGAAGTTCAGCCCCGGCGATGTGAAGGAGCGCGGCCATTGGGAGGCCTACCAGCAGGCGTATGCCGAAGCCATCGGCGCAACGGCCGCCCCACATGCGCCGTGGTACATCGTGCCCGCCGATGATCAGTGGGAAACGCGCGCCATCGTGGGGCGGCTGGTGCGTGAGCAGATGGAAGCCATGGGGCTGCGCATGCCCGAACTGGATGCACGATCGCGCGAAGGGCTGGCCTCGGCGCGGGAGATGCTGATGAAGGAGTAGATACCCGGTGCGATCTTACCTTCACCCCATGCGTGAGGCACGAACGAAGCGTTGGCGGTTGAAGCCGCAGGCCGGTGAAGCGGAGGTACAGGGCATGACGAACGAGAAGTGCCCGCCCATCGGGGCACGGCTGCTGGTGCAGCGCGGCATCGACCGGCCCGCGATCGCATCGGCGTTTTTCCGCCCTTCGCTGGAGCAGTTGCACGACCCCTTCCTGATGGCCGATATGCAGGCCGCCGTGGAGCGCATCGAGCGCGCCATTGGCGACAACGAGCGCATCATGGTGTACGGCGATTACGACGTGGACGGCACGACCGCCGTGGCGCTGATGTACTCGTTCCTGCTGCGCTTCACCGGCAACATCACTTTCTACATCCCCGACCGGTATACCGAAGGTTACGGTATCTCGTTCCAAGGGATCGACCGTGCGGCGGAGGAGAAGGTGGGGCTGATCATCGCGCTGGACTGCGGCATCAAATCCATCGACAAGGTGGACTATGCGAACGAGCGCGGCATCGACATGATCATCTGCGATCACCACCGGCCCGGCGATTCGCTGCCGAAGGCCGTGGCTGTGCTCGATCCCAAGCGCGACGATTGCCCATATCCCTACAAGGAACTCAGCGGCTGCGGCATCGGATTCAAGCTGGCGCAGGGCATCGCACAGCGCAACGGCATCGCATTGACCGAACTGGAGCCGCTGCTCGATCTGGTGGCCGTGAGCACCGCCTGCGACATCGTGCCTGTGACCGGCGAGAGCCGCGTGCTCACCCACTTCGGCCTGAAGCGCGTGAACCATGATCCCCGGCCGGGCATCAAGGTGATGATGCAGATGGCGAACGTGAAGCGGAGGCTCGGCGTGTCGGAGCTCGTGTTCATCATCGGGCCGCGCATCAACGCGGCGGGGCGCATCGAGCATGGGCGGCAGGCCGTGGAGCTGCTGCTGGCGAAGGATCAGGCGCAGGCCGAGCACATCGGCGTACGCGTGGACGGCAACAACACGGCGCGTCAGGAGCTGGACAAGAGCATCACGGAGTCGGCGCTCGGCCACATCGAGCAGGACGATTTCGTGCGCGGGGCGTGGAGCACGGTAGTGTTCAACGAGAACTGGCACAAGGGCGTGATCGGCATCGTGGCATCGCGCCTCATCGAGCAATACTACCGGCCCCCCATCGTGCTCACCGCCAGCCAGGGCAGGGCGGTGGGCAGCGCGCGCAGCGTGAAGGGCTTCGATGTGTACGAGGCCATCAATGCGTGCAGCGACCTGCTGGAGCAGTTCGGCGGCCATACCTACGCCGCTGGTTTGACGATGCCGTTGGATAACGTGGAGGCTTTCCGCGCGCGTTTCGATGAGGTGGTGCGCGCCACGCTGGATCCCGCGCTGCGCACACCGGAGGAGGAAGTGGATGCCGAGGTGCGGCTTGCGGACCTCGACGATCGCCTCGCGCGCATCCTGCACCACATGGCGCCCTTCGGCCCTGGCAACATGAAGCCCGTGTTCCTTACGCGCGGTGTGGTGGATACGGGCAACGCGCGCATCGTGGGCGACGATCACCTGAAGATGAGCCTGCGCATGGCGGGCACACAAGGCCCCACGTTCGATGCCATCGGGTTCCGCATGGGCGGACACTTCGAACGGGTGAAGAGCGGCGAACCCTTCAGCGTGCTCTATACGTTGGAAGAGAACGAATGGAACGGCCGCGTCACCCTGCAACTGAACATCAAGGACATCAAGTCAGAGGTGAAGAACGTGCTGGTGAACGAGCCCGAGACCCACGCTGCCACCACCGCATGATGCTGGAGACGAGCGACGAACATTACATGCGCCAGGCCCTGAAGGAGGCCGAGCAGGCGTTCAAGGCCGACGAGGTGCCCGTGGGCGTGGTGGTGGTGTGCAACGACCGCATCATCGCGCGCGGCCACAACCTCACCGAACGCCTGAACGATGTGACGGCGCATGCCGAGATGCAGTCCATCACCGCCGCCGCCGGGCACATCGGTGGCAAGTACCTGAAGGATTGCACGCTGTACGTGACGCTGGAACCCTGCGTGATGTGCGCCGGGGCGATGCACTGGGCGCAATTGGGCCGCGTGGTGTTCGGTGCGTTCGATGAGAAGGCCGGCTACCGCCGCATCGGTGGCGCGCTGCTGCACCCGAAGACCCAGGTGACCGGCGGCGTGCTCGAAGCCGAATGCGCGGATCTGCTGAAGGCGTTCTTCAGGCGGAAGAGGGCGTTGTGAGGCGGTTGTCAGATGTCCGTTGTCAGTCTCCTTGGTGGCGGCAGGGTGGGTGAAATGATGGAGCAATTCCGGCGATCGCGGATCGCCGACTTGCGGAATAGGCACATGCGCTGTCACAGGCAACGCGCACCCTTTCAAGTATCGCTACTGACAACGGACAACCGACAACGGACCCAGTATCTTTGCACCGCCCATCGGCTTCAACCTCATCGCCGGTGCGTATCGAACCCATGTATCCTCCCGAGCTCGTAGCCCCGATGAAGACCGACCTGGTCTCCGCCGGTTTTGAACAATTGCAGACCCCCGAACAAGTGGACAAGGCGCTGATGCAGCCCGGCACGGTGCTGTGCGTGGTGAACAGCGTGTGCGGTTGCGCCGCTGGTGCCGCCCGCCCCGGTGCCAAGCTCTCGCTCACCGGTGCCAAGCGCCCGGCGCATCTGGTCACCGTGTTCGCCGGGGTGGACACCGATGCCACCAACCAAGCGCGCAAACATTTCCTGCCGTACCCGCCCAGCAGCCCGGCCATGGCGCTGTTCAAGGATGGCAAGCTGGTACACTTCCTTGAGCGCCACCACATCGAAGGCCGCAGCGCCGAGATGATCGCCGACAACCTGATGATGGCGTACGACGAGTTCTGCTGAACAAGCGGCTTGAACGGATGGAAACCCCGCGACATGGTCGGCGGGGTTTCTTTTTGGGGACAGCCGAAGAGGTGCCTCCGGTGGTGGTCGTGAAGCACTACCAACCCTTCACCCACTTCACGGCCTGTTGGCTGCCATCGGCCCAATGCACGTGCAGCACATAGGCCCCTGAGGCAAGGCTGGCGATGGGCAGTTCGGCGGTGCGGGCGGCCTCGCGCACGGCGCGTCCCATGGCGTCCAATAGCTGCATCCGTGCTGGTGGCACATCGGAACTCACACGCAGCATGGAGGCATCGGCCATCAGGTGAAGCTCCGGTTTTGGGTGGTCGTCGATCCCGGTGCCGGTGTTGGATCGGATGCGTACCAGGTTGGCATGTGCGGCACCGTCGAAGATGTCGAACGTGCCGCCCACGATCAGGTCGCCGTCCGGCAGTTGCTCGATGGCGAGGACAGCCACCATGTAATCGAACTGGTCCGCGTCAACAGGCCCCGCGCCCGGGTCGAAGGTGGGATCGAGGGTGCCTGTGGGCAGGATCCGCGCCAAGCGGCGTATCGGAGTGTCGGCAATGCGGGTGAACCAGCCGCCGATCAGCAGGCGGCCATCGGGCTGGACCGCTGCGCAGGTGATGGGGATCGGCCCGGCGGCGACCGGGCCTTGCGTGGGTCCGGCACCGGGGTCGAAGGTGGTGTCCAGGCTGCCATCGGCGTTCAGGCGCGCCATGCGCGAGCGGAACACCTCGTTGTAGTAGGTGAAGTCGCCTACGATATAGACCCCGCCATCGGGTGCTGGCACCACCTTGTCCAGCCGCAGGTGGTAGCCGCCATAGGCACCGGAGCCGGTGGTAAAGCCAGGGTCCACGGTGCCATCGGCCAGGAACTGGATGATGTTGCGGTGGTTGTCGCCGTTGAAGGTGCCGAAGTCGCCCACGGCGAGCACACCGCCGGAGGGGCGGATCGCCAGGTCATGCACCGCCGACCCGAAGGAGCCTGGCTGCGGGCCGAAGGTGCCCACCGGTTGAAAGGTGGCATCAACGGTGCCATCGGCATTGAGGCGCACGAGGTTGCTGGCGGGCGTGCCAGCATACTGCGTGAAGCTGCCGCCCACCCAAATGTGCCCGTCAGCGGTAACGGCCAATGCGCGCACCTCGCCGTTCGGTCCGGTGCCGGTGGTGAAGGTGTTGTCGAGCGTACCGTCGCTGTTCAGCCGGGCCAGGTGGTTCACAGCGATGCCATCATACGCCGTCAACGATCCACCCACCAGCACCTTGCCGTCGGTGGTGAGGGCGAGGGCACGCACGCCCGGGTAGGTTCCGGTGAAGCCGGTCCCGGTGGCGAACCCGGTGTCCAAGGAGCCATCGGCAAGAAGGCGCGCCACCTTGCCTCGGGCGGTGCCGTTCACCTCCGTGAAGTCACCACCGATGAGCAGGCGTCCGTCGGGCTGCCGCACGATGTGGTTCACACTGCCGTTGGTGCCTGCGGTGAAGGCGGGATCCACCGCGCCGTCTTGCGCCCGCGTGGCAAGCGGGTGGACAAGTACTGCGATGGTGGCGACAAGGAGCGCATGGCGATGGAGGGAAGGTGTTCTCATGGTGCAGGGCGTTGCTTTGTGGGCCACCTGGACGGTAGCCGCACCCGTACATCGGGAAGGGTGGGCGTATGTGAACGATCGGTGGTGGAGCGATCTCTTGAACAGTACTCCCCGCACATTCCAAGCAAAAGGGCCACCTCGCAAGAGATGGCCCCCTCGTTCTTCCATTGCCGGCCCTTACACCACCCCCTGTTCCAGCATCGCATCGGCCACTTTCACGAAGCCTGCGATGTTGGCGCCTTTCACGTAGTTGATCCTCTTGCCATCCTTGCCGTACTTCACGCAGGCGGTGTGGATGTCCTTCATGATCTTGTGCAGGCGGTGGTCCACCTCGTCGCGCGTCCAGTTCAGGCGCAGGCTGTTCTGGCTCATCTCGAGGCCGCTGGTGGCCACGCCGCCCGCGTTGCTCGCCTTGCCCGGCGCGAAGGCCACGCCCGCCGCGTGGAACACCTCGATGCCTTCGGGCGTGGTGGGCATGTTGGCACCTTCGGCCACGTACTTCACGCCCTTCTTCACCAAGTCCTTCGCGTTCTTCGCGTCCAACTCGTTCTGCGTGGCGCAGGGCAGGGCCACATCGCACTTGGGCACCACGTCCCACACGCGGGCACCCTTCTTGAAGGTGCTTCCCTTGAACTTCTTCGCGTACTCCTCGATGCGGCCGCGCTTCACGTTCTTCAGTTCCATGATGAACTTCAGCTTCTCGCCGGTGATGCCTGCGGGATCGTAGATGCTGCCGTCGCTGTCGGAGCACGATACCACCTTGGCACCGAGCTGCGTGGCCTTCTCGATGGCGTACTGCGCCACGTTGCCGCTGCCGCTCACCGCTACGATACGGCCCTTGAAGTCCTGCTTGTTCTCCTTCATCATCTCGGCGGCGAAGTACACGCAGCCGTAGCCGGTGGCTTCGGGACGGATGAGCGAGCCGCCCCACGTGATGCCCTTGCCGGTGAACACGCCGGTGAACTCGTTGCGCAGGCGCTTGTCTTGCCCGAAGAGGAAGCCGATCTCGCGGCCGCCCACGCCGATGTCGCCCGCAGGCACATCGGTGAACTGGCCCACGTGCCGCCACAGCTCGGTGATGAAGCTCTGGCAGAAGCGCATCACCTCGGCATCGCTCTTCCCTTTCGGGTCGAAATCGCTGCCGCCCTTGCCGCCGCCCATGGGCAGGGTGGTGAGGCTGTTCTTGAAGGTCTGCTCGAAGCCAAGGAACTTGAGGATGCTCAGGTTCACGCTCGGGTGGAAGCGCAGGCCGCCCTTGTACGGGCCGATGGCGCTGTTGTACTCCACGCGGTAGCCTCGGTTCACTTGGATGCCGCCCCGGTCATCCACCCAGGGCACGCGGAACATGATGGTGCGCTCGGGCTCCACCATGCGCTCCAGCAGCATCTTTCCCTTGTACTTCGGGTTGGCTTCGATGAAAGGGATCACCATCTCGGCCACTTCATGCACGGCCTGGAGGAACTCCGGCTCGTTGCCGTTGCGTCTCTTCATGTCGGCCATGAAGGCGTCAACCGCTTTATTCGCTTTTGCCATCGCGTGTTTGTTAAGTGCTTCATTGGAAAGCAGGCCAAATGTAGAGGGGGTGCCCGCACCCGGACGAAGCCTTGGGACCGGCCATCCACCGGCCCCGGTTCAATTCAGCTGATACAGCTTCCCCGGCAGGCTCCTTACCACGCCGTTGAACTCCATGTTCAGCAGCAGGCCCGCCACCTTGCCCTGCGTCCAGGCGCTGCGCGCGCAGAGGTCGTCGATGTGGGCGCTTCCCTGCGCCTTGATGAGGTCCGCCAAGGTCTGCTCGTCGGGCATCAGGTCGGTGAAGAGCGCGGCCTGCACGGGTGCTTTCTTCTTCTTCGGCAGCCACTCCATCAGTGTGATCACATCCTTCGCGCTGGTGATGAGGGCGGCCTTGTTCTGCTGTATCAGTTTGTTGCAGCCCTCGCTGCGCGCATCGGTGGGGCGGCCGGGGTAGGCGAACACCTCGCGGTCGTAGCTGCTGGCGATGTCAGCGGTGATGAGGCTGCCCCCTTTCGGTCCGCTCTCCACCACGATGGTGCAATCGCTCAGGCCTGCGATCACCCGGTTGCGCGCGGGGAAGTTGCCGGGCGCGAAGGGGCTGCCGCTGGTGAGCTCCGTCACAAGGGCGCCGTTCTTCTCCATCTCCTTCGCGGTGGCGGCATGCTCGCCGGGGTACAGCCGGTCCAGCCCGTGCGCCACGCAGCCGATGGTGGGCATGTCACATTTCAATGCCTGCCGGTGCGCCACGATGTCGATGCCGTAGGCCAGCCCGCTCACGATGGTGGCGTTGCATTCCTTCAGTCCCTCCACCAGTTCCAGGCACAGGCGCTTGCCGTGTTCGGTGGGCGTGCGTGTGCCCACGATGCTCACCATGTGTTCGGTGTCCAGTTCCGCAGCACCTTTCACGAAGAGGATCACGGGCGCGTCCTCGGCCTGCTTCAGGCGGCGTGGGTAGTCGGCATCCAAATAGAACAGTGCGCGCAGCTTGTGCTGGCGGATGTACGCCAGCTCCTTCTCCGCAGCGGGAAGCACTTTCCTGTCGGTGATGCTGGCGATGAGCTTCGGCCCGATACCCGGCACTTTCTCCAGCGTGTTCTTCAGTTTCCTGTCCGTGAAGATGGGATCCACGCCGCCGCACCAGGCCACGAGGTTGCGCGCGTTGACCGGTCCGATGCCTTTGAGCAGGCTGAGCGCGATGCGGTGGATGAGTTCCTGATCCCCCATGGCCGGAAGGGCCTTTTTCTACATTTACCCGCAGCCCCAAGGGCGGCAACCACTGAATACGAATGGACGAATATAGGCGGGTAATGACGAGGCTGATCGTAGCATGCTTCGCGCTTGTGGGAGTGTTTTCCGCCACAGCGCAGACCTCCCTGTTGAAGGGTATGGTGCGCGACAGCCTGAGCGGTGAGTCGCTTTTCGGGGTACACGTGACCCATGCGCCGGGCAGGGGTGTGGCCACCGATCCGTCGGGCGCGTACAGCATGCCGCTGCCCTTCGGGGAGTACACCATCACCTTCTCCAGCGTGGGCTACACCGCCGTGACGCGCCGGGTGGTCTTGTCGGAAGCTGGCTCATGGACCCTCGACGTGCGCCTGCGCCCTTCTGTGGCGCAGCTGGACATGGTGGTGATCAGTGCGGGCCGGTTCGAGCAGCGTGTGGGCGAAGTGACGCAATCGCTCAGCGTGATAAAGCCGGACCTGATCCGCAACAAGAACATCGTAAGCCTGAGCGATGCGCTGGATCAGGTGCCCGGCGTGGTGATCGTGGACGAGGAGCCGCAGATCCGCGCGGGCAGCGGCTTCAGCTACGGAGCGGGCAGCCGCGTGCAGGTGCTGGTGGATGATGTGCCCATTCTGAGCGGCGACATCGGCCGACCGAACTGGAGCTTCCTGCCGATCGAGAACCTAGAACAGATCGAGGTGATCAAGGGCGCCAGCAGCGTGCTGTACGGCAGCGCGGCCCTTAGCGGTGTCATCAACGTGCGCACCGCCTACCCGCGTGAAACGCCCACCACCAAGGCCACGGTGTTCTCCGGTTCCTACGATGCGCCCGCCAATGCCGCCGCCCGCTGGTGGGGCGACAACAACCCGATGGTCTCCGGCGCCAGCTTCAGCCACGCGCGGCAGTTCGGGAAGTTCGATCTTGTGCTGGGTGGCAATGCGTTCGCGGATAACGGCTACGTCGGCCCCGAACCCATCCCGGCGGACAGCATCCGAAGGGATCCTCTGCGCACCGGCCCCGGCGGCTACGACAACCGGGTGCGCTTCAACATCGGCACGCGCTGGCGCAATGGGAAGGTGAAGGGCCTCAGCTACGGCATCAACGCCAACGCGATGAAGAGCCGCAGCACCAGCGTGTTCATCTGGAACAACATCGGCGAGGGCCTCTACCGCCCAAGTCCCGGCACCGTGACCCGCACGCGCGGCACACAGTTCTACGTGGACCCGTTCGTGGACTACCTCTCGAAGAAAGGTACGCGCCACACCCTGCGTACACGCATGCACCGGCAGGTGTTCGACAACGACAACGGACAGGGCAACAGCAACACCACACTGCATGCCGAGTATCAGGTGCAGCAGCGGTTCAACCTCTTCGGCGAAACGGTGGCCACCGCAGGCATCCTTGGTCGCAGGGTGCGTTCCGAGGCCGAGCTGTACGTGGGCAATGCCGATGGCGATCCCCGCAACGAGGCGCTGAACACAGGTGCCTATCTGCAATTGGACAAGAAGCTCTTCGACAAGCTGGCGTTGAGCGCCGGTGTGCGCTACGAGCGGTTCGTGGTGGAGGATACCGAGGCAGCGCAGCCTGTCTTCCGCGCGGGGGCCACGTATCAGGTGTTGCGCGCCACCTATCTGCGGGCGAGCTATGGGCAGGGCTTCCGCTTCCCCACCATCGGCGAGCGGTTCATCCGCACCAACGTGGGCATGCTGCAGGTGTTCCCCAACCCGCACCTTGCGCCGGAGAAGAGCTGGAACGTGGAAGGCGGCATCAAGCAGGGCTTCAAGATCGGCAGCTTCATGGGCTACGTGGATGCCGTGGTGTTCCAGCAGGATTTCGAGAACTACGTGGAGTTCACCTTCGGGCAATGGGGGCCGGGCGCGCAGATCAGTTCGTTCGGCTTCAAGAGCGTGAACACCGGTGGCGCGCGCGTGACCGGCTGGGAACTGGAGGTGACCGGCAGGGGGAAGATCGGGGCCGTGGAGCTGACCACGTTGATGGGCTACACCAACACGCTGCCGATAAGCACCACGCCGCACCACGTCTACGCCAGCCCCGTACCGGGTTCCACGTTCGCGCCATCCACCTACGCGAACACGAGCTTCGATACCACGGACCACGTGCTGAAGTTCCGCGTAAGGCAGCTCTTCCGGCTGGATCTGCAGGCACAGTACAAGCGGATCCTCATCGGCGGAAGTGTGCGCTACAACAGCCACGTGCGCAACATCGACAAGGCGTTCGTAACGCTGGATGACAGCGGGTTCCTGCGCACCGGCGTACACGAGTGGATGGACACCCACCGTACGGGCGATACCATCATCGACGCCCGCATCGGCATCGACATCACGCCACAGGTGCGCGCGGCCTTCATCATGAACAACGTGATGAACCGCGAGTATTCCATGCGCCCGCTCGCCATCGAAGCCCCGCGCACCATGCAAGTGCAATTGAGCCTGAACCTGTGACACGCATGAGCCGGAAGCATTCTGACAACTCTGCTTCACTTCGCTCGCAGTGACAACCACTACAACTGATAACTGCCGACGCAGTTGAGCCTGAATCTGTGACCGCCATGAGCCTCCGCATCCTCGGCATCATCCCCGCCCGCTACGCCAGCACCCGCCTGCCCGCCAAGCCGCTGGCCGACATCGGTGGCCGCAGCATGATCCTGCGTGTGCTCGACCGCGCGCAACAGGCCACCGCGCTGCATGAAGTGGTGGTGGCCACGGATGATGAACGCATCTTCGACCATGTGGCCGCTGCCGGTGGCCGCGTGGTGATGACCGGCACACAACACCCCAGCGGCACCGACCGCTGCCACGAGGCACTGACATTGATGGGGGCGGAGAACTTCGATGCCGTGGTGAACATCCAAGGCGATGAACCCTTCCTCGTGCCTGCGCAGATCGACGAATTGTGCGCTACGCTGGCCGCAGCCCCCGGCGGACTGGCCACCCTTGCGCACCACCTCACCGACGACCGCGATCTCGACGATCCCGGCAAGGTGAAGATCACCACCGACATCCATGGCGATGCCCTGTATTTCAGCCGCGCGGCGATCCCCGTGCTGCGCAACCACACCACCGGCCCGCGCCACACGGCGTTCCGCTTCCTGAAGCACATCGGCCTGTACGCCTACCGTGCCGATGTGCTCGCCAACCTGGTGAAGCTCAGCCCGTCAAGCCTCGAACTGGCCGAATCGCTGGAGCAGTTGCGCTGGTTGGAGAACGGCTACAACGTGCGCGTGGGCCTTACGGAACACCCTTCGTTCTGCGTGGACACCCCGGCCGATCTGGAGGAAGCAAGGAGGAGAGTAGCGAGGACATGAGTGGCGAGTAGGCGAGTGGCGAGTACCGCAGCTTCCATCACGCGGTACTCGCCACTCGCCTACTCGCCACTCGCTACTCTGAGCTACTGCATTTCCCTTCCTCCCCGCTATCTTGCACGCCGGATCATGGGCCTCGAACGCGACCTTCATCATCTGCTTTTCGAACACGATTGTGTGATCGTGCCCGGCTGGGGCGGCTTTTTGGCGCAATACCGCCCGGCCCGCTTGGACGAGACGCGGCAGTTGATCCATCCGCCCAGCAAGGAGGTCGGCTTCAACCGCCACCTGCTGCGCAACGATGGCCTGCTCACCGACCACCTTGCCCAGCGCGATGGCATCGGGTTCGCAGCGGCCAACGCGCTGATAGACCGGGAAGTGGGTGTGTGGCGCGAGCAACTGGACGCCACGGGCCGCGTGGAGATCCCGCGCATCGGCATCTTCTACCGCGATGTGCAGCGCAACCTGCAGTTCGACCCCGACGACCGGGCCAATTTCCTGAAGGAAGCCTTCGGCCTGCGCCCCGTTGCCGCCACACCCGTGGTGCGCATCGCCGCAGAACCGCGCGTGATCCCGCTGCCGACACCGCTGCCTGCCGCGCCGGTGCCGCAGCCGCGCTCGCGCAACTGGGCCGCAGCCGCGGCGGTGGCCCTGCTGCTCGCCAGCGGCGCGGTGATCGGCTACATCGGCCTCAACGGCGGCACCGATGCCTTCGCGTTCGGCCCGCGCCCTGCGGCCACCTACAGCCCCAGCGCAGAGCCGGTACCTGCCATGCAGGCCCGCGCATCGGTGTTCGCGCTGCCCGAAGGCAGCTTCGGTGTGCAGACCCTGCCACTCACCGATAACGACAGCGTTTCCCTTACGGTGGACCTCGGTGAGGCACCCGCTGACACCACCGCCGTGGCGATCACTGCGAAGTCCGCGATGCGCCTGCGTTTCCACGTGGTGGGTGGCTGTTTTGCGCAGCCTGAGAACGCCGAGCGCCTGCTGAAGGAATTGCAGGACAAGGGCTACCATGCCACGCGACTGCCCCGCTACGGCGAGCTGCACCCCGTGGCCTACGGCAGCTATGCCGATCGCCAGGAGGCCTTGGAGGCGCTGGCTTCCGTGCGCCGCGATGGCGTGGGACAGGCGTGGTTGCTGGTGCGGTGAGGGAGGTGGTTGTCGGTTGTCAGTTGCCGGTTGTCAGGCTTGCCTGCTGTGCCTTCGCGAAGCCGCTACGGCGAAGCAAGGCCGTAGGCATGGCTTCTTCATGGGCACCTGCCTGCTGTGCCTGCGTGCCTTGCCTTCGCCGAAGCGGCTACGCGCAGGCACGGTAGCCGCTACGGCGAAGCAAGGCCGGACTTGTCTGCCGTAGGCATGAGGCATGGCTGCTGGGTGGTATTCGTGCAGAAGCCACGGCAGAAGGCATTCCTGACAACTGACAACTGATAACTGACAACTGAGCCTCCCTCACCACGCCACCCGCCTCGTATCGCAAATAGCGCATCAGTCCCAGACCTTGTGACCGCCCCGCCTTCGCGAGGTCTTAACTTCGTACCGTGGACATGATGGCAACGATGCATGTAGTGGAGCTTGATGCCTGTACCGTGGCGTTCCTTGACGGTGATATCGTGCATACGCACTTCAAGGACGGCCATCTGGTGCAACCCGAAGAAGTGCAGGCGATGTTCGATGTGATCGAGCGGGAACGCAACGGCCGCAAGGCATTGCTGATGGTGTCGGTGGGCGAAGGCACCACCATGACCGGCGAGGCCCGCGCCCATGCCTCGTCCGAGATCTCGTGCCGCTACATCGCCGCCGACGCCATCGTGGTGCGCGACTTCGGCCACCAGCTCGCTGCCAACGTGTTCGTGCGCCACAACAGACCGCACCGTCCCATCCAGATGTTCCCCGACAAGGAGAAAGCTTTGGCATGGTTGATGGAACAGCATCATCTCATCGAACAAGCCTGACCATGACCATTCGTGTATTGCTGCTGGCCGCCATGGCCGCCGTGGTGCAGCTTGCCGCTGCACAATCCGTTACCGAAACCCCTTCAAGGACCATCAGGACCGGGAAGGCCGAAGTGACGGCGCTCGCCATCGCACCCAAGAACGACCGCGTGCTGGTGGGCACCAACAACGGCGCCGTGCTGCACGAGATCGAGAGCGGCAAGAAGATCTTCGCTTTCCCATACAGTGAGGATGGCGCCACCGCTGTGTACCACGCTGGCTTCAACGATAACGGCGAGTTCGTGGTGCTGATCGGCCCCAGTGGCAAGCGCACCGTGTGGAGCGCGGCGAACGGCAAACAGGAGAAGGTGCTCACACCGCACCGCTGGATCCCCGACCCACGCGCCGTGAAGGCGATGGGCTTGGAGATGTCCAACTCGGCCTTCGACCGCTTCTACCAGCAGAAGGAGGTGAAGCTGGGTGATGTGACCGTGCGCGCCGCGAAGAAGGGCGTGGTGGAGTTCGTGGATGCCGATGGCAAGGTGACACGCACGATCACCTTCCCCGAGAACAAGGACCAGCACCATCAGGCACCGCTGCTGCTGTGGGAGAACCAGCTCCTGATCGGCACGGACGACGGCCGCGTGCTGTTCTACGACGTGCTCTGATCACTCAGCGCAGCCAATGCTTCGCGCACGTGGCGTGAGGCGCTCAACGGATCGTTCACCGCTGCGCGGATGATGCCTGCGCGATCGATCACGTAGGTGACGCGGCCGGGGAACAGCCCCAGCGTCCTGTTCACCTTGAAGGTCTTGCGCACCGCACCATCGGTATCGGACAACAAGCGGTAGGGAAGGCTCCAACGGTCGGCGAACGCGCGGTGCGAGGACGTGCCATCGCTGCTGATGCCGAACACCACCGCATCAAGTCCGATCATGCCCTCATGTGCATCGCGGAAGGCGCACACCTCCAGCGTGCAGATGCGCGTGTTGTCCTTCGGGTAGAAGAAGAGCACCACGTTGTGGCCCTTGAGATCGCCCAGCCGCACGGGGCGGCCATCCTGATCGGTCAGGTCGAAGTCGGGCGCGGGTGTGCCGATCTCAAGCATCCTCCTTCGTTGGCGCCGGTGTGTTCCTGCGCAGTCCGCTCATCACCAACATCACCACCGCGCCCACGACAAGCAGGCCCAGCGAACCCCATACCCAGCCCATCTGTTCGCGGAAGATGAGCAGCACCACCAGCACGAAAAGCAGCAGGGTGGCACCCTGCGCCCAAAGCGAGAGCTGGAACGCGGACCATTGCACTTCGCCGCGCTTCAGCAGGGTGTGTATGCGATGCACGGAGAAATGATAGGCCGCCAGCAGGGCCATGTAGCCGAAGAGCACCTGCATGAACGGCACTTTCAGCAAAGCGGGCCTGATGGCAAGGATCCAGCCGCCGAGCACCGCGAACGCGATGAGCGCGGGCCAGATCACGAAGAACAGCGCGCGCCGCTCCATGCCGCTGAACTGGTCGAGGAGGATCTTGCGGTCCGGCTCCCACTTCGCCATGGCCTCGCGATGCGCCACGAACAGCCGCACGATGTGGAAGGTGCCCGCGAAGAAGACGATGAGCGCGAACAGGTGCAACGCTTTCAGGAGGGCGGGGATCTCGGCGATGGGCATGACCCAAAGGTAGATCAGCAATTACACCCCTTCCCGCCCGCTACCTTCGCGCCGCAATGACCAAAACGCCCAAACCCACTACGGAGAGCTACGCGGAGACCACACACCTCGTACTGCCCAACGACACCAACACGCTGGGCAATCTCTTCGGCGGGCAACTGCTGAAATGGCTCGACATCAATTGCGCCATCAGTGCGCACCGGCATTGCAAGCGGCTGGCGGTGACGGTGGCGGTGAACCACGTGGGTTTCGACCGGCCGATCAAGCTGGGTGATTTCGTGACCATCAAGAGCCACGTGAGCCGCGGCTTCGGATCGAGCATGGAGGTGTGGGCCGATGTGTGGGTGGAGGACCAGATGACCGGCGAGAAGATCATGGCGAACAGCGCCATCTACACCTTCGTGGCCATCGATCAGGCGGGCCGCTCGTGCGCCGTCACCGACGTGGTGCCCCAGAACGAGGAGGAGCAGAAGCGGTACGATGGTGCGTTGCGCCGCCGCCAATTGCGGTTGATCCTCAGTGGCAAGATGAAGGCACAGGATGCCAATGAACTGAAGGCGCTTTTCGAGTAGGGGGGCAGTTGTCGGTTGTCGGTTCGCAGTTGTCAGTTTCGGCGCTTATGGTGGTTGTGGTAGCCGATGGCCTTTAGGTATCTACGGCCGTTCGACATAGCACCGGACATCGCCGATCGCATCCTGACAACTGAAAACCGGCAACTGCTCACAGACTTTCGTCCAGGCTGCTGCCATCGAACAGTTCGCCGGTCTCGGTATCGTGCGCCCGCAGGCCCAACGTTCGCACAATGGCCGCCACGCACACCGCGCTCTGGTCGCCGCCGTGTACATGGGCCACCACGTAGCGTACGGTATCCACGCCTTCGATATGCAGTTGCAGGCTGATGTCGTATCCCGGCTGGCGGATGAAGAGCCAGTCGCGGTCCTGCTCTTCGGCGAAGGGCACCGCCTCCTTGATCTTCGCGATGATGTACGACCGTTCGCCGATGGGCTGTGGCCGGTGCGTGGCGGGCACATCGTTGATCGACGGCACGTCGGGAAGGTCTTGGATGTAGATGTCCCAGCTCATGCGTCCGCGAAAGTGGCGATAGCGCGAAGGTCCTGATCCTCCATGCACCGGAAATGTCCCTGTGGGCAATGTTCATAGCCGATCTTGGAACAAGGACGGCAGCCCACGTTCACCTGCGCGATGCGTGCGCGCTCAGGATGCGTGGGGATGTACGGCCCCATGCCGAACGCAGGAACGGTGTTGCCCCAGATGCTCATCACTTCCATGACCTCAGACCTCCGCAGGGTCTCCCGCAGAGGACCCTGCGGTATCATCCCCGCAGGGTCCCCTCCTTCGTCGGGAGACCCTGCGGAGGTTGGGGCGAGAGACCCTGCGGAGGTTTTGGCGAACGCGCAGGCGATGTGCATGGCACCGCTGTCGTGCGCGATCACGCGGCGGGCCTGCCGGATGAGTGATGCGCTGCCGAGGATGTCGTACCGGCCCGTGGCATCGAACACCCGCCCGCCCGTGGCCGAAACGATCGACCGGGCAACGGCTTGGTCCTCCTTCCCGCCGATGAGGACGATGGGGCCTTCGATCAGCGCGGCGAGCTCGATCAACTTGTGCGGTGGCAGGCGCTTGGTGGCGTGTGCCGCGCCGATGGCGAGCGCGGTATACCCGGCTTGGTGCGCAGCGGGGAGTGTGCCCAATTCCACCTCGCGATCCGGTGGGATGAAGAGGTCCAACCCCTGTCCGTCGTTCTTCACACCGAGGCTCGCGACCGTGCCCATGTAGCGGTCCACGATGTGCTGCCTCGGCAGGCGGTTCATCTTGAAGTGTACCATCAGCCACTTCTCGATGTTGAGCTTCGGGAAGCTGTGCGCCTTCACGCCAAGCGCCCGTTTCACCCGCGCGGTGCGCAGGTTGTGGTGCAGATCGATGACGGCATCGAACCGCTCCGCCTTCAATTGCGCGATCAACGCGCCGAGGTCATCGCGCAATTCATGCACCTTGTCCACATGCGGGTTGAAGCGCACGAGATCGGCGAAGGCGGCTTTCGTGGCGAAATGCAGTTCCACATCCTTCAGTTGTTGCTTCACGCACCGCAGCACCGGGCTGGTGAGCACGATGTCGCCGATGGACGAGAAGCGGAGGATGAGCAACTTCATATGGACATCCCGTAACCGGGACAGGTTGTGACCATGTGGGCATGTGACCATGATGTGCCCGATCGCGGTCAAATGTAGCCGAGGCGGAGAGTTTCATGTGTCAATGGAATGCCTGACGGCGGTCACAAGCAGGCGTGGAGGAAGTTTCATGTGTCCATGTGTCCATGGAATGCCTTCGTGGTGGTAGCTGCTGTGCTGGTCGGTTCAGACGACATCGGCAGGAGCGTCATGGCCACATGAGCACATGGACACATGGACACATGCCCGCATGGCCACATGAGCACATGTTCACATGCCCTCCCCCTACCTTCGTTGCCGATGTTCATCGACACCCACTGCCACCTCTACCATAAGCAGTTCGATCCGGATCGCGATGAGATGGTGCGGCGCGCGCTGGATGCGGGCGTGAGCCGCTTGATGCTGCCCAACATCGACATGGAGAGCGTGGGGCCGATGCACGCTCTTGCAGATGCCTTCCCCGATGTGTGCCTGCCCATGATGGGGTTGCACCCATGCAGCGTGGGCGAATACCCCGCGAAGGACCTGTCCGAAGTGGAGCGCCTGCTGCATACCGGGCGCTATCATGCCGTGGGAGAGATCGGTATCGATCTGCACTGGGACAAGACATGGCTGGCCCAGCAGCGCGAGGCCTTCCGCCTGCAAGTGCTGTGGGCCAAGGAGCTGGACCTGCCCGTGGTGATCCATTGCCGCGAGAGCTTCGAGGAGACCATCGCCATCGTGGAAGCCGAGAACGGCCCCGAGCTGCGCGGCGTGTTCCACTGCTTCACCGGCACGCCCGAACAGGCGCAGCGCATCATCGCGCTGGGCGGCTTCATGCTGGGCATCGGCGGGGTGATCACCTACCCGAAGGGCGGCCTGTTCGAGACGATGCAGGCGGTCGGCCCGGAGCATTGTATGCTGGAGACCGACGCTCCCTACCTCGCGCCGGTGCCCTATCGCGGCAAACGCAACGAGAGCGCGTACATCCCCATCATCGCCGAGAAGCTGGCGCTGGCAACGGACCGCACTGTGGCAGAGATCGCGACCATCACCACAGCCAACGCCGAACGCATCTTCCACCGATGAGCCAACGCTCCGTCCTCATCATCTACACCGGCGGCACCATCGGCATGCTCGCCGATCCGCGCACCGGTGCCCTGCGCCCGATGGACCTTGCGCACCTGGAGGAACAGGTGCCCGAGCTGGACCGCATGAACGTGCGGCTGGGTTCGGAGTCCTTTGAAACCCCGATCGACAGCAGCGACATGCGCCCGGCCGACTGGGTGCGCATCGCGAAGATCATCGGCACCAACTACGATGCCTACGATGGCTTCGTGGTGCTGCACGGCAGCGACACCATGGCCTACACCGCCAGTGCGCTCAGCTATCTGCTCGAAGGGCTGAACAAGCCGGTGATCCTCACCGGATCGCAGCTGCCCATCGGCACCATCCGCACCGATGCGAAGGAGAACCTGATCACGGCCATCGAGATCGCAGCAGCGAAGGACGAGCAGGGCCGTGCCATGGTGCCCGAGGTGGCGGTCTATTTCGAGTACCGGCTGATGCGCGGCAACCGCACGGTGAAGGTGCATGCCGAACGCTTCGAGGCCTTCCGCTCGCCCAACTACCCCACCCTTGCCGAGGCCGGCGTACACATCCGCTACGATCGCCCGGCCATCCTGCCCCACCGCAGCGGCCCGCTGGTGGTGCATGACAAGGTGGACGACGCCGTGGCCGTGATCCGCATGTTCCCCGGCATACGCGGCGCATGGGTGGGCCATGCCCTCACCCAACCCGATCTGCGCATGGTGGTGCTCACCACCTTCGGCAGCGGCAACGCGCCAACGGATCCCGACCTATTGGATGCGTTGCGCGAAGCACGACAGAAGGGCGTGATCCTGCTGAACGTGACCCAGTGCATCGGCGGCCGGGTGGAGCAGGGCCGCTATGCCACCAGCCGTGCGCTGGCCGAAATGGGCGTGGTGCCCTGCGGTGATATGACCGTGGAGGCCACGCTTACCAAGGCGATGTGTTTGCTGGGGCGGACAAGGGATCCCTTGGAACTGGAGCGCGGTATGCGGGAGGCGCTTTGCGGGGAGGTGACCGCGCTTTGAACGAACAAGCCCCGCTTTCGCAGGGCTGTTTGCGGAGAGAGAGGGATTCGAACCCCCGTTACCCTTTCGAGTAAACACACTTTCCAGGCGTGCGCCTTAAACCACTCGGCCATCTCTCCAGATGGGGCCGCGAAAGTAGTGGATAGCCCGCGATCCAGCCCAACGGCACCTGATGGCGCTCACTGCTCCCCGCGACCTTGCCATCCCCCTCCGCGCAACTGCCTGATGGACCGCATGAGCCGTCTACGGTTCGCCGGGGTCGATAGCAGATAGCTTGTTGCGTTCAACGCGTCCTTCTGCTTGGTCGGCCGCTCCGGGTTCGGCGCATGCTCGCTCAACCCCATGATCAGATCGATGACCTCATCCACGGGCACGCGTTCGGGCAACTCTTTCAAATGCCTCAGCAGGACCTTCTTGCTGACGACCGCTTCTTTGCATCCGGACATGCCTCTTGTTCCTACCGCTTCCGCATCCGCCTCGTGATCAGCGTTCGCGGTAGCTGGCGCTTCTGATGATGGACGGCCAGTACGTCGATACGCTCCTCGTCCACGATGAAGTAGATGAGCCGGTAGCTGCTCACGGTGAGTTGGCGTATCGTATCAATGCCGACCTCCCGCACCGGTCTTCCCCGGCGTGGGTTCTTCTCCAGTAGGTCCGCGCATTCGAAGAAGCGCTCCATGATCAGTATGGCGGACCTTGGGGAGTCTCGGGTGATGTACTCGGCGACCCATTAATATCGCCGATCGCATCGTGGGTCCACTTCACTTCGACCATTTCCGCAAACGCTTCCGGGCCTCTTCCGTGGTGTAGACCTCACCTTTAGCGGATTGCTCAAGGCCCCGCTCGATCTTGCTCAGAAGCAGTAGGCGGTCGATCAATTGCTCCACGGACACGCGGTCCGGCATTTCACGCACGCTCTTCAGCAGCGCCTTTTTCGTGACCGTGTGTCCTCTGGCGTCCATACCCCAAAGGTAACCACACCCGCCCATCCCCGTAAATTCGCGGCTTCCATGCCCCGCATCGGCCCCATCACCCTCCCGGAATTCCCGCTGCTCCTCGCCCCCATGGAGGACGTGAGCGACCCGCCGTTCCGGGCCTTGTGCAAGAAGCACGGCGCCGACCTGATGTACACCGAGTTCATCAGCAGCGAAGGGCTGATCCGCAAGGCTGCGAAGGGGCTGAAGAAGCTGGATATCTTCGAGTACGAGCGGCCGGTGGGCATCCAGCTGTTCGGCGGAAGTGAGGATGCCATGGAAGAGGCCGCCCGCATCGCCGAGGCCGCCGGCCCCGACCTGATCGACATCAACTACGGCTGCCCGGTGAAGAAGGTGGTGGACAAGGGCGCCGGAGCCTGTTTGTTGCAGGACGTGGACAAGATGGTGCGCCTCACCGAGAAGGTGGTGAAGGCCGTGAAGCTGCCCGTGACGGTGAAGACGCGCCTCGGCTGGAGCGATGCCACGAAGAACATCATGGAAGTGGCCGAACGCCTGCAGGACGTGGGCATCCAAGCCCTGAGCATCCACGGGCGCACCCGCGCGCAGCTCTACAAGGGCCCTGCGGATTGGACCTTGATCGGTGAGGTGAAGAACAACCCGCGCATCCACATCCCCATCTTCGGCAACGGCGACATCGACAGCCCGGAGAAGGCCGTGGAATACCGCGCCCGCTACGGTGTGGATGGCATCATGATCGGTCGTGCCAGCATCGGCCATCCGTTCATCTTCAACGAGATCAAGCATTTCATCGCCACGGGCGAGCACCTGCCCGCGCCTTCGGTGGCCGACCGTGTGGAAGCCGCGCGCGAGCACCTGCGCAGTTCATTGCTTTGGAAAGGGCCGTGGGAAGGCGTGGTGGAGATGCGCCGTCATTACGGCAATTACCTGAAGGGCTTGCCGAACGTGAAGGAGGTGCGGTTGCGCCTGTGTACTGAGAAGGATCCCGCAGTGCTGGAGGCGATCCTCGACGAGGTGAAGGGGATGTACGCGCTGGCGGTGGTGTAGGCGGTTGTCAGTTGCCAGTGGTCAGTTGTCAGGAAATGCCTGCGTCCGTGGCTCCTGCACGGAACGGATCATTTCCGTGCTGCGGCACCAAAGCTTCAAGCTACAAGGCTCAAGTTCCAAGCTCAAAGCGGCTTTGGAGTTTGAGCATTAGAGCTCCGTCCTAATTGCTCCGCCTGTGGCGGAGCAACGGTTTTTGAACCACAGATGAACACAGATGGACACAGATGCCGCAGCCATCGATCCGTGTCGATCGGAGTTCATCCGTGGTTGGATCGAATTAGGACGGAGGTCTATTGAAGCTTTGTCCCACCAAGGAGCCACCACCAAGGAGACTGTCAACTGACAACTGATAACTGACAACCGACAACCGGAAACTGCCCCGTTACCCCGACCGCAGGAAACGCTTGCTCAACATGCGCAACGGGATCCACGAGGCTGCGAGCCCGATCGCGAACACGGCGATGGCGATGATGACCAGATCGGTGCCCATCACATGCACCGGATAGGCGTCGACCACGGAATCGCTGAGTTGTACGAAACCGAAGTGTTGTTGTGCCAGGCAGATCCCGAGGCCGGACAACAGGCCCACGGCGATGCCCACCACCACGATCAGCAGCCCTTCGCCGAAGAAGATGCCGCGCACTGTTGAAGGCATGGCGCCCATCGCCGCGAGCGTGCCCATGTCGCGGCGCTTCTCGATCATCATCATGGTGAGCGAGGCGATGATGTTGAACGCGCCGATAAGGCCGATGAAACTGAGCACCACGAACGTGAACACCTTCTCGCTCGCGTTGGTCTGGTACATCAGCGCGTTCTTCTGGTAGCGCGTCTTCACGGTGAAGGCGGGGCCGAGCTGCGCGCGCAGTTCATCGGCGGTGTTGTCCATGTGCTTCTTGTCGGTGAGCTCGATCTCCAAGGCTGTGACCGCGCTGTCGTAGTGCAGCACTTCAGCCGCAGTGCTCAAGGGCACCAGCGCGTACTTCATGTCGAAATCGAGGTTCATGCTGAAAGCCCCGCGCACGGCGATCGCCACCGTCTCGAAGGCACGCTGCTGGTACTTGCTCAGCTTGCGGCCGCGGATCGGTGCGCTGATCTCCAAGGCTTGGAACACACCGTCATCCAGCGGTACGCCCAGTTCGGCCTTCAGCCCTACGCCCAGCAACGCCGCAGGGCCGGTCAGCCCCTCGAACGTGGGTTCGCCGCTGTACATGTAACGCGCCATGCGGCTCATGCCGAGGTATCGTGGCTCCACGCCCTTCATGGTCGCCACCATGCGTTGGTCGCCACTGCGCAGCAGTACATTCTCTTCGATCACCCAGCTGGTGTTCTTCACGGCGGGCATCGCCAGCACGCGTTCCAGGTCCACGGTGCCGCGCTCGAAGGTCTTGCCCTCCGCTGGCGTGATGGTGATGTCCTGATCGAACGGGCTGTAGATCGTATCAACGAGATCGGATATGCCGTTGAGCGTGCTCAGCACCACCACCATCGCCGCAGTGACTACCGCGATCACCACGATGCTGATGGCCGTGATGATGTTGATGGCGTTGGTGCTCCGCTTGGCGAAGAGGTAGCGGCGGGCGAAGAGGAGCGGGAGGTTCATGGGAACGGTGCGAAGATCCGGTTTTTCAACCTCGGCAGGCGTTCTCCATCTCTTGCACTCTGTCACCCTCGCACTCGTACACGATCAAGCGGATCCGAATATCTTCGTTCAACAACATCGCACCAGCCATGCGTAACGGATCACGCATCATCGTCATTTGGATCGGTCTTCTGCTGATGGGATCGGTCGCGGCCCAATGGGAGGTCCAGACGTTCGCCGGTGCCGGGCTGTCCCGGATGCGGACGGATCTTCGGCCTGCCGTGAGCCGTGGCGAGTTCCAAGAGGTGGGCCACCGCACGGGATGGATCCTCGGCATCGCGGCCAGCCATCCTTTGTCCGGACCGCTTTCGTTCGCCACCGGATTGAACTGGTCGTCGTACACCGGGCACGAGGAGCATTGGATCCGGGGATACAAGGCGTATGAAGGCGATCGGCGGGTGCATTACATCGGGCTGCCGATGATGGTGCGGGCCGGATGGTGTGGTGTGTACTTCGGCTTGGGCACCCAAGTGAGTGTGTACATGGCCGGGGAGGGGACCTTCACCACCTACCGTTAATGGATCGGAGTTGGCCTGCAGGATCATACCTACTCCACCAAGAAGCTTGGGCTGACGCGTACCGATGTGGGCGTGGTCGCCGAGGCTGGCGTTCGCCTGTGCGAGCGGTTCGATGTGGGTGTCCGCGCGTATCGCGGGCTTCAGGACGTCAAGGACCACAGCGATGGGTTCATGTCGCCGCTGTTCAACGATCAGTTGGTGCTGACCGTGGGGTATGTGCTGCACCAAGGGCGGAAGAGGCAGCAGGAAGGATCGCCTGTGGAAGCGGTGCCAGCGGTGGGGTGATCGCTGGCCGGGTCCGTGCCTTTGCGTATCCTCGCATCATCCTTCGTGACGGTCGCGGAGGATGCCGTTCCCATCATGGACCTTCACTCCGCGCTCTTTGTCGTGCTACCGCTCGCGCTGCTGATGGGTGCGCTCATCGTCGTCATCGTGATGGGTGCCCATGGCCGGTGGGCGGGAAGGGATCTCGGTACCGGGCCGTTCGTGCGCCACATTGCCGCAGCCATGGATGTCATTGATGCGCGCCTGGAGCGGTGGTATGCGCGGATGGGAGTGTGGATGGGTTCGCTGATCATCGCAGCGGCGTTGGTGGTCGTGGTGTTCTTCTACGTGAATGGCGGTACGGAACCTGTTTCACACGGCATCTGCTATGCCGCGCTTTCCGAGGCTCCGTTCGACACCGGCACGGACAATCCCTTCCGCAACAGGATCCTCGCGCCGCTGATCGGCTGGGTGCTGCATCTGCGCGGTCCGCTCTTTGTGCTGGTGCCGTGGCTCTTCCTCGTGGGCCTTCTCACGGTGGTGAACGTGTGGTGCAGAAGGGAGGGTGCGGGTTCCCTGCTCGCTCTGTCCATCACGCTGGGCATGGTCTTCTCCCCGGTGGCCATGCACGCCCTGGCACTGCCCGGCTTCATCGAAACGGCGAGCTATTTCCTCATCGCCGTGGCGTTGCTGCGCGTGCGCGATCCGATCGTATCGTGCGCCTGCATGGCCCTGGCGGTGATGGCGCATGAAGCATCGGTATTCATCATTCCTGCGTGGCTCATGGCGGTCGGGTGTGTGCCCTTCGGGATGCACTTCCGGCGTATCCTCCTTCTTGTGGCGATGCTTGTGCCTTATGCCGCGTACCGTTGGTGGGTGGTCCAGCATGCCGGTGAAGGGCTTTCGGTGGCGCTCTACTTCAGTGGGCGCAACATGGAGGCCTGCCTCGCCGTGGGGCCCATGGCTACTGTTGCGGGAGCCTTCGCGGTCTTCCGGTTGCACTGGCTTGTGCTCGCTGTTCCGCTCTTCTGGGCTGGCCTGCGGAACGGCCGCGCGCAATGGGCCATGCTGCTGTCCGCGACGGTCGGCCTGTCGCTGCTCATCGCTTTCGACACCACGCGCATGCTGTGCTGGGCTTTCCCGCTGCTGGCGCTTGGTGGCGTGGAACTGGGCAGGGGCGTGGGGCGCAGGCGTGCCACCGCGCTGTTCCTGCTGGCCTGGGCCTTGAACTTCCTCATCGCGCCGTACTCCACGTCGGGGGCCGAGTCACACCGTCTCAACAACATCAGGGATCATGTGAAGGAGTCTCCGCTCACGTCCACGTGCTGACCACCGCACTTGTCCCGTGCATATCCGTATCATCGCAGGGCCCACGACCGGTCAATAGAACCGGGCGTGAAGATCCTGCTCCTGCAATGGACCTGCATTTAGCACTTCGGGTCGTGCTGCCGCTCGTGGTGGCGGTGGGTGCGGTCTCCTGCATCGCCGTTCTGTACGCCGATGGCAGGTGGGTACGCGGCTTCAGGCCGGGTCCGCCCGTGCATCGGTTCGGTGCGTTCCTGGATACCGCTGATTCGCTCCTGCTCCGGTGGTATGCACGCGTGGGCTTGTGGACCGGCTCGTTGGTGATCGCGCTGCTGCTGGTCCTGTGGGCATACATCCACGTGAATGGCGGCACGGAACCCTGGTCGCACGGGCTGCTGTACGCAAGTCTGTCCGAGGCACCGTGGGATGTGGACAGCGCGAATTTCCTGCGGAACCGGATCCTTGCGCCGTTGATCGGGTGGGTGCTTCACCTGCGCGGACCGCTCTTCGTGTTCGTGCCGTGGTTCTTCCTCGTCGGCCTTGTGGCACTGGTGAACGTGTGGTGCAGGAGGGAGGGCGCTCCACCCACACTGGCCTTCTGCGCCATGCTCGCCATCGTGTTCTCTCCGGTAGGCCTGCAAGCGCTGGCAGCACCGGGCCTGGTGGATGTGGTCGGCTATTTCATGTGCGGCATGGCGCTCTTGCACATCCGACGCCCGTTCGTGTCCTGTGCGTTCATGGCGCTGGGGGTGATGGCACACGATGCCTCCGCTTTCCTGCTGCCGGCGTGGCTCGTGGCCGGTGTTCAGGGCGCGGTACCATGGCGGACCGGGGTGCGACGATCCCTCATTCTCGCGTTGCTGCTGCTGCCATACGCATGCTACCGCTGGTGGGCGTTGCGGCACGATGCCAGTGCGCTTTCCACATCGTTCTACTTCAGCCGGGAGAACGTGGCGGCGTGCCTCGCTGTTGGCCCGCTGGCGACCATGGCCGGCGCCTTCGCCGCGTTCCGCCTGCATGGGGTGGTGCTTGCCGTGCTGCTCTTCATGGGTGGCCTTCGCGACGGGCGGTTCCACTGGGCGCTGCTGCTGATGGTATCGGTGAGCTTCACGTTGCTCATCGCCTTCGATACCACGCGCATGCTGTGCTGGGCCTTTCCGGCCATGGTCATCGGTGTGGTGGTGCTTGGCGTGCGCGTGGGCCGGAACAGGGCGGTGGCGCTCCTGTTCCTCGCATGGGTGTTGAATTTCCTAATACCAGCGTACACCACCACGGCTGCGGTGTCCTACCGGCTGCGGGAGATCAGGGCCGTGTATGTCGATCCGGGAGTGAACACGTTGCCGGAGGTGCGCGATCGGCGTTGATCGTTGCGGCGGGTCAGGCGATCATGCTCTGGGCGGGCTCATGGCGTAGTTGCAGACCACCTCACTTCCACCCCTTCACGATCAGCCCCGTTCCCGTTCGGTGCGTCATCCGCACATCGGCCATGTTCAGCACGAAGGCGATGGGGTAGGCGATGAGGTAGTAGAACGGCAGCACGATGAAGAAGAGCTTGCTGGCCTGCAGCATCAGCAGCGGCCACTTCATGCTGAGCTTCCAGCTGACCTTGCCCGGTGGGCCATAGCTGTATCGTGTCTCCACCTTGCTGAAGCCGTTGCGCAGCGCCTTCGCCTTGATGTCGTCGATGTTGTAGCCGTCGCGCACGTGCTCTTCGATGAAGGAGCCTTCCCCTTCTTCATGCACATCGCTTCCCCCTTGGTCGCTCGGCGTGCTGATGATGAGCATGCCGCCCGCCTTCAGCGAAGTGCTGTAACAGCGCAGCGCGGCCTCGTCCTCCAGGATGTGCTCCATCACGTCCACGCACACCACGAGGTCGAAGGCACCCGGCTGCTGGAACTTGGTGACATCGCCCACCTCGAACTTCACCTGTGGTCGGCCGATCCGCTGGAAGAACGCATTGCAATCCGCGACCTGTTCCTCCTTCACGTCGATGGCCGTGATGCTCGCTATGGGGAGCTTGCCGCTGAGCCAGTAGGTGTACTGTCCGAAACCGGCGCCAGCATCATAGATCGCGGTGACGGGCTTGTTCTGCTGCGCGCGTTCCGCGATCCATTTCCGCAGTTCGCGCTGGATGTGCCAGCAACGCAGCAGCAGCAGGTCGAGCAGCTTGTAGAACAGCTTGCGCAGGAGCGGCGTGCGGTTGAAGACGACGCCCAACCGGCGCTTCACGGGGTCGTACTGCATGCTATTGGCTTGGTATCATTGGTCGCCCCGTTCCTCCTACGCTATGCTTCGGCGAAGGCACTGGGTCGACGCTACGGGTGCGATCCCGAATATTCCGCTGGGTTGCACACCTTTCACTCACCTTTCAACAACTTGTCGATCTCCTCGGCACGGTCCAGCGAATCGTCCACATAGAACAGCAGTTCCGGCACCACGCGCATCTGCTTGCCGATGCGCGTGCCGAGCTGCCCGCGCAACCGGTGGGCCTGCGCTTTGATCACTTCGATCACCGCCTTCTTGTCCTTCACCGGGAACAGGCTGAGGAACACCTTGGCGATACCGAGGTCGGGGCTCACGCGCACGGCCGATACCGTGATGAGGCCGCCGGGCAACAGGTTGCGGGCCTCCTGCTGGAAGATGACCGCCAGTTCCTTCTGCAACAGGCTGTTCACCTTGTTCTGTCTTACGCTGTCCATTTCAGCGGCGAAGGTAGGGCGGTGCCTGCGAGTGGTCCTACCTTCGCGGGCCGCACGATGCGCAACTTCTTCCGGATACTCCGCTATGGCAAGGCTTATCGCCGGTATGCGGTGCTGAACGTGGTCTTCAATCTGCTGGCCACGGTCTTCCATCTGGCGTCGCTGCTGCTCTTCATCCCCTTTCTGCGCCTGCTGCTGGGGCAGGTGAAGCCCGTGCATATGCGTCCCGCCGATCTTTGGACCCGCGAAGGACTTGAAGGCACCTTCAACTGGGGTCTCACGCAGTTGATCGAACACAGCGGGCAGATGGGCGCGCTGCTCACCATCAGCATCGCCGTGGTGGTGATCTTCCTGATCAAGAACCTGTTCCGTTACCTCGCCGTTGTAGCCATCTGCAGCTTCCGTAACTACATCGTGCGCGACATCCGCGCGGCGGTGTACGACAAGATGCTGGAACTGCCCCTGCGCTACCACAGCGGCGAGCGCAAGGGCGATCTGCTGGCGTTGATCACGAGCGATATGCACGTGATCGAGTATTCGGTGATGTACTACATCGAGATGATCTTCCGCGAGCCGGTGGCGATCCTGCTCTTCTTGCTGTCCATGATCACCATCGCACCGCAGCTCACGCTGATCGCATTGCTGCTGCTGCCCGTCAGCGGCCTGTTGATCGGCCGCATCAGCAAGAGCCTCAAGCGCAAGAGCACTCGCGTGCAGGAGAAGAACGCCGACCTGCTGGCGCGTGTGGAGGAGACGCTGACCGGCATCCGCGTGATCAAGGCGTTCAATGGCGAAGCGGACATGAGTCGGCGTTTCGCACGCGAGAACGAGATGCTAACCCGCAGCAGCATCGCCATGCTGAACCGGCAGGACATCGCATCGCCTCTGAGCGAAACGCTTGGTGCCGCGGTGATGGCCACCATCGCCTACCTCGGCGGGTACTACGTGCTGGGACCAGATGCAACGTTGACCGGCGACAGCTTCCTCGGCTTCATCATCATCTTCTCGCAACTGCTGCCACCGTTGAAGAGCTTCTCGCAGGGCTACTCGGCCATCGTGCGCGGATCGGCGAGCGGTCAGCGGTTGTTCGATCTGCTCGCAGTGGAGAACACGGTGAAAGAGAAGCCCGGAGCGAAGCCGATCGATGGGTTCCATGACCGCATCGAGTTCCGCGATGTCACCTTCGCCTACGAGGCCGCACCGAAGGATACGGCCAGCCGCGAACGGAAGGCCGTGCTGCAGGATATCCGGCTCACGATCCCCAAGGGCAGGAGCGTGGCGCTGGTGGGCACTAGCGGAAGCGGGAAGACCACGATGGCCGGCCTGCTCCCGCGCTTCTTCGATGTCTCCGATGGACAGGTGCTGCTCGATGGCGTGGACCTCCGCGATCTGCGGATCAACGACATCCGTGCGCTGATGGGCATCGTCACGCAGGACAGCATCCTGTTCAACGACACGGTGGCGAACAACATCGCCTTCGGCGCACCCGGTGTGGCCCAGGCCGATATCGAACGCGCGGCACGGATCGCCAATGCCCACGAGTTCATCGCACAGTTGGAGGATGGCTACCAGACCAACATCGGCGATGGCGGCAACCGCCTGAGCGGCGGCCAGAAGCAACGGATCAGCATCGCACGCGCGGTGCTGAAGAATCCGCCGATCCTGATCCTTGACGAAGCGACGAGCGCCTTGGATACCGAGAGCGAACGCTTGGTGCAGGATGCCCTGTACAAGATGCTCGAAGGCCGCACGAGCCTCGTGATCGCGCACCGCTTGAGCACCATCCAGCATTGTGATGAGATCTGCGTGATGCAACAGGGACGCATCATCGAACGCGGTACGCACAACGAACTGTACGCGGCAGGTGGGCAGTACCGGCGCCTGTGCGACATGCAGGCGTTCGCATAGCACCGCTACTTTCACCCCGATGCAGGGATCGGAGCACCCGCGGATCTTCGGCCTGGACCTGATGCGCGCCGTTGCCATCGCATTGGTGGTCTATGGGCATTCGGTCTACGTGCTGCCCGCGTATTGGCCTGAAGAGCCTGCCATGCTGGCCCGCGATGGGGTGGGCCTCTTCTTCGTCCTGAGCGGATACCTGGTCGGTGGCATCGCACTGCGCACGTTCTCCCGGCCCGGTATGGCGTGGTGGCTGCGCATGCTGGATTTCTGGCAGCGACGCTGGTTGCGCACATTGCCCAACTACTACCTGTTCCTGGGCGTCAACATCGTACTCGTACACCTGGGTGTGATACACGGCATCCTGAACGTGAACCTGCTGGCCTTCTTCGTCTTCCTCCAGAACTTCCATGTCCACGTAGATCTGCTCTTCGTGGAGTCGTGGTCACTGGCGGTGGAGGAGTGGTTCTACCTGCTGCTCCCATTGCTGCTGGCGGCGTTCGCATGGCTGCTGCGGGTGAAGTGGGCCTTCCTCGCGGCGGCGCTGGTGATGCTTGTGATGCCCCCGATCCTGCGGAGCCAGGTGGTCGGCTCCGTGCCATCGCCAGCCCTGTTCAACGCCTATGTCGGCATGCTGGTGATCCATCGGCTGGATGCCATCGCGTGGGGTGTGCTCATGGCCTGGCTTGCACACTACATGCCCGCTCCATTGCACAGGTGGCGCCATGCCCTGTGCGTGGTGGGTGCGGCTGCGCTGGCTGTGCTTTACAGTGTGATGGACCTTGAGGATCTGCGGTTCATCGCGAACGTCCATTTCACGGCGTTCGCGGGGGCCACGTCCATGCTGCTTCCCACGCTGGCGCAGTGGAGCGCCGCAGGCTGGTCAGCTCCGATCACTTTCATCAGCCGCATATCCTACGCGCTTTACCTCGTACACCTTCCCGTCTATTACCTCGGCCGGTATCTCGACCTGTTCGCAGGCGGGTCGCTCATCATCTATGCGGGGTACTGGGTGCTGTGCATCGCGCTCGCGGCCGTGGTGTACCGCTACTGGGAGCGGCCCTTCATGGCGCTGCGCGATGGGTTCTCGGCGCGGATCCTCGGTGGAGCGAAGGCCGGTTAGTCCTTCTTCCCTTTGAACAGCCGGTCGAAGATGTTGCGGCGCTCGGTGCCGGTGGTGTCGGTCTGCCGTTCCTTCCGCCCGCCGAACGCATCATGGATCAGGCGCTCGATGAAGTCCGGATCGCGGCGGGGCCTGCACTCCAGATCGGGCGTGTGATCGGCGGGCCACACGAATGGACGGATGTAGCGTTGCCGCAGCTCCGGCGACTGTTCCACCTGCTTCAGCACTTTGCCCGCGATCGGGAGTGCGAGGCTGCCGCCGGTCCCTTGTGAACTGCTGAAGTGTACGGAGTTGTCGAAGGCGCCCACCCAGGTGCCGATGACCAGTCCCGGTGTGTACGCCACGAACCACGCATCGCCGTAGTCCTGCGAGGTGCCGGTCTTGCCCGCGATGGGGCTGGTGACACCGAAGCGCGAGCGCAGTGGCCCGTCGGTGCCCTGGTCGATCGCGCTTTGCAGCATGGCCGTTACATCGGCGGCGGTGTTCTCGGAAATGGCTTGAACGGCCTTGGGTCTCTTCGCCTGATAAAGCTCCCTGCCATGCGCATCGGTGATGCTCGCGATGTACTGCGGCTTCACCATGCGCCCCTGCATGGCGAAGGCCCCGAACGCCGGTACGATCTCCTTCAGGGCGATGTCCGTGGCACCGAGCGACATCGCGGGTTTGTCCGCATCCTTGGTGGGAAGGCCGAGCGCCGCCATCGTGCTGCGCACCGTGTCCGCGCCGGTGCGGAAGTACAGGTCCACCGTGGGGCGGTTCATGCTTTTCGTCAGTGCGTACCACATCGCCACTTGTCCGCCGGTGGTGTCCTTGTCGAAGTTGTCCGGTGCCCAGCCGTCGAACTCCGCGTAGGTCTTGCGGTCGTTGTCGAGGTAGGTGCAGGGGTGCAGGCCGCGCTCCAATGCGGCGGCATACACCACGGGTTTGATCGTGCTGGCGATAGGCCTGCGCGCCGTGACAAGATCGTACGGCAGATACCGGTGATCGTTGCCGCCCACCCAGGCGCGTACGGCTCCGCTGTTCGGCTCCATCATCAGCACCGCGCCGTTCAGCAGTTTGTGGTAGTGCCATAGGCTGTCGCGATAGGTGAGCGTGTCCAGCCTGCGCGCCGCGTGGTCGTACACCTCGCTGATCCCACGCGCGTTCTTCCTCCACTTCGCGCCGCCCTTGCGCTCCATGCCCCTCTCCCAGTTGCCGCGCGCTTTCCGTGCCTTCAGTTCCGCATCCAGCTTGGGCTGCATGGCGGCCAGGTGCTGGTGTGCCGCGATGTGCGCCATGCGTTGCAGGTCGGCATCGAGCGTGGTGGTGATCCGCAGGCCGTCCTTCTCGATGTCGTACGGCGTGCCGTCGCTCTTCTTCAGTTCCTTCAGGATCGCGAGCGCCTCGTTCTTCACGTGCCGCACGAAGTAGCCATAGAGGTCCAGTGCATCGCCGCCGCTGTAGTTCAGCACGAGCGGCAGTGCTTTCAGGCTGTCCACCTGATGTCCGGTCAGGTCGCCGTTGCGTTGCATCTGTGCGAACACCTGATCGCGGCGGTTCTTGGATGCCTCGGGATGCAGGCGCGGATTGTAGCTCGTGTTCGCCTTCAGCATGCCCACGAGCACGGCGCTCTCCTGGATGTTGAGCCGTTTCGCCGGTTTGCCGAAATAGCGTTGCGCGGCGGCTTCGATGCCGAAGGTGTTCTCACCGAAGGGCACCGAGTTGAAGTAGAGCAGGAGCACATCCTCCTTCTTCAATATCCGCTCAAGGCGCTGTGCCACCAAGGCTTCCTTCATCTTGTTCACGGGCACGGTGAGCAGGCCGTGCCGCCCGCGCCCGTATAGGTTCTTGATGATCTGCTGCGAGATGGTGCTGCCGCCGCCACCGCTCCTGTCGCGCCCCAGCAGTGTGCGGAAGAACACACGCACATAGCTGCGGCCATCCACGCCCTGGTGGCTGAAGAAGCGGGCATCCTCCGTGGCTACCAATGCGTTCACCAGATGCTTCGGCAGGTCGGTGTAGCGTACGTTGGTGCGGTCCTCGGCGAAGAGTTTCCCGATCAGCCTGCCATCGCGATCCAACACCAGTGTGGCCTGTTCGTGCTGGATGGAAGCAAGCTCTTCTTCGGAAGGCAGATCGCCGAATGCGCCGCTGCGCACGGCTTGCATCAGCGAGAAGAAGGCGATGAACACCAATGCGACGGAGATGAGCGCGATCCTGAGCCACGGCAGGCTTCCGCCTTTCGCTTTCTTCCCCTTCCTCTTGGCTGGTCTGCGTTTCGCGGCCATCGGTCCTGTTCTAAGAAGCTGTTCGCAAAAGGAGTGGGTAGGGTCAGGACGAATGGAGCAATGGGAGCAATGGAGGAATGGAGCAAAGGGTGGTACCAGCGAGCTTATCAAGCATGGCGCGGACGTTCTTCAGATGCGCCTTTGCTTCATTCCTCCATTGCTCCATTTCTTGGCTCCTATACTTCTTCGCCCGGCCCGTATTGCAAATAGGTTCTAACACGGGCCTGAGGCCGTTCCGTCCATGCTGCCCATCATTCCTCCTCGTAGCTGTCCTTGAACAGCAGATCGCTCTCGTACGGGTAGCGCGCCGTGTGGATCGCTTTCACGCGGTCGTACAACAGTTTCCGCAGCCCGTCGATATTGTTGCGCTGCGCGGCGCTGATGAAGATGACATCATCACCGCTCATCCGGGCCATCCATGTGGCCTTCAATTCCTCCAGCGTGTATTGGTCCTCCCGTTTCGGTGCAAGGTCGTCGGGGTCATGGTCCGCAGGGCGGTAGGCGTCGATCTTGTTGAAGACCACGATCACCGGCTTGTCGCCTGCGCCGATCTCGTTCAAGGTCTGGCGCACGGTCTCGTACTGTTCCTCGAAATTGTGGTGGCTGATGTCCACCACGTGCAGCAGCAGGTCGGCCTCACGTGTTTCGTCCAGCGTGCTCTTGAAACTCTCGATCAGCTGCGTGGGCAGCTTGCGGATGAAGCCCACCGTGTCGCTCATCAGGAACGGCAGGTTGCCCAGCACGATCTTGCGCACCGTGGTGTCCAGCGTGGCGAAGAGCTTGTTCTCGGCGAAGACCTCGGTCTTGCTCATCAACGTCATCAATGTGCTCTTGCCCACGTTGGTGTAGCCCACCACCGCCACGCGCACCAGCTTGCCCCGGTTGCCGCGCTGCGTTGCCATCTGCCGGTCTATCTGCTTCAACTGGCCTTTGAGAAGTGCGATGCGGTCGCGGATCAAGCGGCGGTCCGTTTCGATCTCCTTTTCACCGGCGCCACCACGCGTGCCGGTGCCGCCGCGCTGCCGTTCCAAGTGTGTCCACAATTTGGTGAGGCGCGGCAGCATGTATTCGTACTGCGCCAGTTCCACCTGTGTTTTTGCGTGCGCCGTGCGTGCCCTGCGTGCGAAGATGTCCAAGATCAGGCGCGGCCGGTCCAGTACGGGTGTGCCCAGTTCCTTTTCGAGGTTGCGTTGCTGGGCGGCGGAGAGTTCATCATCGAAGATCACCGAGTCCGCGCCGTTGTCCTTCATCCACGCCTTCACTTCCGCCAGCTTGCCGCTGCCGATGTAGGTGCGGCCATCGGGCTGGTGCAGTTTTTGGGTGAAGCGTTTCAATGTGGTGATGTCCGCCGTGGTGGCGAGGAACTCGAGTTCGTCAAGGTATTCGGCCACCTGTGCCGCATCCTGACGGTCGGTGATCAGGCCGATGAGCACCGCGCTCTCCGCCTTGTTCTTCAGCTCCGATGGGTCGATCATTTCGCCTTGCCGAGTGTGCGCACGTGTTCCACCACCGCGTCGATCTCCTTCGCGGTAAGTACGTTCTTGTATGGTGCCATCACCCCTCTGCCGTTGCGCACGATCGCCTGCATCTCCTCTTTCGTGAGGGTGGAGGCCGTAAGGTCCTTCGCGCCGTTGATCCCCGCCCTGCCGTCGCGGCCATGGCATAGGGCGCAGTTCATGTTGTACACCGCCCGGCCCGACGATCGGTCTGCTTCCATCGTGTCATTGGAACTGTTCGCGCTGCCGCAGGCGAACACCAGCAGCACGATGGAGAAGAGCAGGCTTCGTGTCATGTTCAGAGCCATCCGCGGCCGTGGCCCACGTGGGTGAAGGGCCATGGGGTGGCCCACAACATCAGTGCCAGCGCGATCAGGTAGTAGATGGCGATGCGCTTCTGTTTCACCACCTCGTCCTGCGCGCGCTTGGAGCTGATCCGCCCGATGGTGATCAACGCCACCGCGATGACCATTGCGCCGACGTGCTCCATCTTCCAGAAGCGGCCCACATCGCCACGCATGCGGCTGAATTCGCTGAAGTTGATCGCGTACAGGATGAAGCCAACGGCCAGTTGCACGTGCGCCAGCGTCATCGCCGCGATGGTGAGCATACGCTCGTAGGTGAGGATGGGGCGCTGTTGCAGCCACCCCCGCAGGCTCAGGAACCCCGCCGCCCCCACCGTGAGCAGCAGGCCGTATCGCAGCAGGCTGTGCAGGAAGGTGAGGAACGGATTCTCCATGGGAACTCGCCGGACTATCGGTCAAAAGTAGGTGCGCATTCCCCGTCACGCGCGCCCGTAGCCCACTTTGGAGCGCACCCGGTCCAGCACGCCGCGCGCCACGGTTGCGGCCTTTTCCGCGCCTATGCGCAGTTGTGCGTCCAGTTCGCCACGGTCGGCCATCAGCTCCGCGAAGCGCCTGCGCTCTTCTGCGAACCCGTCGAGCAGGGCGGCCAGCAGTTCCTTCTTGGCATGGCCGTAGCCGTAGCCGCCGCGCAGGTAGTTGTCGCGCATGGTCTGCACGGCATCAGCAGGGGCCACCAGTTTGAAGATGGCGAACACGTTATCCTTGTCCGGGTCCTTCGGTGCCTCCAGCGGTGTGCTGTCGGTGACGATGCCCATCACCTGCTGCTTCAGTTCCTTTTCCGGGGCGAAGAGCTGGATGGTGTTGTTGCGGCTCTTGCTCATCTTCTCCCCATCGGTGCCGGGCACTATCATCACCTGCTCATCGATCTTCGGTGCGGGCACCACGAAGGTCTCACCGATGTGGTGGTTGAAACGCTCGGCCACGTCGCGCGTGATCTCCAGGTGCTGCAACTGGTCCTTGCCCACCGGCACCCGCTCGGCATCGTACAGCAGGATGTCCGCCGCCATCAGCATGGGGTAGGTGAAGAGGCCGCCGTTCACGTCCTCCAGCCGGTCGGCCTTGTCCTTGAAACTGTGGGCCAGCGCTAGGCGCGAGTAGGGGAAGAAGCAGCTAAGGTACCAGGTCAGCTCGGTCACCATGGGCACGTCGCTCTGGCGGTAGAACACGGTGCGCTGCGGATCGAGGCCACAGGCCAGCCATGCGGCCGCCACGCCGTACGTGTTCTCGCGCAGCACGGCGGCATCCTTGATCTGCGTGAGGCTGTGCAGGTCGGCGATGAAGAGGAACGATTCGTTCTTCGCGTCCTGGCTGAGGGCGATGGCGGGCTTGATGGCCCCGAGGATGTTGCCCAGGTGGGGGATGCCGGTGCTCTGGATGCCGGTGAGGATGCGTGCCATGGCGTACCGCCGGGAATGGATCGGCGTAGGGGCCGCGAAGTTAGCCGGGTGCCCACCGCCGTCCGGCGCATGGCCACGCGACTAATTTCGCCCTCCTTTTCCATGGCCGCCGACGTGCATACCAGCGAACGCTCCCGCGTGATCCCCGGCGAGGAGCGGCGCTCCCCGGTGCTCAAGTGGCTGTTCCTGCCTTTGCGCTGTGTGTACAAGGTGTATTTCGCATTGGTGTTCTTCGGTTCACTGGTGGTGCTGTACATCCCGTTCAGGGTGCTGCTGTACCGGCCACGACGATACCAGCGTGCGTTCAAGCTCAAGCGCGCCTGGGCCTTCTTCCTGCAATGGGCGCTGCTCATCCCCCTGCGGGTGGAACGGCGCGCGCCGCTACCCAAGGCGCCGTACATCATCTGTTGCAACCACGGCAGCTACCTGGACATCATCCAGATGTACAACGTGGTGCCGGAGTACTTCCTCTTCATGGGCAAGTACGAGCTGCTGAAGTGGCCGCTGTTCA
>JAHBUM010000049.1 GCA_019638075.1 Flavobacteriales bacterium | reverse complement strand
GGGAACGCTGCGCGATGTGCGATCGCGTGCGAAGGCCGCACAGGTGGTGGTGGTGACGAAATGTGAGGCGCTGCCTTCGGTCGCGGAACAGCAGCGATGGCGGGAACGGCTGGGGCTGCGGGCTGGGCAGGGTCTTTTCTTCGCGGGGATCGCATACGGGGAACCACGGATCATTGGCCGCAGCACCGTACAAGCGACCCTCCCGGCTCAAGGCCGGGATGACAGGGTCGCCCCTACGGGTGCCCGGACCGATGATACCGTGCTGCTTTTCACCGGCATCGCGGATCCCGCACCCCTCCTCGCCCACTTGCGTACGCGCTTCGCCCGCGTGGAACACATCGCCTTTCCCGACCACCACGCCTTCACACCTGCCGATCTGCAAAGCCTCGCGGAGCGGTTCCATAAATTCGCACCCGGCCCGAACATGCTGATCACCACGGAGAAGGATGCCGCGAGGCTGCGCTCCGTGATCGCCGGAAGCCCGTTGGAAGAGCTTCCGCTGGCGGTGATCGGCATGCGGGCCGTAGTCTTGAACGAACCCGAGCAATTCGCAGACCTTATCCGCCACCATGTTGCAACGCATCCAGCGCATCGCTGAACACCTGAAGGAACTCACGGGTTTCGCACCGGAAACGGGCATCATCCTCGGCACCGGCCTCAGCGGCTTGGGCAAGGAGATCGACGTGAAGCACGCCATCCCCTACGGCGCCATCCCCGAATTCCCCGTGAGCACGGTGGAGGGCCATCCCGGCAAACTGCTCTTCGGCTACCTCGGCGGCAAGCCCGTGGTGGCCATGCAGGGCCGCTTCCACTACTACGAGGGGTGGGAAATGGGCGATGTGGTGCTGCCGGTGCGCGTGTTCAAATTCCTTGGCATCAAGCGGCTCTTCGTCAGCAACGCCTGCGGTGGCACGAACCCCGCCTTCGAGACCGGCGATCTGATGATCCTGAACGATCACATCAACCTCTTCCCCAATCCGCTGATCGGGAAGAACATCGACGAGCTGGGTCCGCGCTTCCCTGATATGAGCGAGCCTTACGATCACGGCTTCATCGCGAAGGCGAAGGCGATCGCGGCGAAGAACGACATTCCGGTGCAGGTCGGTTGCTACGTGGGCCTCACCGGTCCCACGCTGGAAACACCGGCCGAATACCGCTACGTGCGCAACATCGGCGGCGATGCGGTGGGCATGAGCACCGTGCCCGAAGTGATCGCCGCGCGGCACATGGGCATCCCGTGTTTCGCCATGAGCGTGATCACCGACATGGGCGTGGAAGGGCGCATCGAGAAGACCACGCACGAGATGGTGCAGCGCGTAGCGGAGAAGGCCGAACCGAAACTCACGCTGATCATGCGTGAACTGATCGCAAGCTGCTGATGAGCGGAACGAAGGAAGCGGTGACGGGCACCGGAGCGCCGCACTGGAGCGCGAAGTACGAACTGGTCGTGGGGCTTGAGGTCCACGCGCAGCTGATCACCGAGAGCAAGGCGTACAGCAGCGACCCCAACGCGTACGGCGATCATCCGAACACGAACGTGAGCGTGATCACGCTGGGGCATCCGGGCACGTTGCCGGTGGCGAACAAGAAGGTGATCGAACTGGCCGTACGCATGGGGCTGGCGACGAACTGCACCATCGCGCCGTGGATGCACTACGCGCGGAAGAACTATTTCTACCCGGACCTTCCGAAGGGGTATCAGATCACGCAGGATCAGACGCCGATATGTACAAAGGGAAAGGTGGTGGTCCCCGTTGAAGGCAGCGAGAAGACCATCGGCATCACCCGCATCCACATGGAGGAGGATGCGGGCAAGAGCATACACGACGTGGATCCCTTCAACACACTGGTGGACCTGAACCGCGCCGGGGTGCCGTTGATCGAGATCGTGAGCGAGCCGGACATCCGCAGCGGGCAGGAGGCCTACGACTACCTCGTGGAGATCCGCCGCCTCGTGCGCTACCTCGACATCTGCGACGGCAACATGGAGGAAGGCAGCTTGCGGTGCGATGCGAACATCAGTTTGCGTCCCATCGGCGCTGAGAAATTCGGCACCCGCTGCGAGGTGAAGAACATGAACAGCTTCCGCAACGTGATGCGCGCGATCGAATACGAAGCGCAACGCCAGAGCGAAGTGCTGGATGCGGGCGGCACGATCCACATGGAGACACGCACGTTCGACGCCGCGAAGGGCAGCACCATCGGCATGCGCAGCAAGGAACTGGCGCACGACTACCGCTACTTCCCGGAGCCGGACCTTCAGCCCATCACCGTGAGCGAGGCGATGAAAGAAGCGATCCGCCGCGAGATGCCGCCACTGCCACGCGAGCTGCGCGCGAAGTACACGGAGAAGCTGGGGCTGAGCGAATACGACGCGAACATCCTCACCGACGACAAGGCCACCGCGCTGTACTACGAAGGCGTGATCGCGCACACGAACAGTTACAAAGGCGTTGCCAACTGGGTGATGGGCGACGTGCGCAGTTGGGTGAACGAACGCGGCCTCACCATGGAGCAATTCCCCATCACCGCCGAACGCCTCGCGGGCCTCGTGAAGCTGATCGACGATGGGCAGGTGAGCCACACCACCGCCAGCCAGAAGCTCTTCCCGCTGATGCTGGAGGACACCACGTTGAGCGCCGCAGACCTCGCTGCTAAGCATGACCTCGTGCAACGCACGGACGAAGGCTTGATCGAAAGCATCATGCAGCAGGCCATGGCCGCATACCCCGACAAGGTGGAAGCCTACCGCAACGGCAACAAGGGCCTGCTGGGCCTCTTCATGGGCGAAGTGATGAAGGGCACCAAGGGCAAGGCCGATCCCAAACGAACGAACGAAGTGGTCCGCCGGATCCTTGAACAGAACTGATGAACCGCATGACCCGAACCCTCATTCCGAGCATCGCGCTGCTCACGTTGATCGCCTGCGGCACGGGCAATGGCAAGCGCACCATCGACATCACGATCGAAGGTGCCGGTGGCCGCACCGTGCATTTCAACCGCTTCCAAAGCAACCGGCCCGTGCCCGTGGATTCCGTGAAGCTCGATGCCGATGGCAAAGGCACCATCAAACTGCCCGCATTGCCGCTGGACTACTACCAGCTCGCGCTGGACAATGACAAGGTGATCCTCGCGCTGGACAGCAACGAAAGCGTGAAAGTGGATGCTTCGCTGGGCATGCTGTCGATGCCGAAGTCGGTGACCGGTTCCGCGAACAGCGAGGCGCTGCATGGCTTCTACAAGGAAGCGAAAGCCTTCGACGACGAGCGCGAGCGGCTGCGCGTGGCCGTATCCACCAACGGCGACACCGCGCTGATCCGCCAGTTCAACAACCTGAACGCCGCGTTCTACGAGACGTGCAAGGCGTTCGCAGCGGAACACGCCTCCTCCCCCGCCGCGCTGGCCGCATTGGGCCGGCTGGACATGCAGCGCGAGCTTCCGCTGTTCAAACAGGTGCGCGACAGCCTGCGCAAGACCATGCCGCGCTCGGGCTTCTTCACCATGATGCGCGAGCAGGTGGACCGCTTGGAACAGCAGGAGATCGTGATGAAGATGCAGGAGGAAGAAATGAAGCGCCTGAGCAACATGCTGCCCGCAGGCGGTCCCGCGCCGGAGATCCGCCAGAACACGCCAGATGGCGGCAGCTATGCCCTGAGCCAGCTACGCGGCAAGGTGGTGTTGATCGACTTCTGGGCCAGTTGGTGCCGCCCCTGCCGCATCGAGAACCCCAACGTGAAGAAGGTGTACGCCAAGTACGCATCGAAGGGCTTCGAGATCCTCGGTGTTTCGCTGGACCGCGATCACGCCGCATGGGTAAAGGCGATCAAGGATGACGGCCTGCCGTGGAAGCACGTGAGCGACCTCGGCTTCTGGAACAACGCGGCCGCGCAGGAGTATGGCGTGCAGAGCATCCCCTACACGGTGCTGGTGGACCGCGATGGCAACATCATCGAGAAGGGGCTGCGCGCGCATGAGCTTGATGCGCGGCTGGAGCAGCTCTTCGGCTCATGAGCCTGCGGCGCATCATCGTCATCTTGAGCGGGCTGTTCGGCCCGCTCTTGGCATTCGGGCAAGCCTACTTCCAACAGCGCGTGGACTACACGATCAACGTGCGGCTCGATGACCGGACGCATACGCTGCATGGCGATGAGACCTTCGTGTACCACAACAACAGCCCGCATGCGCTGGACACGCTGTGGATCCACCTTTGGCCCAATGCGTACCGCGACAAGTCAACGGCGCTGTGCAGGCAACTGGACAGCCACGGCGACCTCGACCTGCATTTCGCTACGGAGGAAGAACGCGGCTGGATCGACAGCCTCGGCTTCAAGGTCGATGATGTGCAGGCGGCATGGGGCTACCACCCGAAACATGCGGACATCGGCTGGCTCAAACTGAACACGCCATTGGTTCCGGGTGGGTCAACAAGGATCTCCACCCCGTTCCGTGTGAAGATCCCCGATGGGAAATTCTCGCGGCTGGGCCACACGGGTCAGGCGTACTACATCACGCAGTGGTACCCCAAGCCCGCCGTGTTCGATGCGCAGGGATGGCATGCGATGCCCTACCTCACGCAGGGCGAGTTCTACAGCGAGTTCGGCTCGTTCGATGTGTCGATCACATTGCCCGCCAACTACGTGGTAGGTGCCACGGGGCTGTTGCAGGACAACCCCACCGAGGAGGCGTGGATGAACGAACGCGCATCCCAGCCGTTCGGCATGGACGTATCGGGTGGCAATGCGTTCCCGGCCAGTGCGGCCGAGTTCAAGACGCTTCGCTTCACGCAGGACAACGTGCATGACTTCGCGTGGTTCGCCGACAAGCGCTTCATCGTGCGCAAGAGCGAAGTGGTGCTGCCGAAGAGCGGCCGCAGCGTGAAGACGTGGGCGCTCTTCACACCGAAGAACGCACGGTTGTGGGAGGATGCCGTGAGCTACGTGAACGAGAGCGTGCGCCTGTACAGCGAATGGGTGGGCGACTACCCTTACGACGCATGCACCGCCGTGGACGGCACCATCAGCGCGGGCGGCGGCATGGAGTACCCCATGATCACCATCATCGGCGACATGGGTAGCAAGCACGCGTTGGACAATGTGATCGTGCACGAGGTGGGCCATAACTGGTTCTACGGCATACTCGGCAGCAATGAGCGCGACCATGCGTGGATGGACGAGGGCATGAACAGCTTCGTGGAACTGCTGTACATGCGGGAACGCTACCCGGGCAGCGGCTTCAACCTGGGTATCTCCGGACTGAAGAGCTTGACCACGAACACCAAGGATGGGCACCGGATGCAGAGCGAGCTGATGTACCGCTTCAACGCGCGGCGCAACCTCGACCAGCGGATCGCACTCCCCTCCGCCGATTTCACCAGCACGAACTACGGCTGCATCGTGTATGCGAAGAGCGCACTCGTCTTCGACCATCTGCTGGCCTACCTCGGCGATGATGTGATGAAGCGCTGCATGAACGCCTACTTCGATGAGTGGAAGTTCAAGCATCCGCAGCCGAAGGATGTGCGGAAGGTTTTTGAGCGGGAGAGTGGGAAGGAACTGGGATGGGCGTTCGATCGCTTGATCGGCACCAACAACAAGTTCGATGTGAAGGCGGTGAAGCTGCGCGCGAGCGGAGAACACCCCACGGCCAACTTTGTGTTCAAGAGCCGCAGCATCAAGAGATCACTCTTTCCCCTGACCGGCTACCACTCCAGAGTCCCCGGCTTTGTCCACTGGCAACAAGGCGTCAGGAACACGCCCTTCCCGGTGATCGGCTACCATGGTACCGATAGCCTTGGCACCACTTGGCTACGCTCCAACAGCAGCGGAGCCAAGGAAGAGGAACCACTTCCTTGGCCCAATGCCGACCGCATCCGCATCGACGCTGGCAACCGCACCCTCGACATCGACCGCCGCAACAACAGCGTGCGTTCGCATGGGCTGTTCCGCCGCTGGGCACCGCTGCGCTTCAAATGGCTGCTGGGCATGGAGCAGGACGACAAGCGCACCATCTACTACACCCCGCTGCCCGCATGGAACGGCAACGATGGCTGGCAGCTCGGCCTTGCCGCGTACAACACCACTTTCCCTTCGCAGCGCACAGAATGGGTGGTGGCGCCGCTGTATGGTCTTGCCAGTGAACGCTGGGGCGGAGCAGCGCGCATCGAGCACCACTTCGACCGCATGCGCAGCCGCGTGCTCCAGAACATCACGTTGGGTGTGAGCGGGCGATCGGCATCGGAGTTCCGCGACCATGATGATGTGGCGTGGTACGACAAGGTTTCACCCTACATCCACTTCGACCTGAAGCGCGACCCGCTGAGCAAGCCGTGGACGCATCGCATCAGCCTGCGCGGCGTGTACCTGAACAACGGTGTGCGCTACCGCATCACGGACGGAGCGATGGCTACCGCATCGGACGAGCGATACTACACGGAGATCCAGTACCGCGCCGAGGACAAGAGCAAGTTGCACCGCTCACTGATCCTGCCGACCGTGACGCACGAACACGACTTCCTCCGCGCATCGCTGGAACTGCGCCAGGCCTTCGCGCTGAACGACCGCAACGACGAGATCCGCTTCCGCGCCTTCGTGGGCACATTCCTGTGGAAACGCGACGACCGGCTGTTCAACCGCCTGCACCGCTGGAGCCTGACGTGGGGCACGGAGGACATGCTGTACGACCATGCCTACTTCGAGCGCAATGCCCGCGACCGCTTCCTCGCGCGGCAGTACAACACGCAGCAGGGCGCCTTCAAGACACCCTTCCTGCAAGGAGGCAGCGACACCTGGATCGGCGCGCTGAACATGGAGATCGACGTGCCAGTAGGTCTGCCCTTGGCGCTCTTCGGCAGCGTGGGTATGGTGCCGGTCACGCGCATCACGCCCGACGGCCGCAGCACATCCGCAGCCACCTACTACGAAGCGGGTATCGGCCTTACGGCCGTGCGCGATGTGCTGGAGATCTGGTTCCCGCTGGTGGTGAGCGAACGCATCGCGGATGAAGAGAAGTACCTCGACCGCACCATCGGCGACCGGATCCGTTTCATCTTCGCACTGGACAAACTGGACCCGACGAAGGCCCTCCGCAACCTGAGACCGTGAGCCCCCGCATCTACTTCCTCGGCGATTTCCACCTCGGTGTGCCCGATGCGGCAAACAGCCTTGCGCGGGAGAAACGCATCGTGGCGTTCTTGGACGAAGCTGCGAAGGATGCCACGGAGATCATCCTCATGGGCGATCTCTTCGACTTCTGGTTCGAATACAAGTACGCCGTGCCGCGCGGCCATGTGCGCTTCCTCGGCAAACTCGCGCAGCTGACCGATCGCGGCATTCCCATACACCTCTTCATCGGCAACCACGACATGTGGATCTTCGATTACGTGCCGAAGGAGACGGGCGTGATCGTGCATCGAGAGCCGATCGAACGCACGATCGATGGGAAGAAGTTCCTGATCGGCCACGGCGATGGGCTCGGCCCCGGCGACCACGGCTACAAGTTCATCAAGAAGGTGTTCCGCAGCCCGGTGTGCCAATGGCTCTTCGCGCGGCTCCACCCCAACTTCGGCCTGTGGCTCGGCGACTTCTGGAGCGGCCGCAGCCGGAAGAAGAGCTACGAGAACGACCGCAAGTGGCTGGGTGAGGGCAAGGAATGGCTGGTGCAGTATTGCCGTGAACAATTGCAGAAGAAGCATTACGACTTCATGCTCTTCGGTCATCGGCACCTACCGATAGATATCGAGGTGAAGCCCGGCAGTCGTTACGTGAACCTCGGCGATTGGATCAGCTACTACACCTACGGCGTGTTCGATGGCAACGAGGTGAAGCTGATGAAGCGGATGAGCGATGGGGCACTAAGCGGGGATTTGCAGGTGAGCGGCGGGCCGGCGGTGTGAGTGGCCATCAGGGTAATCTTTCGCCCGTCTTGCTATTCAGCCTGAAGCTTCGCCAACCTCCCGGCGGATCCCATTCGCCCGCTCCATACAAGATATCCTTCTCACAGGCCTCTATGATTACACCGTCAATCCCCAGATTGTCCCTCTTCCAAAGAATATCACCACGCCCACCAAGACAGTACAGTTCATGATCACCAGCAACATAAAGGAGGTCTTTGAATACGTACAAGTGCCCAAAGTAGCCGTCGAATGACAGTGTACGCAGCGCTTTGCCCTCTTTGACATCGTACAAGTACACGCACGCCCCATGGCCTACCACGAGAATACTCCCCCATTTCAATGCCTCCTTGAAAGCCCCAGCTCCACCCTCGAACCGTATCTCGTACACATTCAACACTTCGTCACCATCGCGTTCGACAATGAACTCTTGTGAATGATACCAAATGGAGGCAGCCCCCGATATGAGGATCGGCTCCATGTGATCCTCCCGGAAAGGGGTAAACGAGTACGTCATCTCCGGTCCGTCCTACGCCAACCCGTCTATCGTGACCTCCCCAAGCGCGCCACCAGATCCACCAACCTACTGCTGTACCCGTACTCGTTATCGTACCAGCCCATGATCTTCACCATGTTGCCCACCACGCTGGTGAGCTGCGCGTCGAAGATGCAGCTGTGCGGATCGCCCACGATGTCCACGCTCACGATGGGATCCTCGGTGTAGCGCAGGATGCCTTTCAGCTTTCCTGCGGCGAGCTGCTTGAAATGCGCGTTGATCTCCTCGGGACTCTTCAGGTCCTTCACGCGAACGGTGATGTCGGTGATGGAGCCATCGGGCACTGGGACGCGGATGCCACCGCCACCGAGACGTCCATCGAGCTCGGGGAAGATGCGCGTGATGGCCTTGGCAGCGCCGGTGGTGGTGGGGATCATGCTCACGGCCGCAGCACGCGCGCGGCGCAGGTCCTTGTGCGGGGCATCGTGCAGGCGTTGGTCGCCGGTGTAGCTGTGTACGGTGGTGATGAAGCCGTCCTCGATGCCGCAGAGGTCGCGGATGCCCATGATCATCGGGGCCGCGCAGTTGGTGGTACACGAGGCGTTGGATACGATCACATCCGCCGGATCGAGCAGCTGGTCGTTCACACCGAGCACCACGGTCTTGATGTCGGCATCCTTGGCCGGGGCCGAAAGCACCACCTTCTTCGCGCCCGCCTTCAGGTGCGCCGATGCCTTCTCGCGTGTAAGAAAGAGACCCGTACACTCCAGTACCACATCGATATTCAGTTCCGCCCACGGCAGCGCGGCCGGGTCCTTCTCGGCGAAAGCTTTCACCTTCCTGCCGCCGAGGATGAGGTGTTCGGCGTCGTAACCCACTTCACCTTGGAATACGCCGTGTACGGAGTCGTACTTGAAGAGGTGTGCCAGCGTCTCGTTATCCGTAAGGTCGTTCACGGCGACGAGTTCGATGTCCTTGCGGCCTTGGAGGATGCGGGCGGTGACACGTCCGATGCGGCCGAAGCCGTTGATGGCGATGCGCATATCAGTTGTCAGTTATCAGTTGTCGGTTGTCAGACTCCTTGATGGAAGGCGGTTGCGAGTTCTGCGATGTCCGTTGTCAGGCTCCTTGATGGAAGGCGGTGCGAGTTCTCCGTTGTCAGACCTCATGGCAGCAGCGTGGCGGTAATGCGACAACGGCGCAGATAGCGCCCCTGACAACGGAGAACTGACCACTGACCACTAAAACAGATGTTTCTCCGCATGGTAGCTGCTGCGTACGAGCGGGCCGCTCTCCACATAACGGAAGCCCTTGGCCATGCCCACCTCCTTGAACCGCGCGAAGCGGTCGGGGTGGATGAACTCGGCCACGGGCAGATGCTTCTTGGTGGGTTGCAGGTATTGGCCCAGCGTGAGGATGTCCACGCCCACGCTGCGCAGGTCGTCCATGCTCTCCTCCACTTCCTGATCCGTTTCGCCAAGGCCGAGCATGATGCCGCTCTTGGTGCGCAGGCCGGCGCGTTTGGAGCGCATCAGCACCTCGAGGCTGCGGTCGTACTTGGCTTGTATGCGCACCTCCTTGGTGAGGCGGCGCACCGTTTCCAAGTTGTGCGAGAGGATCTCGGGCGCGGCATCGGTCACCACGGCGAGGTTCTCCCACTTGCCTTGGAAATCGGGGATCAGTGTTTCCATGGTGGTGGCGGGGCTGCGGCGGCGGATGGCCCGGATGGTGCGCGCCCAGATGTCGCTGCCGCCATCCTTCAGGTCGTCGCGGTCCACGCTGGTGATCACGCAATGCTTCACGCCCATCAGTTCCACGCTGCGGGCAACACGCGCGGGCTCGAAGGGATCCACCGCATCGGGGCGGCCGGTGGCCACATTGCAGAAGCCGCAACTGCGGGTGCATACGTTGCCGAGGATCATGAAGGTGGCCGTGCCCGCGCCCCAGCATTCGCCCATGTTGGGGCAGTTGCCGCTCTGGCAGATGGTGTGCAGCTTATGCTCGCTCACGATGCCCGCCACCTTGCGGAAGTTCTCGCCCGTGGGCAGCTTCACGCGCAGCCAGTCGGGCTTGCGCTGGTACTCCTTCACCTCCACTACTGCGTTGCTCATTGCACGAATTTCTTGCCGAATTGAAGGGCGAGGTAGAACTCGAAGAAGAACTGCTTGTTGCGCACGCCTTCCAGTTCCGCCATGATGGGCACTTCCACCGGATAGGCATCCAACGAAGCCCCCACCTCAAGGCCCTTCAACCCGGTGGTCTCGCCGGAATACTCGAAGCTGAACGCCACGCGGCCGAACCCACCGATGTACGGCCGCATCTCACCCACGCCGTTGAACCACGTGGCACGGCCGTAGATGTTCTGCACATCGTGGATCGCCGGATCGTACCGCTCCACGGCGATGTTCTCGTACGGGATGCGGTCCGGCTTGCCGATCTGCAGGTACACAGGCTTCAACAGGCCGATGGAGGGTCCCACACCCCAGATGAAATTCACCTCGGCACCCGACCGGCGGATCTTGTCGGTGATCTGCAACTTGCGGCCGTACGTGGGGCGCAGGATCGTGAGCGCGTTGGCTTTGCCGTAGAAATAGCCCCGCGCATCCTCGTAGTACGGGTTGAAGCTCTTCACCTCCTTCGGATGCTTCATGCCCACGATCTCGACACCCAACAGGCGGCGATCGCGGGCGGTGTTGTACCGGGCATGATAGAACTGCAGCCCCCAGCCATCGCCATGCAGCAGGAAGCCACCGTACATCTCCCGCTTGTACGGCACACGCGCCTCTTCGTAGATCGTCTGCTGGGCCTCCATGTCGGAGGTGACGAGCACGAGGATGAACAAGGATAGGATGAACCGCATGTGGCCTTGGTCAACAAAGCTACGAAGCCGATGCTACCTTGGCCGCGTATCGCCTACCGGGCACCAAGCCAATGGATACCGCACACGTCACTTATCTGGGAGAGCTCCGCACGGAAGCCACCCACGTCCGCAGCGGACAGACCCTCATCACCGACGCCCCGCCCGACAACCAAGGGCGTGGCGAAGCCTTCAGCCCCACCGACCTGTTGGCCACTTCCCTCGCCAGTTGCATGATGACGATCATGGGCATCGCCGCGCGCGACAAGGGCATACCCCTGAACGGGTTAGCGGCCCGCGTGGTGAAGCACATGAGCCCCGCCCCGCGCCGGGTGGAGCGGATCGAAGTGCATCTGGAAATGGATGGGACCGGCCTCGGCGACCGCGAGAAGGCCATTCTGGAGAACGCTGCCCGCACCTGTCCGGTGGCCCGCAGCCTGCGCGAGGATCTTGTGCAGGAGATCCACTTCAGGTATCGTTAGAGGCTCGGCCGGAGGTTGAAAGAGGCAAGGGCGCGATAATGGATCCCGCGCCCCTTGCACTCTGTCGCACCCTGTCACCCCGACACAGGAGGGGCACCCTTGCGCCCCCGAACACCCCGGAAACAAGGAAGCCCGGACCAACGGCCCGGGCTGGAAGTGCGTTCAGGAAGGATCAGACCTGCTTTTCGGCGGGCACCTTGTGTACCTTGCCGTATGCCGGGCACGACTGATGCGAACTGCATGCCGTGAGCAATGCCCCTGTCAATACGACTGCCACGATGGCTTGGAACACCTTTTTCATCATTCGTTCGTTTGTTCGGTGATGGTCCTCGACCGGTTTACGCACCGGACGCTGCAAAGTTAGCCCCGGTTACGAACGGCTCCGGAAAATGTTTCAACAGCGGTTTACGCGATCTTAGTCACCCGCATGACACAGGAAGATAACGCACCCCGGAGGCCGGATATTGGCCCGGGCTGGTACGAGCCGCTGGCCGAAGAGTTCCAAGCACCCTACTTCGCCGAGCTGCGCAGCTTCTTGATGGCCGAACGGCAGCAGCACACCGTTCACCCACCCGCCCGGCAGATCTTCGCCGCCTTCAACGCCACGCCGTTCGATGCTGTGCGCGTGGTGATCCTCGGGCAGGACCCCTACCATGGGCCGGGGCAGGCGCACGGCCTCAGCTTCTCGGTGCCGCCGGGCGTGCCGCCACCGCCTTCGTTGATGAACATGTTCGCCGAGCTGGAGCGCGACCTGAGGATCCCACGCCCCGGCCATGGCGACCTCACCAGTTGGGCGCAACAGGGCGTACTGCTGCTCAACGCCTCGCTCACGGTGCGGTCCGCTGCGGCGGGCTCGCACCAAGGGCGCGGCTGGGAACGCTTCACCGATGCCGCCATCCGCGCGCTCTCCGACCGGCACAATGGCCTCATCTTCCTGCTCTGGGGCCGCTTCGCGCAGCAGAAGGCCGCACTGATCGACAGCGACCGCCACTACATCCTGCAGGCGCCGCATCCCTCGCCCCTCTCCGCGCACAAGGGCTTCATCGGGTGCGGGCACTTCTCGCGCACCAACGAACTGCTCGAAGCGCAGGGCAAGCCTCCCATCAACTGGGCCCTGCCATGATCGCTCCGCGCTGGCGCGCGTACGTGGCACTTCTTGCCATCCTGCTGGCGCAACTCGTCGCAGCGCAACGCCACACCGTGGTGTTCCAAGCCGATACCGCGCTTCCGGCGAAGTGGATGCGCCCCATCACCCTGCCCTCGGCCACCGGCATGCCCGGCATGGTGCGGGAACAGATCATCTTCCTGCAAGGCAAGGGCTACCTCGAAGCCACGTGCGACACCTGCTTCACCCAAGGCGACAGCAGCATCTGCCCCATCGCCGTGGGCAGGGCCTACCGTTGGGCACGGCTGCGTGTGCATGGCATCCCCGGCGAGCTGATCGGCGAAGCGGGCCTGCGCGAGAAACTGTACACCGGCCAGCCTGTGGCACCACGCCAGATCGCCAGCAGCATACGCGCGCTGATCACCAACAGCGAGAACAACGGCCACCCTTTCGCGCGTGTCTGGCTGGACAGTTTGAAGCATGATGCCGATGGCCTGCATGCCGTGCTGCGCGCCGACCGTGGGCGCCTCGTGAAGTACGACAGCGTGGTGGTGCGCGGCACCGTGCGCACCAGCGCGCGCTACCTGCAGGCCAGCATAGGCATCAAGCCCGGCGATATATACAACGAAGCGGTGCTGAACGCGGTGGAAACGCGGCTGCGCGAGCTGCCCTTCGTCACGCAGAAGCAACGGCCCTACGTGCAGTTCACGCCCGAAAGCACCAAGCTCTTCCTCTTCCTCGATGCGAAGAAGGCGAGCAGCATCAACGGTGTGCTGGGCCTTCAGCCCGATGCCGTCACCGGGCGCATCCAACTCACCGGCGACATCGACCTGCGCCTGCGCAATGCGCTGCGCCGTGGCGAAGCGATCGCCCTCAACTGGCGCAGCCTGCAGAACGCCACGCAGGACCTGAAGGTGGCCGCCAACCTGCCCTTCGCGTTCAACACGCCCTTCGGCATCGATGCCAGCCTGAAGCTCTTCAAGCGCGACACCACCTTCCTTGAAGTGACCTCGCGCGCGGGCCTCGAATACCTGATGATGCGCGGCGACAAGATGACGCTCTTCCTCAACAGCAAGAGCAGCGCGCGGCTGGGATCGAACACCATCGCGCAGCCCGGCCTCGCCGATGTGAAGCTGATCAGCTATGGGCTGGCCCTTACGCGCGAGCGGCTCGATTACCGCTTCAACCCACGTCGCGGGCATGCCTTGCAGATCGAAGGCAGCGCGGGGCGCAAACGCACCAGCCAAGCCGTGTTCGGCCTTGCGGAACAACCGCCGGAGATCAGGACCGTGCAGCTCGAAGTGCTGGGCACCGCCGTGGGGCACGTGGCTTTCGGCCGCAGGAGCACCATCCGCTTCGTGGCACAGGGCGGGCGCATGCTGAACGACGACCTCTACGCCAACGAGCTCTACCGCATGGGTGGATTGAAGACCCTGCGCGGCGTGGACGAAGCCAGTATCTTCTGCTCCAGCTATGCCATCGGCACCATCGAATACCGCTTCGTGTTCGAGGAGAACAGCAACTTCTTCCTCTTCGCCGACCAAGCGTGGTGGGAGCGCCGCGTGAAGGACGGGTTCAGCACCGACACACCGCTGGGCTTCGGCGTGGGCACCACCTTCGAGACCAAGGCCGGCCTATTCAGCCTCACCTACGCGCTGGGCCAGCAGTTCGACAACCCCGTGCAACTGCGCGGCGGCAAGGTGCATTTCGGGTTCATCAGTTTGTTCTGAGGGGGATCGGATCCCGCCCTCTTGATGGGAAGGGTTCTGCGCCTATCTTTATCCTAACCAAAACCAACTGACATGTACAACCGGAAACACCTGTCGATCCCGCCGTGGACCCTGCCTGCGTGCCTCGCCATCTGCTGCGCCCAAAGCCTGTGCGGCCAGGTATATGTGAACAAAGAGTGGGAGCGCACGAGCGGGCTTCCTGACACCTTGAGCTGGTCCGCCACCAGCTTCGACATCAACGGCAATGTCATCGCCGTGGGCAACACCCAGGTAGCACCGGGCAACCCTGACATCCTCGTGGTGAAGATGAACGACCACGGCACGGTGCTGTGGGAGCGCACCTTCGGCGGACCTGACAATGCCCAGGACTATGGCGTGGCTGCGGTCACCGACCAATTCGGCCACATCTATGTGGCGGGCGTGGTGACCAGCATGACCACCCTGATGGACGTGGCCGTGCTGAAGTACGCCCCCAACGGCGATCTGCTTTGGTCGCGCACGTTCAATGGGCCGGGAAATCTGTTCGACGTGCCGCGAGCATGATGCTGGATACCGATGGCGGCGTCTATGTCGCCGGGATCACCTATGCCAGCATGGGCAACACCGACTACCTGGTGTGGAAGCTCACGGTGGGTGGTGTGCCGCAGTGGTATGCCACCTACGACCACGCCGGACTTGCCGATGCGGCCACCAGCCTGCACATGACCGGCGATGGCACCCTCATGGTCTCCGGTGGCTCGGCCAATGCGTCAGGTACATGGGACTACGCGCGCGTATATCTGCACCCCGCAACTGGCGACCGCCTGAACGTGGAGCGAGTGCATGTGCCGGACCTGATCATGACCCAAGCGCTGGGGCACACCCGGAACATGGCTGGTGACATCTTCCTTGCGGGCTATGGTGAGGCCGGTGGCAGGCGCATCGCCCAGCTCGTGAAGATCGGCGAGGACTTCAACATGGCATGGTCCGCAGCGTACGACACCGAGGAGAACAGCACGGAGGCCTGCTCGGTGGACGGCGATGCGTATGGCAACGCCTACGTGTGCGGCACGCTGCGCAAGCAGGACGGATCCTCGTACATCGTGATCCTGAAGTACGATCCCGACGGAAGCCTGCTTTGGGACAGGTTCTCCGGCGCGCCCGCACCGGGCATCGCCGCGTGGGGCACCAAGGCGGTGGCCACCAACGATGGCGGCGTGGCCGTGCTGGGCACCGTGCATGACGGCACCTCCAACAACTACCGCATACTGAAGTACCTGCAGGACGGCCAGTTGGAATGGACCCGCGACTACGACAAGTTGAACGGGGATGAACTGGCCATGGACATGCTGGTGGACGGCACCAGCATCTATGCGAGCGGGAAAAGCAATACGCCCAATGGCAACGGCTACACCACCGTGAAGTACACCAGCACCAAACTGGACAATGGCTACGTGTACGACGCCGAGAGCGGCGAGCCGCTCTACGTGGAAGGCCAGGTGATGGTGGCCTTCCACCCGTACGACGTGGACAGCAGCCGGGTGGACGACAAGGGATGGCAGTTCGGAACACTCGGTGATGTGGTGGTTCCAGAGGTAGCCGAGGCCATTGGCCAGCAGCTGGGCCTGCCGCCCGGCGAGGGCAAGGCCATCATGGCCTACAAGGTGTACCGCCGCCTTACCACGGCCGACTCCATCTCCATATCGCGACTGGGCGAGGAGGTGCGCGTGCCCCCCTTCTGGGCCACCTTCCTGCTTGGCGTGGAGCTTGGGGAGGATCCCGCCGAAGTGATACACGGGCTGAACCAGCTTGGCGATGCGCTGCACTACGCACAACCCAACTTCGTGTACCGCCTCCTGGGCGACCCGCTCTACCCCGCCCGCCAGCAGAGCCTCACCCCCGTGGCACCGTACGCCAACGCGGGCATCAACATCGAACCCGCATGGGCCATCACGCACGGCAGGCCCGAAGTACGCGTGGGCGTGGTGGACGAACTCGTACGGCCAGACCACCCCGACTTCAACATCGGCTCCACCTCCGGCTCCCGCGTGGTGGGGGGGCATGACTATCAAGCGGACAGATCATTTGAAAGTTACGACTGGGAAGAACAACCCGTCTTCCGCCCCCATGGAGCGGCCTGCGCGGGCATCATCGGTGCCATCCGCAACAACGGGGAGGGCCTTGCAGGCATAGCCGGGGGCGATGCCGCGTTGGGCGAGCCCGGCTGCTCGCTGGTGACGCTGGGCGTGGCGCGGGACGACGAGTTCATCCCCGCCGCACAGATCGCGGAGGCCATCCTGGAGGGGTCCAGTTCGTTCCCTGGCTCCCCCGAAAGGTCCTTCGGCTGCCACGTGCTGAACAACAGCTACGGGGCGGGCGGCTTCATGAACGCGATGCGCGACATCGAACTGCTCCGGAGCATCTGGCAGGCGAACCGCAACCAATGCGTGTTCGTGGTCGCGCGGGGCAACGGCCAGCCGGAGCCCATCTTCCCGGCCAGCTACGGACCCGACGGTGCCGTGCTCTCGGTGGGTGCCAGCGGCTGGGATGGCTCGCTGATGACCGTATCCAACGGTGGGTACAACGTGAGCGCAGGTGGCGGAATGGACCTCATCGCGCCCGGTGCGCAGGAGACCATCTCCTCCCTGAAGAACGTGGAC
>JAHBUM010000048.1 GCA_019638075.1 Flavobacteriales bacterium | reverse complement strand
GCGCTGCTGCGGCTCACCCGCGGGTTGATCTCGATGGCGTAGATGTCCTCCCGCTCGTCGGGGCTCACGGCGAACTGCACGTTGCAGCCGCCCGCGAAGTCGCCGATGGAGCGCATCATCTTGATCGCCATGGTCCGCATCTGCTGGTAGGTGCGGTCGCTGAGGGTCATCGCGGGCGCCACGGTGATGCTGTCGCCGGTGTGGATGCCCATGGGATCGAAGTTCTCGATGCTGCAGATGATGCAGACGTTGTCGTCCTTGTCGCGCAGCAGCTCCAGTTCGAATTCCTTCCAGCCCAGCAGGGCCTTGTCGATGATGACCTCGTGGATGGGGCTGGCCTCCAGTCCGGCTTTAAGCAGCTTGTCGAAGTCCTCGGGCCGGTGTACGAAGCTCGCTCCTTTGCCGCCGAGGGTATAGCTGGCGCGGATCACCAGCGGGAAGCCGAACTCCTGCGCCACCTGCTTGCCTTCGAGGAAGCTGGTGACGGTCTTGCTGGGCGCCATGGGCACGCCGATGCTCTCCATCAGCTGGCGGAAGCGCTCGCGGTTCTCGGTGATGTCGATGGCCTCGGTGTCCACGCCGATCATGCGCACGCCGTGCTCCTTCCAGATGCCGAGCTTCTCGCACTCGATGGCGAGGTTCAGCGCGGTCTGGCCGCCCATGGTGGGGAGCACCGCGTCGATCCGGTGCTTGCGCAGGATCTCCTCGATGCTCTGCGTGGTGAGGGGCTTGAGGTAGACGTTGTCGGCCGTGACCGGGTCGGTCATGATGGTGGCCGGGTTGCTGTTGATCAGCGTGACCTCGATGCCTTCTTCGCGGAGGGAGCGGCTGGCTTGGGAGCCGGAGTAATCGAACTCGCAGGCTTGGCCGATGACGATGGGGCCGCTGCCGATAAGGAGGACGGAGCGGATGGAGGGATCTTTGGGCATGTCCGGATGGTATCCGGGTCGCGAAGGTACCCCGGTGGGGCAGTGCTTTGGTGGAATGTGGATAAGGTGGGGGGATCGTGGAGAAGTGCGAGGTGACCGCAGAGGCGCAAAATGCCAAGGAGCATTGAAGAATGCAGCAAGCGTTCATCTTTGCGCACTTCGCGGTGAATTCCCCGATCCTCTACTTCACCCACGGCGTAACCCTCGCCTACCGCACGTACGGTAGTGGACCATTGCCGCTGCTGGCCTTCCACGGCTTCGGGCGCTCCGGCACGGACTTCGCCATCCTGGAGCCTGCGCTGAAGGACCGGTGTACCATCTACGCCTTCGACCTGCATTTCCACGGCAGGAGCCCGGGTTATCCGGAGCGGGCCGAACGCCCCTTCACGCCGGAGGAGCTTGCCAACTATTTCACCGCCTTCGTGGACCACATCCAGGTGCCGAAAGTGGCGGTGCTGGGCTACAGCCTGGGCGGCCGTATCGCACTATGCCTGCTGGAACAGACACCCGAACGGCTGAACCGCGTGTTCCTTGCCGCGCCGGACGGCCTGAAGACCCGGCCCTGGTACCGCGCGCTGGCCACTTCCCGCATGGGACGCCGGCTCTACAAACGTTTCGTTGAGCGTCCGGCCACGGTACACGCCCTGATCAACGGGGTGAGGGCCGTGCGCCTGATGAACGAGAAGATGCACCGCTTCCTCATCGGCCAGACCGACAGCCGGGCCAAACGCATGCTGGTACGCGACGTATGGCTCAGTTACCGCCTGATCGAGCCGGACCTCGCGCGGGTGGCGGCCAATGCGAAGGAGCACGGTATCCCCATACACCTGCTCTTCGGCGAGCGGGACAGCGTGATCAAGCCGGACTTCGGGGCCAACCTGCGCAAACACGCCCCCGAGCTGATCACACACGAGGAACTGCCTTTCGGGCACGTGCTCATCACACCGGAGTTGGGCACGCTGATCGATGCGCACCTGCGCTGACATGAAAAAGGGCCGCCTTGCGGCAGCCCTTCCCAGAGTTCACTATCGGCCTTATCAGCCCTTGTGCGAAGGCTCGTCGCTCGTGGAGAGCTTGTGACGGCCTGCGGCGCGGCGGCTGGCCAGCACATTGCGGCCCGCAGCCGTGCTCATGCGCTTGCGGAAACCATGCTTGTTGGTGCGCTTGCGTTTGCTGGGCTGGTAAGTACGTTTCATCGACGTTGGTCTTTCTTAAGGGACGGCAAAAGTAGGACTTTTCCGGTTCCTGACAAACCCCCGCCCAAACTTCGCCTATCGCGGCGCAAACCGCAGGCGGTCAAGGCCATAGGCGGCCACTCCCCCTCCCTCCCGCTCCACCAGCAGGCGCCCGTGGCGGTCCACATCCATGGGCCGGGCGGTGATCGGCTCGCCATCCAGCAGCAGATCGGCCCAGCGCCCGCGCATCCATAAGCGGGCGCTGTATGCCTCGGCCAGCTTGGTATCGCCGCGCTCCCACAGGGCCCAATACCGGTCCAGCGCCGCGCACACCTGTTCCCGCAGCCGGTCCACCTGCACGGTGCGGCCCGCTTCGTTCAGGATGCTCGTCGCCATCATCTCCTCGGGAAAGGCCGAACTGTTGGCGTTGATGCCGATGCCCACCACGCTGCTCTGCACCAGTTCGCCCACCACCTCGTTCGCGATCAGGATGCCCGCGATCTTGCGGCGGTCCACCAGCACATCGTTGGGCCACTTGATGCGCACCTCGCCCGGCACCAGCTCGCGCACCACATCGGCCACGGCCAGCGCCGCCATCTTGCCCAGCACGAACTGCTCATCGGCCCGCAACCGCGCAGGCTCCAGCACCACGCTCATCGTCAGGTCGGCACCCGGTTCGGACAGCCACGTACGGCCCCGCTGACCGAGGCCGGCCGTCTGCGTACGGGCCAGAATGACAGCCCCATGCTGCACCTTCGACAGGTTCAACAATTCGGCAGCCGTTTTGTTGGTGCTCTCCAACGTATCGAACGCAATGACCGGATGACCGATGCCCATCTTCTCTCCCGCTTTGTGCCAGCCTGGACCGGCGTGGGTAACTTCGTACCTTTGAACGGACCAAGATAACCGGATGAAGAAAGCTCCCGCAATGCTGCGGGAGGGCGCCTCGGCCCTCCTTGTCGATTCCATTGTAGAAGGTATACAGGAGGTGAAGGGGAAGGACATCGTACACCTCGACCTGCGCGACGTACCGAACACCGTGAGCGACCATTTCATCATCTGTCACGGCGATTCGGCCACACAGGTGGATGCCATTCAACGCTCGGTGGAGAGGTTCGCGCAGGAGAAGGCCGGAGAGAAGCCCTGGCACACGGAGGGATCGGACAACTCCGAATGGGTGCTGATGGATTACGTGGACGTGGTGGTACACATCTTCCACCGGGAAAAGCGTTCGTATTACGCGCTGGAAGACCTGTGGGGCGATGCCGCCAGCAGGCGGTACGAGAACGTGGCATGAACGAACGGAGAACGACGAACAACGTGGAGAACAACGACAAGCGCAACGAAGGGGCGAACAAGGGGCCGAAACGCTCCTTCAACTTCTATTGGATATACGGCATCATCATCCTGGTGATCCTCTCCATCAACCTGTTCCAGTACGGCGGGGGCACCACCCGCATCAGCAACGGCGAGTACCGCAAGATGCTGGATGCCGGTGATGTGGAGCGCATCGTGGTGGTGAACGATCAAGCGGTACAGGTCTTCATCAAGAAGGACAGCCTGCAGAAGGAGCCGCACAAGAGCAAGATCAAGGGCTCGCCGATAAGCGGTGACAACGTGGTGGGGCCCCACTATGCGTTCAACATCGGCTCGTCCAACTACGAGAAGGACCGCCTGGTGCAGGATGCCGAGCAGCGCGGTGTGGAATACGTGCCCGACTATCACGACAACTGGGGCCGCGAGATCCTGAACTGGATGATCTTCATCGGGGCCATGGTGCTCATCTGGGTCTTCGTGATGCGCCGCATCGGCGGTGGCGCAGGGCCCGGCGGGCAGATCTTCAACATCGGCAAGAGCCGCGCGCAAGTGTTCGAGGGCGGCAAGAGCACCAACGTCACCTTCAACGATGTGGCCGGGCTGGCCGAAGCGAAGGAGGAACTGCAGGAGATCGTGGACTTCCTGAAAACCCCGAAGAAATACACCGACCTCGGTGCCAAGATCCCCAAGGGTGCCCTGCTGGTGGGGCCGCCGGGTACGGGCAAAACGCTGCTCGCCAAGGCCATCGCCGGTGAAGCCAACGTGCCTTTCTTCAGCCTCAGCGGGTCGGACTTCGTGGAGATGTTCGTGGGCGTGGGTGCCAGCCGCGTGCGCGATCTCTTCAAGCAGGCGAAGGAGAAAGCGCCGAGCATCATCTTCATCGACGAGATCGACGCCATCGGACGTGCCCGTGGCCGCAGCGTGAGCATGGGCGCCAACGACGAGCGCGAGAACACGCTGAACCAGCTGCTCACCGAGCTCGACGGCTTCGGCACCAACAGCGGTGTGATCCTGATCGGCGCCACCAACCGCGCCGATGTGCTGGACCGCGCCCTGCTGCGCCCCGGCCGTTTCGACCGCCAGATCTTCGTGGACATGCCCGACCTCAACGAGCGCGAGGAGATCCTGAAGGTACACCTGAAGCCCCTGAAGCTCGACATCACCGTGGACGTGTCGTTCCTCGCACGCCAGACACCGGGTTTCAGCGGTGCCGACCTGGCCAACATCTGCAACGAGGCCGCACTGATCGCCGCGCGCAAGAAGAAGACCAGCGTGGACAAGCAGGACTTCCTCGATGCGGTGGACCGCGTGATCGGCGGTTTGGAGAAGAAGAACAAGATCATCACCGTGGAGGAGAAAAAGGCCATCGCCTACCACGAGGCCGGCCACGCCACCGTGAGCTGGCTGGTGGAACACGCCAGCCCGCTGATCAAGGTCACCATCGTGCCGCGCGGCCGCAGCCTCGGCGCCGCCTGGTACCTGCCCGATGAACGCCACCTGACCACCGCCGAACAGATGCTCGATGAGATGTGTGCCGCCCTCGGTGGACGCGCCGCCGAGGATGTGATGTACGGCAAGGTGAGCACCGGCGCATTGAGCGATCTGGAAAAGGTGACCAAGCAGGCTTATGCCATGATCACCGTTTATGGCCTCAACGACCGCATCGGCAACATCAGCTACTACGACAGCTCGGGGCAGAGTGAATACACCTTCGGTAAACCGTACAGCGAGAGACAGGCCCAGACCATCGACGAGGAGGTGAGCAAATTGGTGGAGAGCCAGTACGTCCGCGCCAAGCGCATCCTCACCGAGAACAAGGACAAGCTCACGGCCCTCGCCACGCAACTGCTAGAGAAGGAGGTGATCTTCAAGGAGGACCTGGAGAAGATCTTCGGCGACCGCCCGTTCCAGAGACCGGAGCCCCCATCCGGCAACGGCCATACGAACGGGAACGCACCGGACCCCGCGCCCACGCAGGAGACCCCGGCCGAGAGCAGCACGCAAGCCTGACACCGCCTCCCGCCCATGGCGAACTGGATGCCGATCCACACCGCCCGCGACCGGCACGAGGCCGAGATGCTGCGCGGCCGACTGGAGGCGCATGACATACCGGCCGTGGTGTTCGATCAACGGTCATCGGTGTATCCTTCCATGGGCTTGATCGAGGTGATGGTGGACCGGGATGACGTACTTCGCGCCATCCACCTGATCCGCACCGAGGAACCATGAAGGAGATCGGCGTACGCGCACTGACCGGTGCCGTTTATGTGGCCCTTACGCTGGGCGCCGCGTGGGCCGGGTCTTTCACCACGGCGCTGCTCTACTTCCCGGTGTGCCTGCTGGCGCTGCGCGAGCTGCACCTGCTCTCGGGCGACGCCACGGACGACGCGGCGCTGACCTGGGCGCTGGTCTCCGGGGCCGCCGTGTATGGTGCCGTGGCTGCGGGTGCCTTCCTTCCTGCATGGTCCATCGGCTACACCATCGCAGTCGGCTTCCTGATGGTGCTGCTCGCCATCGCATGGGCACTGCTGCATGGGCAGCCCGACCCCATGGCCGCACTGGGCGGCACCCTTACCGCCACCATGCTGGTGGCCGTGCCCTTCGGGCTGCTGCCGCACTTCTTCACCTTCGGCCCCTGGGCGCTCATCGGTTTCATGATCCTGCTGTGGACCAACGACACCGGCGCCTACCTCGTGGGCCGCGCCATCGGGCGTACCAAATTGCTGCCTGCCGTTTCGCCCAAGAAGACGGTGGAAGGTCTTGTGGGGGGCATCGCGCTCACGCTGGGCATGGCCTGGCTCTATGGCCGCTACAACCCGGAACTGCGGGTCCACGAATGGCTCGCCGTGGGCGGCATCATCGCCCTCACCTCCACGCTGGGCGACCTGCTCGAATCGGCCTTCAAGCGGGCACGCGGCGTGAAGGACAGCGGAACCCTCCTGCCCGGCCACGGCGGCATCCTCGACCGCTTCGACGGCTTCCTGTTGGCGGTGCCTGCGGTGATGCTGTACCTGCACCTGATGCGGTAGGCGGTTCTACCACGATCCTTAGTGAAGTCCGCTTGGGCGCCGCTTCGTGGATGCTTTATAAGGCGGCAGAGGGCAGTCGGCAGCATGACTGTATCGAGGCCGCCTGCCCTCTGCCGACTGCGGACTGCCTACTACCCCTCCCGCTGGGTCCAGGGCATAAACCCGCCGAATTCTCGATACCCGCCGCCGAATTGTAGATCTCGCATCGCCAGCCCGGATAAGGGCACGAGTTTTGGCCTGTCGTTCGAACGTTCGTTCCACACTGCGCCCAACCCTTCAACACCACTTTCACAATGCTTGCGATCATTTATCTTTCCGCCGCACTGATGCTGGCTGCGGCCCTGTGCCCCACCCATCCGCGGACCACCCCTTGAAGACCGACCAGAACAACAACCCAAACACTCAAGAACCATGACCACGAAGAACCTGTTCCATCTGTTCGCAGCCAGTGTAGCTGCATGCTGCATCAACGTATCCACACAAGCCCAAGCCTTCGAGCAAGGGACCAGCGCCCTGAACCTTGGTGTCGGGATCGGTGGGGTGGGATATGGCTACCTATCCGGACTGAGCAATGTCAGCGCCTCGCCCACGTTCAATGCGAGCTACGAATTGGGAGTTGCCAAATTGGGGCCTGATGTACTGGGTGTAGGTGCCATGTTCGGCCATAGCTGGCGGACACAGAAATATACGAGCCAGACCACCTCGTACACGTACAACTACGATCGGCGCTGGACTACGACCACGGTCGGTGTGCGAGCGCACTACCACTTCAATTGGTTCCACAGTATCGAGAAGCTCGATCTCTATGCCGGGGTATTCACCGGAGCGAGCTTCGGAGCCTATAAGAACAAGGACACTCGTACGAGCCGATCCACTGGTGTCACAGAGGATTGGTCATCTTATGGCGGCAGCTACGGGGTAGGTGGCTTCCGAAGCGGCGTGTTCGCTGGTGCCCGCTACTACTTCTCCGACAACTTCGGTGTATTCGGCGAGGTGGGGTACAGTGTGGCCTATCTCAATGCTGGCTTGACCTTGAAATTCTGAGGTACGGGACCCATTCCGAGGCAACGCCCCGGTGGTCCCGTCGGACCGCCGGGGCGTTCTTCTTCCTCGAAGCATTAAGGCGCTTCGTCCCATCACTGCCCCATCCCCCCCAACCACCCCCACCCCATGAGAACCCTCCCCCACCCACGACCCATGCGGCCGGTATCGCTCATCGCACTACTGGCCTTCTGTGCCGCATTCGCGCGCCCCACCACCACCGTGGCCCAGGACGGTGCCGGTGCCCAGGCCCAGATCGACAGGATCGATTCCTGGATAGTGCTGGCAGAAGCCGCCAACGACAAGGATGGCGCCGACTGCCTCCGCCGCGACCGCGCCACCTGGGTGTCGCTGAAGGATGCCACCGACCGAAATGATCCTTTCCGCATGCTGGGCCTGATCAACGCCCTCAAGAACCCGTGCGAATACGTGCCTCCCGGTGCCGAAGCCCTTGCACCACCGCCCCCGCCGCCACAGGACGGCCCCGAGATCATCGGCCAAGTGTACGCCATGCCCGCCGAGGGCGAGTACCTCACGCTGGAGCGCGAGGATGGCGACCGCTCCTCCGCCCGGGGCGGCTTCATCGGCTACTACAGCTCGCGTACGAAGTCCATCCGCATCGATGGGGTCCGTTCCTCGGTGCGCTTCCCCAAAGAGCAGCACCGCTTCGTGGTGAAGGTGTGGCCCGGCATGGATCCCTTCGACCTCGTGAAGCTCTACCGGTTCGAGGTGCGCCCGGCCAAGCAGGACCGCGTGGTCGAGACATCGAAGAGCAGCCGCAGCCGGTACCATTCCTACAGCACGGACAACACGGAAGGCCGTGTGCGCGTGTCGTTCAAGAAGATCGGTGGCCAGGCCGTGTACGAGATCGTCCACGAAGAGGCCCTCCCGCCCGGAGAGTACGCCTTCCTAAGCGGCGAAAAGGTATTCGCCTTCGGGGTGGATGAGTAAACTCCCGGCCGGGCTCCTTCTCTCTACCTGCACTTGATCGGATAGCCGCAAAAAAGAGCCGTCTATCTTTGGCCGCATATCACCGCCGATGCGCCTGCACCGCGAAGGAACACCCACCCTGCTGCTCGTTTCCGCAGCGGTCTGCTTCGGCCTGTTCGCCCTGCTGAAGTGGCCTGTGCTGCCTGCATTCCTCAGCATGCTCATCGGCGCCGCGCTTATCGCCGTGTTCGCCATCGTGGTGTGGTTCTTCCGCGTGCCGAAGCGCGCCCTGCCCCATGACGATACCGCGATCTTCTCCCCCTGCGATGGCAAGGTGGTGGTGATCGAAGAGGTGTACGAGCCCGAGTATTTCAAGGACAAGCGTCTGCAGGTCTCCATCTTCATGAGCCCGCTGAACGTCCACATCAACTACCACCCCATCGGCGGCACCACCACGTACTACAAGTACCACCCCGGCAAATACCTCGTGGCGTGGCACCCGAAGAGCAGCACCGAGAACGAGCGCAGCACCGTGGTGAACAGACACCCGAAGCATGGTGAAGTATTGTTCCGCCAGATCGCCGGGGCGCTTGCACGCCGCATCTGCACCTACGCCCGCGAGGGCCAGCCAGCCGCACAGGGCGCGGAGTTCGGCTTCATCAAGTTCGGCTCGCGCGTGGACCTGTTCCTGCCGCTGGACGCCAAGGTGGAGGTGGAACTTGGGCAGATAATGACCGGCTCCGCCTCCGTGATCGCCCGTTTCAACCATTGACCGATGAACACCATCAAGAACGTCCTCATCGCCATCATCGCCGTGCTGGCCGTTGCGCTGGTCGGTAAAAGCCTGATGGGCAAAGGCGCGAGCGGCAACGACCCGGACAACAGCAACAGCACCACCACCGGACCCATCAAAGGCCCGCTGGTGGATACCGGCCTTCGTTTCGACGGCTACTACCGCTATACGGTGGGCAACCTCATCTACCTGATCCGCTTCTTCCCCGAAGGCCGCGTGGTGACGGTGAACGGCACCAAGGATGTGGAGAAGGACCTGCCCGCCTACCTCGTGCGCGAAACGCGCGGCAATCCCGGACTGGGCCTGCACAACGTGCCGGTGAAGGTGGTGGGCGACAGCCTCGTGTTCATCACGCGGCCGGAAAAAGGCGAGATCGAGTACCGGGGCGCGGTGGTGGATGGCTCCATGGTGCGCTTCCTGCGCCACAGCCACATCACCGGCACACGCCAGTTGATGGAGTATGTGTTCCATCCCGATGGCTCCGAACCCTCACAGGAGGATGGCGCGGAGATCGTCGAGCCGTCGTAGCACATAGGTCGCCTGTTCGTCACCACCGCCGTTGGGTGCGAAGTGCGCCTGATCCCAGCCCGCACCACGAGCACCTGCGATGTCGGCCCCCAAGCTGTCCCCGATCATCAGGCTTTCATCCGCGCTTGCCTTCGTCCGGTCCAGTGCGGCGCGGAAGATGCGCGGGTCGGGCTTCTTCGCTCCCGCCATCTCGCTGGAAAGTACCAAGCCGAAATGGTGATCGAGGCCACTGCATCTGATCTTCTCCTCCTGCACCTCGTGGAAGCCGTTGGTGATGATGTGGATGCGGTAGTGAGCGCCAAGATCGGTTAGCAGTTCGCGCGCGCCGGGCATCAACGCGGTGCGCTTCGGCGTCATCGCGAGGTAGTCGTGGCCCAAGCGGTCGGCCAGTGCCTCGTCCTTCAGGCCGAAATGCAGCAAGGTGTTCCGGAAACGAAGCACACGCAGCACGTGCCGGTCGATGCGCCCGCTCTCGTAGCGCCGCCAGAGGCCGTGGTTCACCTCCTCGTAGGTGTCGATGAACGCGTCCGCATCGGGAATGCCCCTATCGGTCAGCCTCTCCGAGCGATGCAGCTCGCGCAGCGTCTCCCGCGAGTTCGTCTCGAAGTCCCACAATGTGTGGTCCAAGTCGAAGAACAAATGCGCGTACTTCCTCATCGGATGAAGCTCCACGCCGTGCTGAGCACCACGGACCAGATGAGCACCGAGAACAGCAGTGTGGGCAGGGTGCGCCGGTCGTGGCGGAAGTATTTCGCGGCAAGGATGGCGGTGACCGGCACGGACAAGGTGGGCGGCGCGAAGGACGCCAGACCGATCACGCCGTAGCGGTGCTTCACCTTCACGATGAGCCGGTTGGTACGCGTGAAGATCCGCTTGGGCGGAAGGCCCTTCGCCGCGCGTTCCTTCACACGCCGGATGTAGCGTTTCCTGAACAGTTCGAGCAGCCCTTTACCGGAGTAATAGAACACCAGCATGCCCGCCGTGCCGCCGAGCGCGGTATAGAGCAGGGTCTTCACGAAACCGTGGCCCAGCCCGTACGAGACCAGCCCGGCGAAGAGGAACTTCACCATGGCCGTGGCAACGACCGTGATGGCGCTGAGGATCTCCTGCATGGCTACATCTTGGCCCCGTAGGCCAGATCGCCCGCATCGCCGAGGCCCGGCACGATGTAGGCCTGCGCCGTCATCTCATCGTCCACCGCACCGATCCAGAAGCGCGTGCCCGCAGGCAGGTGTGCCTTCGTGTAAGCCAATCCTTCGGCGCTGGCGATCACGGCGGCCACGTGCAGCGCCTTCGGTTTCCCCAGACGGAGAAGGGCCTTGTACACCAGCACCATGCTGCGGCCCGAGGCCAGCATGGGATCGCACAGCACCACCACGCGGCCTTCCAGCGAAGGGCTGCTGAGGTATTCCACCTCGATGTCGAAGGCGTCCTCGCCCTTGCGGTGCTTGCGGTAGGCGCTCACGAAGGCGCTGTCGGCCCGGTCGAAGTAGTTCATGAAGCCCTGATGCAGCGCAAGCCCGGCGCGCAGGATGGTGGCGAGCACGGGCTGTTCGGCCATCAGTTCGGTGCGCGCCACGCCAAGCGGTGTGGTCACCTCCGATCCCGCGAATTCCATGGTGCGGCTGATCTCCACCGCCATCACCTCGCCGATGCGCGCGAGGTTGCGGCGGAACCGCATGGGATCCTTCTGGATGCTCTCATCCCGCAATTCGGCGATGAAGTGGTTCACCACGCTCCGTTCCTTCACCAGTTCCTTCACCATGATCGGCTTATCGCTTGAACCACTTGATCGGCGCCGGAAGACGGTTCCGGACGAGGCGTAAATATACCGAGCTGCGCGCTCCGAAGCCTTCGTTGAAGCGGGCCGTGGATGCCGTGTTCGATCCGGCGAAGTCCAACAACACGCCGGAACCCGCGTGCTCGCTGATGTAGCGGTCCACGATGTGGAACATGGCCTGCCGGTCCGAACCGGCTTTGTCGTTGGCCGATTTCAGCAGGATGGACCGCCCCTCCCACTCCATGAAGCAGGCGGCGGCGATGAGCGCACCCGCTTCGCGTACGCCCAGCAACGAACACTGCCCACGTTGCAGCGCACCGGCGATCATCCGCTCCAACAGGAGCATGCCGCCTTGGGGAATGTTGCCGAAGCGCTTGCCGGTGGTGCGATCGAAAAGCGCGACGAACTCCGCCGACGTGATGTCGCGCACGATCACCGGGGGATCATCGCCACACTTGCGCAGGTTGCGGCGGTGGCCCTGCGAATAGCCCGCGCGAAGGGCCGTCGCATCCTTGTCCAGCAACAGATCCTGTGTGTTGCTGGCCGACAGCTTCTCATCACGACCGGCGCGTACGTGCATCGCTGCGTTCACGTGGATGTCCCAATAGCGGAACCGCTCGGGAACAGCATCGAGTAACGCGGCATCGGTGTTCGCGTCGCGGTTCGGCGAGAACACGCCCTGCTGCTGCACCGCGTAAGGCTGGTAGAGGTAGGATACGCCGTACTTCCGCCGCCAGATGAGCGGCATGATGGAGCCATCATCACCGATCAATGCCTCCCACTGCGGGCAGCACAGGTCGAGCACCCAGCTCTGCATGTACCACAGGCGGTCGGGGCAGCGCAGGAGGAGGCGGTCCCATTCCGTCTTGTCGATCGCGTGGTGTGATGAATGCCTGATCATGGCCGTGCATATTCCACCACCCGCTCGAAAACCCTTGGCCATGGCGCGAATTCCCGGTGCCCGCTCAGGTACCGATCGTGCCATACGCTAACGAACTGACCGCTCACAGCCCGCACAAGATCGCTCATGGCGTTCATCGTTCGCACCACTTCATCGGGGCCAAGCCGCTGTTGCTCGATCAGCGCGCTGTCCATCACGGCGAAGGGGTGCAGCATCAACCTTGTCTCCTGCTCGCGCTCCAGATCGTACCACGGGAATGGCGTACACGTGCCCACACGGAAACCAGCGCGATCCGTGAAGCCCAGCGTGTGGTCCTCGTAGTAGCCGCCCGCGCATAGCTGCCGCAATGTTCCGGGAAGGTCCCAGCGCAGGAAATGCTGGCGCGTATGGTCCACGCCCTTGCCACGGATACGCATCAGCATGGTGCGCTCCTTCTCTGCCATGTCGCGCTCCCGGCTGGAGCTGTACGATGGATGGATGCCGACCACACCGACCTCGCCCGCGCGGCGGATCATCGCGCGCACTTCTTCATGCTCGTGATCGGCGGCATGATCGAAGGCTGTTCCACCGCGCATCAGGAAGAAGAAGATGGCGCGATCCATCTTGTCCCGGTGCGCTGCGACAAGCTCGATGGCCTTCCCGAAGGGGTCGGCAAGCGATCCGCCCCGAACAAGCCACCGCTCCGCCACCGGTGTCCATCCGCCACGAAGGACATCCTTCAACGATGCGCCGATGGCACGCGACAAGGGCCGCCCGGCGTAGCGGAGGATGTTGTCCATATCCACCGTGACACAGTTGCTGTACCGCACCGCGCACTGAAGTTCCTCCGGCCACGTGCGCTCCAACAGCAGCCCCAGCGCGCTCGCCTTCTCATCGACCCATGGGCGTTCGGCGATGCCCTTTCGCATGGTGAACAAGGCCGAGGATGGCACACGGCCATGAGCATCCCGTTCCGTGCAGCGGATCTCGTCCGTGAGGCTGAGCAGATGGAAGATCCCCGCGAAAAGATCCTCTTCACCGCCCACGAGGAACATCCGTCGCACGCCACCTTCAACGGATACTTCGGGATCACCCTTGGGCAGATCGTCGATGGCACCGCTCCACGGGACATGGACCGCCCCCTCGGACCGCTGCATGCCATAGCTGAGCCGTGGCCCCGTTGCACTGCGGAACTCCTCCAAGCCCTGCGCATACGCCACATCAAGGCCCAGCATGCGTTCCAGCACATGGCCGACCACGTACCGCACGCGCGGCGAAGGGTTCTCAAGATGGACGAGCAGCATGGGCGATCCGTTCTTTCGCGGTACGCACGCCGAACGTACGAAGCATGCCCTTGACCACATCGCGCAGCCACCAGTTCCAACGGAACTGATGCACGCTGCAGGGGCCGCCCGCATGCAGATCGGCCGCGATGACCGGGTAGGCCGCCCGCAGGTCGATCAGGATCCAACGCACATCGTCTACCACGCCCCTGCGCAGGGCACCGGTGCGTTCCAAGGCGGCCTCCATGGGCGTGAAGTCCATGTGGTGGCCGGGCTTCTTGGACATGATGGCGAAGCTGCGCGGGCGCGTGCTGCCGTCCAGATCGGTGTAGTCGAAGGTCATGCGGCGATCCACGCGGTAAGGCACCCGTTCGCGTACCTCCACGAAATGCGCGAAGGTGAGCGCGTTGTTCACCGGCAGATCGAGCGTTGCGAGCAGGCCACCATGCTCGTACAGGTAGGTGAAGGGCGAGCCGGGGCCGAAGCTGTGCGGCTCATCGGCATTCATCAACGCATCGGACCCGGCACCCGCCACGGCGAAGGAATGGAGCGGATGCGGTGTGCGGCCGAACGCCGGATGAGCAAGGGCTTGGCTACCCAGCGCCCCGCTGATCGTTCCGGTGCTCCGCCGGTCGAACGCCCCGCCGTCGGGCAGGTCGAAGGTGTAGGTGGGGACCAGCAATGTGCCATCATCGCCCACCGCCGCACGGAAGGCATCGAGCAGCGCGTGGGGTTGGAAGGATGCGCCAGCACGGCGCGCCCGCCACGCCATGCGGGTCATGTCGGCCATGAGCATCACCGTGGCACCGCGTGCTATGCCCATCTCCTTCGGCCATCCTGCGGGTCCGGTCATTTCCGGACCATTTGCAGCAACGATACATCGAACCCCATCGCCTTCCAGAAAGCCACCGCCGCCGCGTTGCCCGCCACCACGGTAAGCTCGGTGCGCTCCACCCTGCGCATGCTGAACCATTCACCGAGGCTGCCCACCAACGCACGGGCGATGCCACGGTGCCGATGATCCGGCAGCACATAGACATGGGTGATCGAACCCACGGCGCTCCCGACCAGATGCTCCGATTGCAGGCGGATCGCGCCATGGGCGAAGCCTACCACATTGCCTTCATCGTCCTCCGCCACCACCAAGCGGCCGAAGCGTTCCAGCCCGGCGCACACGCCCTTCACCCATCGCGCTCCCCCGCCTTCGGCCAGCACAGCGGGCGAGCCCATCGCGGCCTCTTCCGCATACATCGCTTCCACCAGCGATCGCAGGGGAACGCAGCGCGGATCCTCGGCAGTGGTGATCAGGTGCAATGTGGCCATGTGCTCAAGCGAACAAACGTTGCAGCCCCCGTACCGTGGTGGCTTCACCGGCCTCCAACGCGCGTTCCAGATCCACCTGACGGCCTGTACCCTGCTCCATGGCCGCGACCAGATCGATGAAGGCCAGCGAATCCAGCAGGCCTGAACGCACCAGATCCATGTCATCATCCAAGTCGTCCACGGACATGCCGAGGCGCGTGAGGCGGCTGGCAAGGAGGGTGTGCATCAGGGCGCGTACGTCAGTTGTCATGGGCCATGCGAATGAGTTGCGGCCGGTCCCACTTGCCATTGGCATTGCGGGGCAGCCCGTCGAGTATGGTGATCCGCTCCGGGATGTACGGCGCGGGAAGCTCCGCCCGCAGCCGCTCCATCAACACCGGCACATCGGCGGATACATCGATGTACGAGAACAGCCGCGCCGTGCCGTTCACCATGACCGGCACCGTCACGGCGTTGCCGCCATCCAGCAGGCGCATCAACGCTTCATCCACTTCGCCCGGCTCGATGCGGTGGCCGAGGATCTTCACCTGATGATCGATCCGGCCCACGTAGTGCAGCGTTCCGTTCGCATCGCGGCGCACGTGATCGCCGGTGCGGTACCACAGGCCATCGTGCCCCGGCAGCGCAACGAATGCCCGCGCGGTGATCTCCGGCGCGTTGATGTATCCGCTGGTGACCTGCGGGCCGGAGAGGGCCAGTTCACCTTCGCCTTCGGGAACACCTTCAGCTGGGATCACGGCCACGCGGTCACGACCGATCGGTGCGCCGATGGGCACCACACCGGATGCCTCCATGTCCGACGGATCGACCTCGAAGGCCGTGATGGCGATGGTGGCTTCGGTGGGGCCGTACAGGTTCACGATGCGGGCATCGGGCGCGGCCTTGTGCCAGTCGTTCACCAGCTCCCACGGCAGCGCCTCGCCGCAGAAGAAGGCGTAGCGCAAGGCTGGCAGTGCATCCGGGGCCAATGCGCGGGCGCGGCGCATCACCGCCGCCAATGAAGGCACGGAGAACCACACGGTGATCCCTTCGGTCCGCGCCCATGCCGCCGCGCGAAGGCCGCCGGGATCGGGGGGCACACAGAGGCAGGCTCCGCAGGCCCAGCACACGAACATGTCGTGCATGCTCAGGTCGAAGGGCAGCGCGAAGTGCTGCGTGAAACGGTCGTCCGCACGTAGGTCATAACGCGGCAGCAAGTGCCCCAAGTAGGCGGCCAGATTGCCGCGTGACACGCCCACGCCCTTCGGTCCGCCGGTGCTGCCTGAAGTGAACATCACATACGCCTCGTCATCGGCATGGGCGGCCGTGATGGTCGTATCCGCAGTGGGCCGGGTATCATGCGCCATCCGCAGCCATGTGATGGCTCCATCCATCGTGGGCAGGTTCCGATCATCTTCCTGACGCGATGGATCGATCAATCCGAAACGCACCGCGCACCGTTCCAGCATGAGCTGCCAGCGTTCTGCCGGCCCATCGGGGTGCAGGGGCACACAACTTCCACCCGCCTTGAGCACACCGAGCACCACCACGTAGGACCATGGCCCATCGCGGTGCGCCACGAACGCCACACGCGCACCGGCGGCACCGGCCGTTCGCAATGCCGCAGCCACCCGGTCCGACAATTGATCCAGCTCCGCGTAACCGATCACCGAGCCTGCCACCGAAAGGGCCGGGGATCCGGGGCTGTGGGCCACCGAGCGGCGGAAGAGTACGATCGGGTCGAAGTCGGTCATGCCGTATGCGGCCTGCTGGCGGGTAGGCCACAAAGCAACGCATCGGCGAAGTATTTCGTGCCCCAGTTCGGAAAGGCGAACTTCTCGTAGCGCCCCCACAACGGGAAGGATCCCGGCATGGCACCGTGGACGGCTTCGGGTCCAACGGCAGACAGGCGCTGCACCGTGACGAGGAAGGCGATCATGCGCTCATGGGCTTGGTGCAGGCGGTCCTCCGGCGCGATCGCATCCAACCTCGACCACACGATGGCGAGTTGTGCGCAACCGGTCATGATGGGGTGTTCCGAGCCGCGCCAAGCGGCATCGTAACGGCCATGCAGGCGGCCCTGTGCGAGGAAGAGCTCGGCGAGCTTGACGGCGGCGGGCATCGCGGCTTCGCGGTAGCGATCATCGCCCGTAAGTTGCGCGCATTCGATCAGCCCGTCCAGCGTGTAGGCGATGGTGTGCGTGATGGGCCGTCCGTTGTGGCGGATGGTATTGTCGGCGTTGGCGAACCAGCCGATCTCTTGCCGTTGGGCGAGCACCCATTCCAAGTTGCGCAGGGCCGCTTCCTTCAGGCGTGGCTCGCCGGTGATGGCCACCATGCGCAGCAGGGGCGCATCCACGTACGTGTCGTACACGCGCGCAGCCCCCATGAAGTTCGACCCACGCCAAGCGCCATCGTCATCCTGCACGGAAACGAACCACCGGCATGCCCGCAC
>JAHBUM010000047.1 GCA_019638075.1 Flavobacteriales bacterium | reverse complement strand
GCTGTCCGCGCTGAAGGGCGCCACCGATCTCGTTGTGCTTCCGGAGATGTGTACCACCGGCTTCAGCATGCGCAGCACCGAATTGGCCGAGGCCATGGGCGGCCCCACGGTACACTGGATGCGCGAACAGGCGAAACTGATCGATGCGGCCATCTATGGGAGTGTGATCATTACGGACGGACGGCGTTACTTCAATCGCGGCCTATTCGTGAAGCCTGATGGCGATGTGCATGTTTACGACAAGCGCCACCTGTTCCGCTTCGCCAACGAGACGGATCATTACAGCGCCGGAACGGAGCGTGTGGTGGTGGAATGGCGCGGCTGGCGGCTCCTGTTGCAGATCTGTTTCGACCTGCGCTTCCCGGTGTTCGCACGGAACAGGGGAGACTATGACGCCATCCTCTACGTGGCCAATTGGCCGGAGGCGCGCCGCTATCCGTGGAGCCAGTTGTTGATCGCACGCGCCATCGAGAACCAGTGCTACGTGGCGGGCGTCAACCGCGTGGGCATGGATGGCAAGGGCATCCACTACACCGGAGACAGCATGGTCGTGGATCCGCGCGGTGCGGTGATCGCTCAGGAGGAACCTTCACACGAAGGCATTGCCACGGTCGCGCTGGACCGGAACGCGCTGGAGGACTTCCGCGAGAAGTTCCCGGTGGCGATGGACGCGGACGACTTCGGTCTGAAGCTCTGAACGGCTGTTCTGCAATGAGGTAGTTGCGTGCAGCGCCCACCAAGGAGACTGACAACTGACCATTGGCAACTGACCACTGACAACCGCCCCCCTCAACGCAGCACTTGGATGTGCCCCATCTGCTCGTGTTCCCTGCCGATGGTTCCGTCCTTGTCCTCGAAGAACTTGTAGGCCAGCCGCCACACGTAGATGTCGTTCTTCACCACGGAGCCGCCGTAGGTGCCATCCCAACCCATGGTGGGGTCGTCGCTCTCGAACAGCAGGTTGCCCCAGCGGTCGAACACATACAGGTGCATGGCGGCGATGTTCTTTCCTACCGGGATGAAGATGTCGTTCGTGCCATCGCCGTTCGGCGTGAAGGTGTTGGGGATGAAGATGGCCGACGGGCAGTACTCGATCACCTGTGCGGAATCGCGCGCGGCGCAATCGTACTGGTTGGTCACTTCCACCACGTACCAGCCGTAGGCGCCTGCGAGGATCACGCGCGAATGCTCGCCGGTGCTCCAGTCGTACCGCGATCCGGGGTTGCCGGCATCAAGGCGCACGTATTGCTCATCCTCGCCCAGGCAGGTGTGGAACTGGCGCGTAGCCATCTGCACCGGCGACGGGTTGAAGTGTACGGCGATGGCATCCGTGCGCTGGCACAGGCCGTTGCTCACCTGTACCGAGTAGGTGCCCGGGCGTGTCACCGCGATGGTGCGCGTGGCGGCGCCGTTGCTCCATGTGTAGGTGGAGCCGGGGTTGGCCGCATCCAGCATCAGCCGCTCGCCATCGCAGAGCACGGTGTCGGGGCCGAGGTCCACTACGGGCGGGGCCACGAACTGCGCGCTGGCATCATAGGTCGCTGAACAGCCGATGCCATCGGTGATGGTGACGGTGTAGGTGCCACTGTTCTGCACGGTGATGGTGCGCGTGGTGGCGCCGTTGCTCCATGCGTATGTGGCGCCCGCATTGCCCGCATCGAACGTGATGCTCTCGCCGATGCACCGCGCCTCATCCGCAAGGATGTCCGCAGGAAGAGCCCGCACGGTGATGGTGCGTTGGTCGGTGCTGCTGCATGCGCCGTTGCTCACGGTAACGGTGTAGGTGCCCGCCGTGCCCACGCTGATCGTGCGCGAAGTGGCGCCGGTGCTCCACGTGTGGCTGAGGCCGGCATTGCCCGCATCAAGGGTGATGCTGCTGCCAGCGCAGATGGTGGTATCGGCACCGAGATCCACATGCACTTCGGGCAGCAGGTACACCACGGCATCGAAGGTGGAGGTACAGTTCTGCGGGGTGGTCACGGTCACGGTGTAGGTGCCGCTGGCCGTAGGTTGGATGCTCTGCGTGGTGGCGCCGGTGTTCCATGCATACGTAGAACCGTTGTTGCCCGCGTTCAAGGTGACAGGCGACGTGATGCAACTGCTCACATCGTTCAGCACATCGGCGGGCATCGCGTTCAGCGCGACCGTAACGGCATCATTGGCGATGCAGCCTTGCGGCGATGTGACTTGCACGGAGTAGGTGCCGCTGGCGGTGACGGTGAGCTGCTGCGAAGTGGCACCGGTGCTCCACGCGAACGAACTTCCCGCGTTCCCGGCGTTCAGCACCAGTTGCGGAACACCGCACAGCGACTGGTCAGGGCCGAGGTCTACCACCGGCAGCGGGTGTAGTGTCACGTTGAACGTGGTGGATACCTCACAGCCTTGCGCATCGGTGACGGTCACTGTATGCGGCCCCGAAGCGGAAGGCACGATGCTCGCCGTGCTCTGGCCGCTGGACCACGTATAGCTCACGCCGGTGGCGGGCGCGGTCAATGTGGGCGGTGTGCTCACACAGGCGCTGGCCGTGCTTTGCGAGGGAACGCCTGCGAACGCCCGTGTGATCACGACCTGGTCGCTCACCGAGCAACCGTTCACATCGGAGATGGTGACGGTGTACGTGGCCGTGCCCTCGGTCAGGATCGTGGGCGATTGGATGTTGGCGGCGTTGAGGTTCGCTGCGGGCGTCCACGCATAGCGCGGGTTCGGCACGTTGTGCTGCACGCTCAGTTGGTGGCCCAGCGTGGAGCAGAGCGTGACATCCTGCCCTGCGTTCGCAGTGTATCCCGTCGTCACCACCACGGTCACGCTCCGGCTCAGCTGGCATCCGCTCGCGGTGTGTGTCACCGTGCAGGTGTAGGTGGTCGTTTGCGCCGGAGTAGCCACTGGGTTCGGAATGCTGCTGTTGTTCAGCCCGGCGCCGGTCCATGAATAGGAAAGCCCCGCACCACCCGCAGCAGTGGCGTTCAACTGCACGGACTGGCCCTGACACAGCGTGTCGTTCGCAGTGGTCACATCCACGCTGAGCAGTTGCCCCACGGTAATGGTGACCTGACCGGTGGCCGTGCAGCCGGTGCCCGATGTGGCGGTCACGCTGTAGGTGGTCGTGCTGGTGGGTGTGGCCGTTGGTGTCTGCACGTTCGTGGCGCTCAGCGTACCGTTGTCGGGCGACCACGCGTATGTGATGTTGGTGCCGGATGATGGCGTTGCGCTGATGGAGGTCCCCGCCACGGCGCAAAGGGTGGTGTTCGGCGTCACGGAGATGGTGAAGGCCGGATCCACCTGTACGTACACGGAATCGCTGTACACGCAGCCACCGGCGGGATCGGTGCCGTGCAGCACGTACCAGCCCGATGCGGTGGGCGTAGCCACGGGGTTGTGGATGGCCGCGTTGTTCAGCGTACCCGGCCCGCTCCACACGTAGCCGAGGTAGTTGTTGTCGTAGCGCCCGATCAGGAAGTCGTCGATGGCCCAGTTGTCGTGCCCTGTGCCGTTGTGCGCGAGCTGGCGCAGGCGGAACATGGTGCTGGTGTTCTGCGCGCTGGCGGGAATGCTCACGTCGATCGGTGTGAAGGCGGGGTATGCGTCCTCGTTGTATGTCGCGATCAGGCTCCAGTTCAGTCCGTTGTTCGTGGAGTATTCCAGCACGATGTCCTCGCCGGGATCGGCGTCATCGCAGGGCGCGGTGCCGTTGGCGATCTTCAGTTGGAAACGGAGCTTGCCGCCACCGGAGGTGTTGAACGCGGTGGTCTGCGCGTAGCGTTGTCCGGCGCCGTTGAAGTAGAGCGCCCTGCCGCTGTGGCTGCCGCAGATGTCGCTTACCACACCTCCTTGTATCGCGGTCCACGCGCTGCTGGGGGCGCCATCGAACAGGTCCATGGCAAGTGCGCGAAGGGCCTTGCTGCGCAGTTGCACCGTGTTTCCCGCGCAGATGGCCGCAGGCTGCGCCGTGGTCTCCAGTTCCACGATGCTGGCCGGGATCACGTTCACGCGGATGCTGTCATCGAGGTTGCCGCAGCCGCTGGGACTGAAGACGCGCGCGCGGTACCACGTGGAGGTCATCGGGGTGGCCGTCGGGTTGGAGATGGTGTCGTTGTCCAGCGAGAACCCCGGTGTCCATTGGATCTCGAACCACGCGGGATCGGGCGGTGGCACCAGTGCAAGCCGTACCGATTCATACTGGCAGATGGTGATCTCGGGCTCGTCGTTGGCCGTGAGCCACGTGGGGATGGTGAGCGGTATGCCCACGTGGTAGGTGAAGCTACGCGGGCAACCGCTCAGGGGCAATGTGCCGGTAACGGTGTAGCTGCCGGTCTGCGTGGGTGTGAAGGAATAGCTGTTGCCGCTGCCGATCACGGTGGACGGCGCGGAAGCCTCGGTCCATACGGCGTTGTTCAATGGCTCCGGCGCATGCAGCGTGAGCGGACCGCCGCCGCAGATGATCGAATCCTGCGGCACGGGGATGGCCTTCACATCATGGATGCTGGCGCCATAGCTCTCGCCGTAGCCGGTTCCGAAGGCGTAGGCTTGGAACCCCGCTGCGGCCGTCAGCTCATGCCTTCCCGGACCCACCGGCAGTTTCACGTGCTTGCGATCGCTGCAACCGGTATAGGATTGGAACTGCGCGGGCGGTACCACCACTCCATCCAACTTGAGTTGGCCCACTGCGGCGAGCGGTACCACCACGCTCACGCTATGCTGGGTGATCAGGGAGGAGCTGGATGTGTGCCACGAAGCGCTGGTGGACATGCGCTCGGCCGAAGACACCAGCCACAGCGATGGATCGCCATTGCCTGCGCAACTGTACCCTTCCATCAACTGCGCCACGCTCACCGCCTTGGTGGCGATGATACACGTCGGCGCGGTGGTCCCGTTCACCTCGTGCCGTTGCCCGGCGTTCAGGGTGATGGGCGCTCCGCCGTTGATGGTCACCGAGGTGCCGTCGAACTCGGCCATGATCCGGTAGGTGCTGGTGTTCACGCCATGCACCGGCGCCGTATAGTACTTGGTGCCCCACGCGGCAGTGGGGATCAACTGCTCGAAGATCATGTCGCAGGCCTGACATGCGCCGGGCACCGTTGCGCACATCGAGCCGCCGATCACCGCGAAAGGCCGGCACGTGCCGCTGGCCTCGGTGGCTTCCACGATGGTGTTCGTCAGGTCCAGCATGTCGGTGGCGGCCTGTAGCTGATAGGTCTGCCCGGCGTTCAAGGTCACGTTGAAGGGCACCCCGGCGGGCTGTCCGCTCAATGTGTTCACCGAAGGGGTGATGCGCACCTGCGTGCCATCCTGCGTGGCCACCACCAGCAACTCGCTCTTGTGCAGGTTATTGAAGTTCGGCAGGCCTTGGTAGGCATCCACGCGGTAGCGATTGCCAAGGGCGGCATCGGGAAGCACCTGCGAAGCCTCATGCGTGAAGTTCTGCAAACTGGTGGCGATCACGTTCACGCTGTCGGCGGTCTGTATCAGGATGCCCTTGGGCGCGATGGTTCCCGATCCGGTGTTCTCCGCCGAAGTGGGGATGTCGATCACCGTGACCCCGTTGGCGGCCACGCTGAAGGATGTGCTCCAGCCGGTGAGCGGCATGCTGACCGTGCCCGTGGTGGCGTTGCGGCCGATGATCTGCAATTTCAGGGTCTGCGCTCCGAAGCCGTTCTGCATGAAGCCGGTCCAGAAGCGTGTGCCGCGCGTGGGCACCATGGCCGGGCTTTGTGCGAATGCGCCATGGAAGAGCAGGGCGGTGATGAACAGGATGCACCAACGGCTCCATCTGTCGGCCCCATGGGAGGATCGTATGCAACGGGTCATCGTCTACCACCGAAGAGTGAAGGGTGGCGGCGGCCGTTCTACGGTGGGCCTGCGGGCAAGGTTCGGGCGGGAAGGTCTCCGGGAAGTGCCTTGGAAGCTGCTTGCATTCATGGACAGGTGCAGTTGGCAGGAGCAATGCCTCCTGCCCCGCCTTGTTCAGCTACGGTGTGTACACATCTTTGGCCCGTCCGCCCGAACGCGGCTTCCGTGCCTGCGCGTAGCCGCTTCGGCGAAGGCAAGGCGCGAAGGCGAAGGACATGCCAGCCCATGGCATCGCCATTGGATCTGGTCGTGAGCCAAGGGGTAAGGGCTGAAGGCCCAACACATCGAAGCGCATGATGTGTCGGTCAGCCCTCCATGAACACGGCCGCATTTCCAACCCATGGCGTGTACCTGTTCAGTACCTCTTCTATGCTTGGGCTGCAACCTTGCTTTGGAAGAAGTCAAGGTTGTCCTTCCAAGCTGGTTGTTGGTGGCGATCAGGCTGGCAAGGGTCTGCCATGTGTCGGCACCTTCACGGGCCTGCAGGTCTTGTTCCCGCAGGAGACCAAGCGCTATGGCGCGTCGCAGACAGGGCCGCCCCGGTGGCCTCCGAGGTCTTCAATGGATGGGTCCGAACATTGCCGCAATGGCCCTTGTAGGTCGCCAGGTCGTAGCGCATGGGCCCCATGGGCGGCAGCTCCTCGATGTTCTACCGTACAGGTCTTACATCGGTAAGGTCTCCGCCACATCCGGGGCAGTGGTCCAGCAGTTGGTCGATCACCTCCTCCACAATACCGGAAGCTTTCCGGTAACGGCCTTTGTGCCCCGGCTTGCGCCCGGGAGCCTTCGGGCAGGCCACCTTCCCCGCCTTCTCGCGACGGAAAGGAGCTGCACCCCGGTACTTGGTCCGCTCCTACTCCTCCACCCGGCGATGCAGCAGGTCGACCTCCTCCATCTGGCGCAAGGTCACCTTGATCAGGCCTTTCAGGGCCTCGGACACTGCCTGCTCCGATCGCTTCTTTCCCATGGGCGTGGGGACTAACGGCGATCTTACGACCATGATCCGCACGGTCCTCCTTGACACGCCACTTCTGTTCTCCATTGGCGAGCGTCAATATGAGCTCCTTTCAGGGCGCTAAACAGGTACTCGTGCGTTGTGCGGGACGCTCTCTCAACGCGGTCCACCTGGGTGGCAGTGGTAAAGGATGTGAACGAAGAAGGGGCGGCCTCTTTTGAGACAGCCCCTTTCAGTGGAGAATACCGGAGTCGAACCGGTGACCTCTTGCATGCCATGCAAGCGCTCTAGCCAGCTGAGCTAATTCCCCAATACTTCAACCCACCTTGGCGAGCGGGAGTGCAAATGTAGCAAAAGGTCTTCGTCCCCATCTTTGATCCATGTCTTTGCCCGGCCCCCTTGCCGAACAGCTTTCGGACCACCTCTCCGGCTATTGCGGACGGCCGGTCGACATCGAACACGAAGTCCCCGTTGGCGGCGGCAGCATCAACGATGCTTACCGGCTGGATACCGATGCGGGCCGCTTCTTCGTGAAGGTGAACAGTACCGACTGCTCCCCCGGCATGTTCGCCGCCGAAGCCGATGGGCTGGGACACCTGCGTGGCGCCGGAGCCATCAGGGTGCCTGCCGTGATCGCCACCGGCGAGGACCACGACCACAGCTTCATCCTGCTGGAATGGGTGGAAGGTGGGCTGAGGACAGATCCGTTCTGGACAACGTTCGGCCGATCGCTGGCGGCGCTGCACCGGCATACCGCCACTTCCTTCGGCCTCGATCACAGCAACTACATCGGCACGCTGAAGCAGGTGAACACACCGTACGAACGCTGGGCGGACTTCTTCATCACATGCCGTATAGAACCACAGGTGAAGATGGCCCGTGATCGCAAGCGCATCGGCGATGGCGACGTGCTGCGCTTCGAGCGGTTGTATACGAAGCTGGGCCATCTTTTCCCGCAGGAGCCGCCCGCCCTGCTGCATGGCGACCTATGGAGCGGCAACTTCATGTGCGATGCACAGAGCTGCCCCGTGCTGATCGACCCCGCCGTGTACCACGGGCACCGCGAAATGGACATCGCGATGACGAAGCTCTTCGGCGGTTCCGAGGAGGGCTTCTACACGGCATACAACGAAGCATGGCCGCTGGAACAAGGCTGGAAAGAACGCGTGGACCTGTGCAACCTGTACCCGCTGCTGGTGCATGTGAACCTGTTCGGAGCTGCCTACCCCGCCCAAGTGCATGCGATCCTTACGCGCCACGTGTGAGCAGGATCGACCGTGGCAAAACCCAGCCGATACCCCCGACTTTCCGTCGGAACCAAGAACTTCACCGCGCCATGGGCAAGGACATGACCCCCAGCCAGCACACGCCGCGATCCATCGCACAGCTGTTGTTCGCCTGTACTCTTGCGTGGCATCGGTATGGACCCATGCACAGGCGTGGGAACCCGTGGGACCCGGGATGCCTTCGGCCGTCTATGCCCTGGAAGCGTTCAATGGCCACCTGTACGCCGGTGGCACCTTCACGCTGAGCGGCACGCCGAACTCCTACTACCTGGCCCGGTGGGACGGGACGGCCTGGGGCAACACCGGTGGGCTGATCAGCTACATGGCGGCGGACGGGCTCTACAGCAACGACACCGCGCTGTTCATCGGCGACGGTGGCCGGGTGCGCTTGTGGAACGGAACCACTTGGAGCAACCTAACCGGCACCACCAGCAGTTCGTTCAACAGCACCGCGTACAGCATGGCGCACCTGAACGACACGTTATACGTGGGCGGCTTCTTCTCCTCTCCGTTCGCACACGTGGCAAAATGGAACGGTACCGCTTACGAGGACCTTGCGGGCGGCTGCAACGCACAGGTATCCTGTCTTATGCCGTTGGACGGAAGCCTGTTCGCGGGCGGCAACTTCACCATGGCCGGGGGCGATCCTGCCAGCCGCACCGCACGCTGGACCGGATCGGCCTGGGAGGCCATGGGCAGCGGCGTGAACGATGACGTGTTCACCCATTGCATGTTCCGCGACACGCTGTACATCGGCGGCCGCTTCACACAGGCCAACGGGCTGCCCGCAAGCCGTGTGGCGAAATGGAACGGCAGCCAATGGGTGCGGGTGGGCGGCACGCTGAACGACTACGTGACGGCCATGGCCGTGTACCGAGACCAGCTCTACATCGGCGGGGCCTTCACCATACCCTCGCGGGTCGCGCGCCTGCAGGGCAACGCATGGGTGCCCGTGGGCGGTGGCGTGGACAATACCGTACGCACCATGGAGGTGTTCCATGACTCCCTCTTCATCGGAGGCAGCTTCACCACCGCTGGCGGACTTCCCATCGAACGCATTGCGAAGATGTACGTCGTGGCCGCACCGGTGGCGGACTTCGGCATCGATGATCCCGCCCTGTGCCCTGCGGACTGCGCGAGCTTCACCGACCTTTCCTCCAACGCCATCGACCGGGCCTGGAGCTTCCCCGGCGGAGAACCGGCCACCAGCAGCGACCCCTCGCCCACGGTTTGCTACAGCACGCCGGGTACATACGATGTATCGCTCGTGGTATCCAACAGTACCGGCTTCCACGCGACCACACACGAGGCGGCCATCACGGTGGAGGTCTGCATGGGCAGCGACGGTGTGAGGGTCCCCGCAAAGGTGCCGATCCTTCCCAACCCCTTCCACGATCACCTGCACCTCTTCCTGTCCGGCACCGGGCCGCATACGATCACCGTACACGACGGCAAGGGAGCGCACATCACCACCCGGCACACGGCGCCCGGCCCGGCCGACATCGATGCGACGACCTGGCCCCCGGGCCTGTACCTGATCACCATCACCACTGCGGACGGCACACACCGCCTGCGCACCATGAAGAACTGAGCCACCATGTCCAGCATCTCCAGCAACAAGGCCCCCGAGCCCGTTGGCCACTACCCGCATGCCCGCCGCGTGGGCGATCTGCTCTTCCTCAGCGGCGTGGGCCCGCGCGAACGTGGCAGCAAGAAGATCCCCGGCGTGGAGCTCGATGACCAAGGCGCCGTCATCACCTACGACATCGAGACACAGGTGCGCAGCGTGTTCCAGAACGTGAAGTGGATCCTGGAGGACAGTGGCAGTAGCTGGGAGAAGATCGTGGACGTGACGGTATACCTCACCAACATGAAGGAGGACTTCCCCACCTACAACCGGCTGTGGAAGGAATACTTCGCGCAGGACCCGCCCTGCCGCACCACGTTGGAGATCAACTGCCTGCCCACACCGATCGCGATCGAGCTGAAGGTGATCGCCACGGTGTGATGCCGTCCGGCGATCAGGCGCTCCAGTTGCCCGCCAGCTTGCGCTTCTCCCAGCCGTACTTCTTCGCGGCCACCTCCATGCAGTAATCGAACGACTGCTTGCTGCGCAGGAAGTTGAACTCGTTGTTCTTCACGGCGATGGCGTTGGCCTCCTGCTCCACCAGTTCGCTCAGCAGCGCGCGGCAGGCGCCGGTGGCGAGGCCGCTGATGTACTGCATGTAGTTGGCGCTGATGGCAAGGTCCTGACCGTAGCGCTCGGCCATCTTGTGCAGGTCCTTGTCGTTCAGGATGGCCTGGCACATGAGCGCCCACAGCAGGTGGCGGCCGCGGCCCACGAAGCTGTACTTGTTCTCGCCACGCTCCAGGATGCTGCGCGTGAGCAGCGGCAGGCGGAACTGCACCTTGTAGCACAGCACCACGTAGCGCGGGTCGATCTCAAGTCGGCGGTTGTGGAAGATGGCCTCGTACTGCTTGTCCTCCTCGAATGCCTTGCGCATGGAACGCATCACCACGAGCTCGCCTTCCGAGGCCAGGAAGGTCTGCGCCAGCTTCAACATCTGGATCGCCTTGTCGTCGGTGATGCCCTGCTCGTCGCGCTCCTCTTCCGTGAGACCCTCGAAGGCGCGCTGTTGGCGCTCGTAGTAGATGCCGAGCTTGCCACGGAAGTGATCGCTCAGCTCCAGCTGGATCTGGTCGTTGGCGCGCAGGTTCCAGCTATCCACCGGGTTCTGCCGGTTGTTGTTGATGGTGACGGTGGTGATGAAGGGATCGTCGGCATGCGTGATCACCTTGCAGATCACCTCGATGCGCTTCAGGCGGTCCTTGATGGTCTCGATATCATCGCGTCCCTTGTTGCGCTCGATGAAGCGCGCCATGGTGGTGATGGTCTGCGCGCCGTTGAGCAGGCGCGGCTCGGTGATGCGGTAGCCGTTGCCATCCTCGTCCACCTTCTGCGCACTGAAGGTGACGCCGTTGTGGTTGAAGGCGAACATCGCCGGATCGAGGCGCTTGTCGATGCCGATGTCGCGGAATGCCTTCTGCAGCACGCGGTTCACCGAGCCATCCTCGGGCAGGCTGTGGCGGATGTTGCGTTCGAAGAAGCGCGAGCCCATCTGGCGGAACATGCCGTAGATGTCATAGAGGCGGCCCATGCCGATGAGCATCTGTTGCCCATCGGGGCCATCCTTCTCCAGCGAGCCGGAGAGCTTCAGCGGATACTCGTGCGTTTTGTCCACCACGAAGTGCGAGCGCTTGCCGCTGAGCGAGCGGTACTCGATCACCATGCTCATCTCCTTGCCCCACCACTCATCCAGCATGTGCTTGCGGTTCTCCAGGTCCTCGCGCAGCGCGCCGAGCACGCTGCTGTTCTCGGCCTTCTCGGGCTCGCCGGTGAAGACGAAATGGAAGTTCACCTGATCGATGCGTGAGCGGTTATCGCGCAGCACGTTCTTCAAACTGTTGACCATGGCGTTGCGGCTGCGGCCACCGGAGTTGGCGCCGAACACTTCGCCCATGCCATGCTCCAGCAACGTGCGGAAGCCCTGCTTGAACTGTTCGTGATCACCGCTCCACTTGAACTGGAACAGGTACAGGTGGCGCTTCGCCTTGTCGAAGTGGTATCCATCTATACCATAGTCCTCGCCACCGAAGGCTACCTGGTGCAACGCCTGCTCGCGCGGCACTTTGTGGAACTCTTCCAGGAAAAGCAGGCCGAAATAGTCCTGCCAGGCCCCTCCGTTCTCGTTCTTGAGCGACTTGTGGGCGGCTTTGATCTGGTCTTCTGTGATGCGCATGGTTCTCAAAGTTGAGAAAACATGGCTTCACTTCGCCGTGACCGGTCAATTTTTTCTCTTGGGGGGGTCTCAGGGAGGGCCTGTGCGGCAAAGACCGGACGGGCCGCCCTATATCACTGAAAAACAACCGAATAGGATGGTAAAAAGGCCGATCCCGATCAGGTCCAGCCAGATACCCGCCCGCACCATTTCCCTTACCGGGATACGGCCCGAACCGAAGACGATGGCTTGCATGGGCGAGGCCACGGGCAGGGCGAACCCCAGGGTGGCGGCCAGCGTGGCGGGGATCAGGATGGCCTGGGGATCCGCGCCCCATGCCTCGGCGCTTTGGGCCAGCAACGGCAGGGTGAGGCTGGCCACCGCCGTGTTGCTGCCCAGTTCGCTGAGCAGGCACACGATGGCCGATACCGTCCCGATCAGCACGGGATGCGGCAGATCCTTCAGGCCCTGCATGGCGGCCACCAGTTGCAGCGACAGCCCGCTCTTGTCGATGCCATGCGCCAGTGCGAAACCGCCACCGAACAACAACAGGATGCCCCAGGGCACGTTCGCTTCAGCATACTTCCAATCCAACAGCGCGAACGGCGGCTTGCTCTCCGCAGCGTTCACCGGCTTGCCGATGGGGATCACGAACAGCAGCAACGCGCCGAGCAGGGCCACGGCGCCATCGGTGAAGGCCTTGAAGTCCGTGAGCGATCGCCAGCCGTGCAGGGTGAAGTGCTCACTGAAGGCGATGTCATCACCGGTGATCCAAAGCAGTGCGGTGGTGGCGAAGACGATGCCTGCGAGGCGTTCCGCAGGCGCCACCGGGCCCAGCGCCATCAGCCGTTCGCGAACTTCCTTGGGGGAGCTCAAGTGCTGTTGCGGGATCCTGAAGAGGACCTTCGTGAGCAGCCACCACACGATGGCGAGATAGACCAGCATCAGCGGTACGCCGAAGGCCATCCATTGCCCGAAGCCGATGGCGGGCTGCGTGGGATAGCGGTCGCGCCACAACTCCAGGAACACCAGGTTGGGCGGTGTGCCCACCGGGGTGGACATGCCCGCGATGGTGGCGCTGTACGTGACGGCGAGCAACAGTGGCACGGTAAGCTTTCTGCGCAGCTCGGGATCGCCGTCGCCATCCAGCAGGCTCAGCGCGATGGGCAGCATCACCATCACGCACGAGGTGCTGTTCATCCACATGCTGAGCAGTGCGGTGGCCACCATGATGCCCGCGATGAGCCGGGGACCCGTGCCGCCGATGCGGTCCACGATACGCAGGGCGATGCGGCGATGAAGCCCCGACCGTTCCATGGCCAGTGCCAGCAGGAAGCCGCCAAGGAAAAGGAAGATGATCTCCTTGCCGTAGTTGACCGCTGTGCCGCCCACGCTGTCGATCCCCAGCAGCGGAAAGAGCACGAGCGGCAACAACGAGGTCACCGCCAATGGCACCGCTTCGCTGATCCACCAGAGGGCCATCCATGCCACGATGCCCGCCATGGCCGCGGGCTGCGCGCCGATGTGGTGCAGAAGCAGGTAGACAACTGCGGCAAGCAACGGACCACAAAGGCGGAGCAGGTGTGTGCGCAAGCAGATGTGGATCGGTCATGCCAAAGTAGAAGGGCGCGAGGGCTCCGGGAGGGGCTTCCACACCGTTCCACGAACGATCCGTTGCGCGTAACCGCGATGAAGGCAAGGGACAGGGGTAGTTGGCAGGAGCAGGCGAGTTACCTCCTGCCCCTGCCGATCGCTCCTGCGCACACCCTATCTCATCAGCACCTTCACCGCCTCTTCCAATTGCTGGTCGCGGCCGGTGCTCACCGCTCCGGGATCGAGCGGTTGCTTCACGTCGGGATCCAACTGCTGGTTCTCGAGGTAGTTGCCGTTGTTGTCGATCATGCCCACCTGCGGGATGCCGAACCACATGTCGTTCTGCAGCCCTTCCCACCACACGGCGGTGCCTGTGCCGGCCACGGGCATGCCCACCAGCTTGCCGATGCCCATGGCGCGGTACGTGACGGGGAACATGTGCGCATCGCTGTAGTTGCCTTCGCTCATCACCACCACGCTGGGCTTGCTCCACTTGAACTGCGGCTCGCTGCCCAGCTTCTGGCCGCGCGGCTCCATGCGCATGTACACCTTGCCGTCCAGGAAGGTGGCGAGGTCGTCATGCAGCCAGCCGCCGCCGTTGAAGCGCGTGTCCACCACCAGGCCCTTCCTGTTGTTGTAGCGGCCCAGCGCCTCTTCGTACACCACGCGGAAGCTGGCGTCGTTCATGCCGCGCACATGCACGTAGCCGAGCTGCCCGCCGCTGAGGCTGTCCACCAAGTGACGGCAGCGTTCCACCCAGCGCTTGTACAGCAGCTGGTTCTCTTCCCAGAGGCCGATGGGCTTCACGGTCTCCACCCAGCGGGTGTTGGTCTTGGGGTCGAACAGGTCCAGCAACATCGGCTTGTTCGCCTTGCGGTTGAAGTAGCGCGCGGGATCCACATCGGCGGCGATCGTCTCGCCATCGATCCGCTCGATCACATGCCCCGCCTTGATCTTCGATCCCTTCTTCACCACGGGGCTCTTCTCCAGCACCTCGGCGATGCGCAGGCCGGGGCCGGGATCGTTGGTGTAGAGCAGGCCGAGGCTGGCGGTGGCATCGGCATTGGGCACATCATCGCCGCCATAGCCCGCACCGGTGTGGCTGGCGTTCAGCTCGCCCAGCAGTTCGCTGCACAGCTCGGCCATGTCGTGGTTGTTATTGATGTAGGGCAGGTAACGTTGGTACTCGGCCTTGTACTTGTCCCAGTCCACGCCCTGCAGGTCCACGCGGTAGAACTTCTTCTTCACCTGCCGCCAGATGTGCTCGAAGAGGTAGGCCCGCTCGGCGGTCTCGTTCAGCACCATCTCGCCATTGATGCCCACGCCTTTGTTCTCGCTCTTCTCCGTGTCGTAGTAGCTGATGCTTCCGCCCGCGATGTAGAACAGTTTCTTGCCTTCCTTGTCCAGCATGAGCCCTCCTGCCCAGCCGTCGCCCATCTTGTTGAGGATCTTCGTTTCGCGGGTGCGCACCTCGTATTGCCACAGGTCGGTGCCCTTCTCGAAGGCCGCGAGGTACCACACCTTCTCGCCGTCGTTGCTCAGCACTGCACCGCTGAGGGCACTTGAGTTCGGCGTAAGGCGCACGCGGCGCTCGGTGATGCCATCGAGATCGAATTTGAGCGGCTCGATCTTCTTGTCCTTCTCATCTTCCTTCTTCTTGCCGCCCTTCTTTTCATCTTTCTTCTTTCCACTTCCTCCTTCCTCCTTCTCTTCGTCGCCGTCCTTCTTCTCCTCATCCTCCTTCGCCAGCGCGGCCTCCTCCTTCGTCAGCTTGAACTTGTCGTAAGCCTCCTGCGTCAGGAAGATGGCGTACGCATCGCTCTGGCTGCCCCAGCTGGCATGGTTCTTCATACCGTTGCGCGCGCTCATGTACACGATGGCGCTGCCCCCCATGGCCCAGCATGGCGCATAGCCGCCATAGCCGCTGCGCGTAAGGTTGATGATGGGTTCGGTACCCGTGGCCTTCAGCAGGCCCACCTGATCGATCCACTGGTTCTCGTTGAGGAAGTTCACCACGAACCACTTGCTGTCGGGGCTCCATTCGTACCACTGGTCGCCATCGGCGTAGCTGTAGTTCTTGTCGGCGGCCATCACGGTGCGCGTCTGCTTGGTGGCGATGTTGAGCACCTTCAACGTGGTGCGCTCTTCGAGGTAGGCCACCTCCTTGCCATCGGGGGAATACGCGCATTGGAATTCCTCCGCAGGCGTGGCAAGCAGGGCTTCCTCCTTCAGCAGGGTGGCGTTGAAGAAGTACTTCTCCTCCTTGCGCGCGAGGCTGGTGGTGTAGAGGTCCCAGCTGCCGTTGCGCTCGCTGGCGTAGAGGATGGTGCGGCCATCGGGGCTGAAGCTCACGTTGCGCTCCTGCTCCGGCGTGTTGGTGATGCGGCGCGTGGTGCCTTCGGCGATGGACGATACGAACACTTCGCCGCGATGCACGAAGACCACTTCCTTGCCGTTGCTGCTCACTTCGTACTCATCGGCATTGTTCACGCTGATGATGCGCTCGGGGTTGTAGCGACCGTCGGTGCTGATGCGGATGCCGACCTTCTTCGGCTCACCGCCATCGGCCATGGTGTACAGTTCGCCGCGATAGCTGAAGCACAGCACGCCGTTGTCGCTGATGCTGAGGTAGCGTACGGGATGATCGGTCAGGCGGCTCACCTGTGTGCTGGTGCCACCCGCAGCGGGCATCTTGTGTACGTTGAACGAGCCGCTCTCCTCGCTGAGGTAGTACAGCGTGCCGCCATCCTTGCTCCACACGGGGTTGCGGTCCTCCCCGGCGAAGGTGGTGAGCTGCTTGTACGCCTTGGTGGCGGTATCGAAGATCCACACATCGCGGGTCACGCTGCTGGTGTGGTGCTTGCGCCATTGGTCCTCGTAGCCCTTGCGGTCGTGGTAGGCGATGAGGGTGCCCGCCGGATCGAAGCGCGCGTTCTGCATGGCGGTGGTGCTCACCTGCACGGGGCGGCCGCCCTTCACCGGCACACTGTACAGTTCGCCGAAGCCACCCACGGGGAACTGCTGGTGGCGCGGATCATCCTGCCGCGTGCCGTAGAAGATCACCTGCTGATCGTCCTTGCTGAAGTCCGACGGCACCTCCGCGTTGCTGTGGAAGGTGAGGCGTGTGGGCGCACCGCCCATGCTGCTCATCACGAACACGTCCGATCCACCGTAGCGGGTGCTCGCGAAGGCGATGCTGCGGCCGTCGTGGCTCCACACGGGGGCGTGGTCGTATGCGTTGTTGGTGGTGAGCGCGACGGCTTCGCCACCTTCGGCAGGCACACGCCAGATGTCGCCGTGGTAACAGAAGGCGATGGTGCGGCCGTCGGGACTGATGGCGGCGCCGCGCAGCCAGAGCGGATCCTGTTGCGCGTGGCTTTCGCCGATGAAGAGCGCAAGGAGAGGCAATGCCTTGATCGTGTTCATGCAGGTGTTCATGGTATGGGCAAAACTACCCGTCACATCCGTATTCCCGTTGCGGGACGGATGGTTGGGGCTGGTGACGGTCAATAGACCTCTTTTTCAATGTTGGTGCAACCACGGATGATGTCACAGATGGATCCATCTGCGCGATCATCCGTGGTTCAAAAGAACGAGTGTCCGCCGTCGGCGGACGAAATATGAAAGGTGTCAATGGGCGATGATGAGGGTGGTGGAACGGATCTCATCCGCTGTGCGCAACACTGCGCGATAGGTGCCTTCGCGCAGCGCGGAAAGGCCGATGCGTAAGGGTGTTGCCGATGCCGCAAGCCGCTCCGCATGCACCAGCCTTCCATCGGCGGCGTGGATGAGCAGCTCGCCACCGCGCGGTGCGGCCACGAACACCTCTTCCTGCGCGGGCACGGGGAACGCATGCAAGGGGAGCGACGCGTGGGGCGCATCCATGCCCACCACCGAGGTCTCGTCGAGGATGTATCCGTTGCGCGCCTGCGTACCGTCGGGGTAATGCACGGTAATGAACTGGAGCAGCGGGTAGGGGCTGCCCGGCGTGTACCACGTGAGCGTTTCGGTCATGGTGCTGTCGGCCGTGGCCTGCTGGTTCACGGTGCTGCGGCGCATGCGCACGAGGCGGGCTTCGGGAAAGGTGCCGAACGCGAGCTCGAGGCGGCCGTTGTGGATGTGGCTGATCTCGGCGGAGCCGCAGTACGGGGTGATGGCATCGGGGCCTACGGAGGAGAAGCAATGCGATGCGGACACGGGCGAGAGGAAGCCCAGTGGGTAGGCTGCCATCAGCGCGCCGCTCGAATAGGCGAGCGATACGGTGGGGGTGAGGGAGGCCACTTCGAGGCTGCGGTCA
>JAHBUM010000046.1 GCA_019638075.1 Flavobacteriales bacterium | reverse complement strand
GCCGGTGCGCTGGACCGTGGCACCAGTTTGGCCCTGTTCCCCGAAGGTACCATCCCGGCCTTTGCCCCGCGCATGAAGCCGTTCAAGGATGGGGCCTTCCGCCTGGCGATAGAGAAGCAGGTGCCCATCGTGCCCATCACCTTCACGGATCATTGGCGCCTCTTCGGTGAGCCGCCCGAATTTCTCAGCCGCGCACGGCCCGGCATCGCCCACGCCGTGGTGCATCCGGCCATCCCCACCACGGGCCTCACCATGGATGATCTGGTAGCTTTGCGCGACCGCGTGTACCGGACCATCGAAGAACCCCTGCTCTGCGCATGAAGATCACCGAGGAGATACTGGACCGCACCGCCGAACTGGCGCGCCTCGATGTGAGCGACCCCGCCACACGCACCAAGCTCATGGCCGACATGCAGCGCGTGTTCGATTTCGTGGAGAAGCTGAACGAGGTGGACACCAAGGGCGTGGAACCCCTCATCTTCCTGACGGACGAGGCCGATGTGCTGCGCGATGACGTGGCTTCCGTGGAGATCACGAAGGCCGAGGCACTGATGAACGCGCCCGTGAAGGACAGCGACTATTTCAAGGTGCCCCGCGTGGTGGACAAGGGGTAGCGGCCACCGTCACATCGGCAACTTTCATCCTTCGATGACGTAGAACTTTCCGCTCGTTCGCAACTTCGTCCGGTCAACGCCATCAGGCCCCGTTCCCCATGCGTTCCTTCATCTCGCGCTATCCGGTGCTCACCCTCGCGGTGATCGTGCTGTCCATCCAACTGGGCATCGTCCTGTACGCCGCCTCGCTCATGGAGCCCGGCAAGCGGCTGCACGATTCGCCTGCGGCCCATGCGATCTTCCGCTTCCGCATCTTCTGGCCGCTCACCTTCGCCATCCTCATCACTTGGTACTTGGAGGGGAAGAAGGGCCTCTTCAAGCTTTTCGGCGCTTACCGCATCTGGCGGGTGTCAGGCAAGTGGTGGCTGTTCGCCGGCTCGTGGAAGTTCCTGTTCTGCTACGTGGGATGGGCCATCGCCGACATGGCCGGGATCCTGCCTTGGCCGGGTGCCGCCCAACCCATGTTCGATACGGACGGCGGCGCACACCGCATGCACATCGTCAACCTTCTCTTCGGCATGCCCTTCATCATGCTGGTGGCGCTGGTGGAGGAGACCACTTGGATGAAGTACTGCGCCACGCGCCTGCAGGACAAATACTCCGCGCTGGTCTCCTGCACCATCACCGGGGTGATCTGGGGCCTGTGGTACCTGCCCATGCTGCTGCTGGGCGAAGGCGTGCCCGATGGCATCCCTTGGTACTTCTTCCTGCTCAGCATGATCGGCTTGGCCGTATTGCTGGGCTGGGTGTACAACATGACGCACAGCGGGCTTATCCTGCTCGTGATGCAACTGGTGAGCAACATCGCCTTCTATGTGATGCCAGCCCTGCCCGTGGCGCACGACGGTGATGCCCGTTGGGTGATGGTCTTCGTGTGGGTGGAAGTGGCCGTGGCCGCCTTCGTGGTGATCCGCTACGGGCCGAAGAACATGGGCTTGGGACCGCGCCCCACGTGGACCGACCCGAAGATACCGGAGTGGAACCCCACCCGCAGGAAGAACGCCGACGACCAGCTTTCCGCCGCCTGACAGGGGACAAGGGACCGGCATCCACCATATCCACATGGACAACGCATTCATCGCCACCACCTTCGACTGGGACCACCGCACGCCCACGGATTGGCAACGCTTCACCAACAAGGTGCTCCGCAAGCTCCGTATCCGTGGTCAGCTGACACCGGTGCCCGGCATCATGGCCAACGTGGAGGCCCGCATGAACCTCTTCCACCTGCTGGAACAGACCGTGGCCAACAAGGTGCCCGGCGATGTGGTGGACGTGGGCTGCAACGCAGGCGACAGTACCATCGTGATGCAGAAGGTGATCACTGCGCTGGATCCCGGAAAGCAGGTGCATGCGTACGACAGCTTCGAGGGGCTGCCCGAACTGACCGCCAACGACAGCAGGGATGGTGTGTACGAGAAGGGCTACATGGCCGCCGGGCTCGACCTCTTCACGCGCAAGTTCAACGCCCTCGGCCTGAAGATGCCCCACACGCACAAGGGCTGGTTCGAGGAGACCATCCCCGCGCAACTGCCCGACCGCATCAGCTTCGCGCTGATCGACGGCGACCTGTACGAGTCCACCAAGCACGTGCTGCCGCACCTCTACGAGCGCATGGCTCCCGGCGCCATCGGCATGATCGCGGTGTACTACGATGAGGCCATCTACCCGCGCAAGGGACTGCCCGGTGGCTACAAGTCGCCCGGCGTGAAGCGCGCCACCGACGAGTTCTTCAAGGACAAGCCCGAGAAGATCTCGCTGCTCTACGCCAACGAGTACTCCAACGGGTACTTCCGCAAGGCGTAGGTCCTTCCGCTTCTGTGCTTTTCGTCGCCCGTGATGGCGGCTCGTTCCCGCTTCGCACCTTTGCTGCCATGTACGGAAGCATCAAGGAACATCTGCAGCGCGAACTCGCTACCATCGAAGAGGCCGGTCTCTTCAAGCGCGAACGCATCATCACCAGCGAACAGGGCGCGGAGATCACGGTCAACGGCAAGGCTGTATTGAATTTCTGCGCCAACAACTACCTCGGCCTTTCCTCGCACCCCGAAGTGATCGAGGCCTCGCACGCCGCGCTGGATTCGCATGGCTACGGCATGAGCAGCGTGCGCTTCATCTGCGGCACGCAGGACATCCACAAGGAGCTGGAGGCGAAGCTTTCGGCCTTCCACTCCATGGATGACACCATCCTCTACGCCGCCTGCTTCGATGCGAACGGTGGCGTGTTCGAACCGCTTCTCACCGAACTGGATGCCATCATCAGTGATTCGTTGAACCACGCCAGCATCATCGATGGCGTGCGTTTGTGCAAGGCCATGCGTTACCGCTACGCCAACAACGACATGGCCGATCTGGAGCAGCAGCTCAAGACCGCACGCAAGGATGGCGCACGCCACATCCTCATCGTCACCGATGGTGTCTTCAGCATGGATGGCATCGTGGCCGACCTGAAAGGCGTGTGCGACCTCGCCGACAAGTACGAGGCCATGGTGATGGTGGACGAATGCCATGCCGCAGGCTTCATCGGGAAGACCGGCCGTGGCAGCGTGGAGCATTGCGGTGTCACCGGCCGGGTGGACATCATCACCGGCACCCTCGGCAAGGCGCTGGGTGGTGCCATGGGCGGCTACACCAGTGCCCGCAAGGAGATCGTGGAACTGCTCCGCCAGCGCAGCCGTCCCTACCTCTTCAGCAACTCGCTGGCACCTTCCATCGTGGGTGCCTCCATCAAGGTGATCGACCTGCTCAGCGGCAGCACCGAACTGCGCGACAAGCTCGAAGCTAATGTGGACCGGTTCCGTACCGGTATCGAGAAGCTGGGCTTCAAGACGCGTGGAGCCGGTGCCGCCATCGTCCCCGTCATGCTCGGCGACGCCCGCCTGAGCCAGGTGATGGCCGACAAGCTGCTGGAGGAAGGCATCTACGTGATCGGCTTCTTCTACCCCGTGGTGCCGAAGGATACCGCCCGGATCCGGGTGCAGTTGAGCGCGGCCCACACCGAAGCGCATATCGGCCGGGCCCTTGAAGCGTTCGGCAAAGTGGGCAGGGAGCTTGGCGTGATCTGAAAAGGAAAAAGGCTGAAGTAGGAGGAAGCAAGAAGAAAGAGCGCCACGCAGGAGACTCTTGCCTCTTCGAATTCTTTCCACTTCTTCCTTGACCCTTCCTGGTTCTCTGCGCCTCTGCGTGATCGGCATTCTCCCCGCAACGCTGGCCCGCATTGGCATGAGGACCCGATAGCCCTGAGTAGTTCCGTTTTCGCATCCGATCGCGTTCCTTCGTACCGGATCCCACCGGCATGTGCCGTACTCTCCCCCTTGGGGATCCGAACCTTCCGGTACCAATGCCGGGTATTTCCATGAACGGGGGATCAACGATGGAGTTGAGCGAATGGCCCGGAGAAGGGGCTGTGCATGTTCCTGCCTGCCGGGTCGCGGCGCATGCCTTGCTAAAGGCGTTCCAGGAGGATCGGTTCATCTTCGGGTACAGCGGGCATTTCAGCGACGACCTTACAGGGCGGCTGCTGGACCTGAGCGACAGCATCACCACCGCGATGAGCGGCCAGCCCGCCCACCGTCGCAGGCTGGCGTTCCTCCTGGTGGAGGCGTACCAGAACATCATCCGGCACCGGGCCGGCATGCCCGCACACATCGAACAGGGAGAGGGCCGCAGCTTCTTCTTCTGCCGGGCCAATCCTTCGGGGCATGACCTGGTGGCCATCAACGGCGTGTGCAAAGGGCGCGTAGGAGCCATTGCCGCCCAACTCGATGCGGTGCGCGGTTTGGATCATGCGGAACTCAAGGAGCTTTCGATGCGCATGCTGCAACTGCCTTCCGTGGGGCGTGGTGCCGGGGTGGGGTTCATCGAGATGACCCGCCGCTCCGGGAACGACCTTGGCCACATGCTCCGGGGTCTGGGACCGGAACACGCGTTGTTCGCACTGGCCGTCAGATCCGGAGATACGCATCCGCACGAGAAGGTCCTGCGGGAGGCGGCCATCCTGCATGGCACGGTGGTGATGAACGATATCCTGCTCTTCCATGCCGGACACGTGCCGACTTCGTTTTCCAGCGTGATCGCCAGCATGCTGCGGAACGACGTGGAACCACCCGGCGATCCGGGCCGTGCAACCCGGCGCGAGGCGCTCTATTCCACATGGGCCGAGGTGCTGCACGGGGTGTGCGCCGATGCCCGGAGCGTGTGCGTACTGGCTCGTACACCCGGCGGAATGGTGATGGTGCAGGGCGTGGAGGTGTGTCATGAAGAAACACAGAGCATCATGCAGGCGCTTTCCATAGCAGCCAGCGGCATGCCCGATACCGGCCGCGATGCCGGAGGGCCGGTCCTTACCGTGCATGGCCACGGCGAACGCCGGGTGCTGCTGATCGCGGAACGTTGCTGATGAACCTCGTGGACCGCTCATAACGGGGGCTGTCCACACCGGTTTGTTGGTTTTCCGGAAGAAGGATCTATCTTCGCACCCCGTTTCCGGGAAAATAGCTTTATCAAACCCACGAACCGTGGCATCGACGACCCACACCACCAGCATGGCCAACGCGGCCACCGTGCAGCAAGAATGGCTGCTGGTAGATGCTGAGAACGAAGTACTTGGCCGCCTCGCAAGCAAGGTGGCGATGATCGTGCGCGGCAAGCACAAGAGCACCTTCACCCCGCATGTGAACTGCGGTGACCATGTGGTGGTGATCAACGCCGACAAGGTGCGCCTCACCGGCAAGAAGCTGGATGAGAAGGAGTACCAGCGCTACAGCATGTACCCCGGCGGACAGACCCGCGAGATCGCCCGCAACCTCTTGGGCCGCAAGCCCGAGGCCGTGGTGGAGATCGCCGTGCGCGGCATGCTCCCCAAGAACCGCTTGGGCCGCCGCCTCTTCAACAACCTGCACGTGGTGGCAGGCACGGCGCACAAGCACGATGCGCAGAAGCCCCGTAAGTTCGACCTGAACACGATCAAGTAAGATGGAAGCTGTCAACAGCCTGGGCCGCCGTAAAGCCGCCGTTGCCCGTGTGATCCTCACCGAAGGATCCGGTGTCATCACCGTGAACGGCCGCGAAAGCGCGGATTATTTCCCCGTCACCACCCAGCGTTTCAAGCTGGAGCAGCCGTTCAAGCTCACCGAAACGGTGGGCAAGTACAACGTGACCGCCACCGTCGATGGCGGCGGCACCACCGGCCAGGTCGAAGCCGTGCGTCTGGGCATCGCCCGCGCCCTGGTGAAGATCGACGCCGAGCACAAACCGAAACTCAAGGCCGAAGAACTGATGACCCGTGACCCACGCGCCGTGGAACGGAAGAAGTTCGGACGCAAGAAAGCGCGCAAGCGTTACCAGTTCAGCAAGCGTTAAGCTCCCAACGCTGCTTCAGGATCCAATCCCGCTGGACTCTTCGGCAACGGAGGCTACCAGCGGGATGCCTGTATCAACGGGAACAAGGAAAGTGAATCAAAAGAAAATGGCACGTCTCGAATTCAAGCAGTTGCTCGACGCTGGTGTCCACTTCGGCCACCTCAAGCGCAAGTGGAACCCCAACATGGCCCCTTACATCTTCGACGAGAAGAAGGGGATCCACATCATCGACCTGAACAAGACCGCAGTGAAGCTGGAAGAGGCTGCTGCGGCCATGAAGAACATCGCCCGCAGCGGCAAGAAGGTGCTCTTCGTCGCCACCAAGAAGCAGGCGAAGGACATCGTGGCCGAGAAGGTGAAGCCCACCGGCATGCCCTTCGTCACCGAGCGTTGGAGCGGCGGCATGCTCACCAACTTCGGCACCATCCGCCGCACCATCAAGAAGATGGCCACCATCGATCGCATGAAGACCGATGGCACCTTCGACAACATGAGCAAGCGTGAGCGCCTGCAGGTGAGCCGCCAGCGCGAGAAGATGGAGAAGAACCTGGGTTCCATCGCCGACCTCACCCGCCTGCCCAGCGCGCTGTTCATCGTGGACATCGTGAAGGAGCACATCGCGGTGGCCGAAGCGAAGAAGCTGAACATCCCCACTTTCGCGATGGTGGATACCAACAGTGATCCGACCAAGGTGGACTTCCCGATCCCCGCGAACGACGATGCCACCAAGAGCATCGAGCTGATCGTGGACACCATGATCGCCGCCATCAACGAGGGCGTGGAGGAGCGCAAGAACGACAAGACCGCCGTGGACGAGACCGACGCTGAAGAAGGCACCGAGGAGGCCGCAGCGGAAGTGGAGGCTGCCGAAGGAGCTTCCGAAGAGAACGCCTGATCCATTGCAACGTAGCACGGGTCGATCATGATCGATCCCAACCCAACCCAATAATGAGCACAATGGCGATAACCGCTGCCGATGTGAACAAGCTGCGCCAGATGACCGGCGCAGGCATGATGGATTGCAAGAAGGCCCTCACCGAGGCCAACGGCGACTTCGAGGCCGCCATCGACATCCTGCGCAAGCAGGGCCAGAAGGTGGCCGCCAAGCGCGCCGACCGCGACGCCACCGAGGGCCTCGTGATCGCCAAGACCAACGCCGACAGCACCGTGGGTGTGCTGGTGTGCGTGAACTGCGAGACGGACTTCGTAGCCAAGAACGCCGACTTCACCGCCATGGCCGAACGCATGACCGCGATCGCCTTGGAGAAGGGCCTCAGCAGCGTGGATGCGCTGAAAGCCGCCGCCTACGACAGCAACGGCATGAGCATCGCCGAGAAGCTGATCGAGCAGACCGGCGTGATCGGTGAGAAGATCGACGTGAGCGCCTGCGCCGAGGTGAAAGCCCCCTACGTGTACGCATACAACCACCCCGGCAACAAGGTGGCAAGCCTCGTTGGCCTGAGCAAGGCCGGTTTCGAGACCGCCGCCAAGGACGTGGCCATGCAGGTGGCCGCCATGGGTCCGGTGGCCTTGGACAAGGCCAGCACCCCGCAGAGCGTGATCGAGAAGGAACTGGAGATCGGCAAGGAACTCGCCATTCAGGAGGGCAAGCCCGCCGATATGGCCGAGAAGATCGCCCAGGGCCGCCTGAACAAGTTCTTCAAGGAAAGCACCCTGCTCGCCCAGGAGTTCATCAAGGACAACAAGCTGAGCGTGGAGCAGTACCTGAAGAATCAGGACAAGGACCTCACCGCAACGGACTTCAAGCGTCATTCGCTCACCGTCTGATGCCGATCGACATCGCATAGGAGAGGGGGGCTTCGGCCTCCCTCTTTTTTGCCCGGTAGTGAAGAAATGCAAGGGTTCGAGAGTGCAAGAGTGCGAGAGACAGCAACGCCATCCCCACGCCACACCCTCGTACCTCTGTCACCTCGACGAAGGATCTGTCACCCCGACGAAGGAGGGGCACTCTTCCACACCTTCCACTCTTCCACTCTCACCCCCAACAGCTCCGGCACGCTCCGTTCTCGCACCGCCTGAGTATTTTTCCCGCCCGACAACATGGCCAACAAGTACAAGCGCATCCTCCTGAAGCTCTCCGGCGAAAGCCTCATGGGCAGCAAGTCCTACGGCATCGACAGCGATCGCCTGAACCAGTACGCCGATGAGATCATCGCCATCGCCAGCACGGGCGTACAAGTGGCCGTGGTGATCGGTGGCGGCAACATCTACCGCGGCATGCAGGCCGAGGGCGCCATAGACCGCGTGCAGGGCGATCACATGGGGATGCTCGCCACGGTGATCAACAGTTTGGCTCTGCAGAGCGCGCTGGAGGCGAAGGCATACAAGACCCGCCTGCTCACCGCCATCAAGATGGAGCAGATCGCCGAGCCCTTCATCCGCCGCCGCGCCGTGCGCCATTTGGAGAAAGGCCGGGTGGTGATCTTCGGCGCCGGCACGGGCAACCCGTACTTCACCACGGATACCGCCGCCAGCCTGCGCGCCATCGAGATCGAGGCCGACGTGATCCTGAAAGGCACCCGCGTGGACGGCATCTACACCGCCGATCCCGAGAAGGACAGGAGCGCAACGAAATATGAGCGCATCTCCTTCGACGAGGTGTACAAGAAGGGGCTCAACGTGATGGACATGACGGCCTTCACCCTGTGCAAGGAGAACAACCTGCCCATCATCGTGTTCGACATGAACAAGCCGGGCAACCTGGGCCGTTTGGTGGCCGGGGAGCCGGTGGGTACGCTCGTCACGCTCTGACCGACCGCCGTAGCCAGTTACTTTTGCGCCTCCGAAACGAAACGCGATGATCGATACCGCCGCCGCCCTGAAGACCTGTGAAGAGCAGATGAGCAAAGCCGTTGACCACTTGGACAACGAATTGCAGAAGATCCGCGCCGGTGCCGCCACACCGAGCATGTTGGAAAGCGTACGCGTGGACTACTACGGCCAGATGGTGCCGCTCTCACAGGTCGCTTCGGTGAACACGGGCGATGCGCGCACCCTGTTCGTGAAGCCGTGGGAGAAGAAGATGATCGACGCGATCGAGAAGGCCATCATCGGCGCCAACCTCGGCTTCAACCCCAGCAACAACGGCGAAAGCGTGATCATCCACGTGCCCATGCTGACCGAGGAACGCCGGAAGGCGTTGTCGAAGGCAGCGCATGCGGAAGGCGAGCACGCGAAAGTGGGTATCCGCAGCAGCCGTCAGAAGGCGATGGAAACGATCAAGGCCGCCAAGAAGGATGGCCTGCCCGAAGATGCCGCCAAAAGCCTCGAAGCCGACGTGGAGAAGCTCACCGGCATCTACAACAAGAAGGTGGATGCGCTGATCGACGCGAAGGAGAAGGACATCATGAAGGTGTGACCGGGCGCACAGGTTTCCAGTCTGTGCCTCTACAGGGTCTCGGGTCTGATACGCACCCGCTTCGCTGTGATAACGGTAAAGGCGCCCTTGAGCCTGTCCTCATGTACGGAAATGACCATCAGGGTGCGGGCTACACGGTCCATGGGGGACATCGCGTTCATGCGCATCAACACCACGCCACTGTGTTGCTTGCGATGGTTGTGGACGATCTCGCCGAAATCCTTGTCCTCGGTCAGAAGCACCTCATCGCGGGCCATGGCGAAGGCCAGCACATCGTGGTCCTTCGTGCTGGGGATCTCCTCGGCGATCGACGTGATGCGGTGGCCTGCGGATCGTAGTGCCCGGATGACGTTCCCGTCGACGCTCTCGTCAGCGACGAACCGCATGGATCAGGCTTCCGGGAAGAAGATGTCGTTGCGCACGGCGTCCAGCGCATAAAGCTGCGCGGCCTGCAGGCTGTCCCGTGTAAGCTTCGGGTAGCCGTCGAGTATCTCCTCCATCGGCCGACCGAAGGCGATCTTCTCGAGTATCAGCTCCACGGGGATGCGTGTGCCTTTGAAGCATGGCTTCCCGAACATCACGTCCGGTTCCGATGAGATGTGGTCCTGCCAGTGGATCATGGTCATGCGAAGTTAGTGTGGCCGACGGCCTATGCCCAAACAGGCGAGCCTTCCGAACAATTCCTGCACATCTCAATGCTGCTCCTTGATTTCAGCAGCGACCGCCTGAAGTCATTGTACGCCCCACTGTTCCACAACTCGCGGAAGCTGTGCGTGCGGAGGTCGCCGAGCACGTGGTGCGCGTCCTTGTCGAAGCAGCAGGGCACCACGCGGCCATCCCACGTGATCACGCAGCTGTGCCACATCTTCCAGCAGTCGTCGTGAAGCTTGTTCTTCACCTCCCACACACCGCTCGCGTTGCGCCGGTAGCGGGCGTACTTGTCCTGCGCGGGGATCAATGGATGGCCATCCTTCGGATCGTAGATCTGGGCAGTCTTCAACCAGAGGTCGTCCACGCCGATGCGTTTCGCAAGCGCGCGTGCCTCGGGGATCTGGTGCTCGTTCGGCTTCACCACGAGGAATTGGAACACCACGTGCGGCGTCAGGCTTTTCAACTTCTTCTTCCACTTCACGATGCGTTCGGCGCCTTCGATCACCTTCGCCAGCTCGCCTTCGCGGCGGTACGCTGAGTAGGTCGATTGATCGGTGCCGTCCAACGAGATGATGAGCCGCGACAAGCCGCTGCGCACGGTGGCTTCGGCCTTCTCCTCGGTGAGGAAGTGCGCGTTGGTGCTCGTGTTGGTGTACAGTCCCTTGTGGCTGGCGAGCGCCACCATGTCAAGGAAGTTCGGGTTGATGTAGGGTTCGCCTTGGAAGTAGAAGGTGAGCGCCCACAGGTCATCGCCGAGCTCGTCCATCACGCGGGCGAAGAGGTCCTGTTTCAGATTGCCGGTGGGCCGGGTGAACGCGCGCAGGCCGCTGGGGCACTCGGGGCACCGCAGGTTGCAGGCCGTGGTGGGCTCGAAGCTGATGCTGAACGGCAGTCCGCCGATGCGGGGATCCTTCGTGCGTTTCGCCCGTTGGTAGCTCGTCCACAGCGCTGATGCATTGCGCAGGCGCCGGGGCGTGGCCTTGCGCGACCACTCGTAGGCATCGCGAACGGGAGCGAACATCGGGTGCAAGTTACCAGCAGGGAATGCAGGAGGCAGGGGGCAGGGGCAATGCCGCTGTGCCTTGCCCCTGCCTCTGCCCCTGTATTCTCGCGCTGTTACTTTCGGCACCATGCTCCGTCATAGACAGGACGCTCCCTCACGCCCACCGATGCTCCGCCACTTGTTCCGTCTTCTCCTCGCGCTGTTCCCATTCTCCGTGGCGGCTCAGGTGACCGTGCAGGGCCGCGTGGTGGACGATGCCACGAAGGAGCCGCTCGCCTTCGTTCACGTGCTGCCGGTTGGCGCGCAGCAAGGCGTGACCAGCGACATCGACGGCCGCTTTGCGATCCACGTGCAGCAAGCCACGACTATCCTGCGCTTCAGCTATGTGGGTTACGCACCCTTGGAGCTGCAAGTGAACGCATCGGGACCGCTCATCGTCTCCATGCGGCGCAATGCGGTGGAACTGGCCGCCGTGGAGATCAGGCCCACCGAGAACCCCGCGCACCGCATCATAGACCGATGTCGCGAGGGCCGGAAGCAGAACGATGGCATGCGCAACCGCAGCCATCGGTATACCAGTTATAGCAAGACCATCTTCACGGTGGAGCTGGACACGACGATGACAGTGGACACCACATTGGCCGCCACCGCCGATACCGCGCGCACGGCCGAGGCGGACAGCAACGCGATCGAGATGCGCCAGTTCCTCGACAGCCAGCACCTCTTCCTGATCGAGAGCGCCACGCGCAAGAGCTTCATTCCACCGGCGGCGGAGAAGGAGGAGGTGCTCGCCATGCGCGTGAGCGGGCTGAAGGACCCGTCGTTCCTAGCGCTTGCGGCGCAGACCAAGACCTTCAGCATCTACGAGCCGCAGATCGGCATTTCGGAGAAGCTCTACGTGGGTCCGCTGGCGCCGGGCAGCACGAAGAAGTACCTCTTCCTGATCGAGGATACCCTGTACCAGGGCGCGGACAGCGTGTTCGTGATCAGCTACAAACCGCGCAGCCGCACCAATTTCCAGGGGCTGAAGGGGCTGCTCTACATCAACACCAACGGCTATGCGGTGCAGAACGTGACCGCCGAGGCCGCCGAGCGCGACAAGAGCGCCAGCATCCGCTTCCAGCAGTTGCACGAGCGGGTGGATGGCAAGGCGTGGTTCCCCGTGCAGTTGAACGCGTTCATCTACATGTACGGTGTCTCGCTGAACCGCTTCACCCCGTACGGTGTCACGCGCACTTACCTGAAGAACATCGAGGTGGATGCCGATGTGCAGCGCAAGGAGGTGCGCGGCCCCGAGCTGGTGATGGACCGCCTGAGCACGCGGCAGGACGACGCCTACTGGAACACCCTGCGCACTGATACGCTCGATGCGAAAGCGTTGAAGACCTACCACGTCATCGACAGCTTGGGCGCTGCTGAGAACTTCGACAAGATGGTGAAGGGGCTCTCCGCGCTCATGACCGGCCGCCTGCCCATCGGCCCGGTGGATCTGCTGCTGGACAAGGTGATGCGCTTCAACGGTTACGAAGGCTTCCGGCTGGGGGCGGGCTTGGCGACCAATGATCGCGTTTCGCGGTATGCGAGCATCGGCGGCTATGGTGGCTACGGGTTCAAGGACAAGACGTGGAAGTACGGCGGCTTCGTGAACGTGAAGCCGTGGTATGGCCGCGATCTGGCACTGAAGCTGTTCTACGAGAACGACGTGGTGGAGAGCGGCGGCGTGGCGTTCGATGGCCCGCGTCCGTTGCTGACCAATGAAAGTACCCGCTGGCTTTACGTGGACCGCATGGACCACAGCGAACGCACCGGCGCGCAGTTCGCCTTCAGGGCGGGATCGTACACGAAACTATGGATAGGGGCGGAGCGCGAGCTGCGGGTGAACCGGATCGGCTACCGGTACACGGAACAGCGGGGCGACGGGATCACCGTGCTTCGCGATCATTTCACCACGGGCGGCATCACCCTCGGCATGCGCTTCGCTTTCCGCGAGCGCGTGGCGCGCCTGCCGGACCGTGAGATCGGGCTCGGGACCAAGTGGCCCATCCTGTCCGTGAGCGCCTTTCGTTCCGTGCGTGGCCTCTTCGGCGGTGATACGGAAGTGTGGCGCATGAACGCCTCGTTGGACAAGACCTTCCACCTACGCCTTCTGGGCGATCTGAGCCTGCGCCTGATGGGCGGCATCGCCGATCCGAACGCGCCGTACGCCTACCTCTACGACCTGCGCGGCACGAACGCCATCGGAGCCGGTGGGGAGCGGAAGCTCTTGGTCGCAGCGGATAACACGTTCCAGACCATGGTGCCCAACGAGTTCTTGGCGGACCGCTACGCCGCGTTCCACCTGAAGCACAGCTTCGGCACCCTGTTGGTGAAGGGGAGGAACTTCAAGCCGAGGCCGGGTGTGGTGTACAACGCGGCCGTGGGGAGCCTTGCCAACCCCGGCAACCACCGTGGATATACGTTCAGCGGAATGGGCGCGCCCTTCCTTGAAGGTGGCGTGGTGGTGGATGGGCTGTTCAGGATGCTCGGCATCGGGGTGTACTACCGCCACGGTGCCCACGCCTTCGCCGAACCGGTGGATAACTTGGTCTTGAAGCTCACGGCTTCCTTCGCGTTCTGAGGGGGTGTTGCCAGTTATCAGTTATCAGGAATGCCTGCCTCCAAAGGCTGCATGGAAGCCACTGACAACTGATACCCGACAACTGATAACTGGCATCTGACAACTGCCCGCTTCCCCTGTCGGCTTTTTCCCCCTTGCATTTCGCACCTTTGTCCGCCCCGGCCGGATGTGTGCCGGAGCGGAACGCGGATGTGGGCATGGCTGGCGAATAGGGTATTGAGGAATCGCATCGCGATCCTGATCGGGGTGGCTCTTTGCACCGTCTTCTTCGGGTATAGGGCCGCCCGCGTGGAGATGAGCTACAAGCACGGTGGCCTGCTACCCCGCACCGACAGTGCGTACGTGGACTACGAACGCTTCCTGCGCACCTTCAGTGAAGATGGCAACGTGATCGTGGTGGGAGCCGAGGGGCGTGCGCTGTACACGGCGGAGAACTTCGCGGCATGGTACGAGCTGGGCAACGACCTGCGGCGGATCCACGGCATCGACAGCATCTTCAGTGAGGCGCACCTCTTCGAGCTGGTGCGCGACGACAGCCTGAAACGGTTCACTGTGCGCCGCGTGATGGACCGGGTACCGGCGGATCAGGCGGAGATGGATACGTTGCTGGCGCGGATCCGCTCGCTGCCCTTCTACGAGGGCCTGCTGTACAACGACAGCACGGATGCCAGCCTGATGATGGTGTTCGTGAACGCCGCCCTCTTCAACACCGAAGGGCGCACCGCCGTGGTGAACGCCTTGGGCGATCGCATCGACGCCTTCGCCGAGGCCACCGGCATCCGCACCCACGTGAGCGGCCTGCCGTGGATCCGTGTGAAGAGCACCCAGCTCGTGAAAGGGGAGATGCCCATCTTCATGGGGCTGAGCCTCTTCGTCTGCGGCCTGCTGCTGCTGCTCTTCTTCCGCAGCTGGCGCGTCACATGGATCTGCCTCGGCGTGGTGGCCGTAAGCGTGATCTGGAGCTTCGGTGCCATGGGCCTGCTTGGTTACCGCATCACCATCCTGCAATCGGTGATCGCGCCGCTCGTGATCGTCACCGGTGTACCCAACTGCGTGTTCCTGATCAACGCGTACCACTACGAGTACGTGCGGCACGGCAACAAGATCAAGGCGTTGCAGCGGGTCATCAGCCGCATCGGTGCGGCCGCCTTCATGACCAACGCCACCACGGCGGTGGGCTTCACCACCTTCTGCATCACCAACAGCGACACGCTGATCGAGTTCGGCTGGATCGCCACCATCGGCATCATGGTGTTGTGGGCGTTGAGCATGCTGCTGATCCCCATCATCTTCAGCTTCTTCCCACCGCCCAAGCCGCGCCACCTGAGCCACCTTGACCGCCGCTGGCTGGACCGCGCCGTGGAATGGATCGTGACCATCTCGCGTGAGCGTCGGCCGCTGATCTATTCCATCACCACCCTTGGTACGGTGCTCGCCTGCATCGGCATCCTGCGCATGAAGGATGAAAGCCGCATCGTGGACGACCTGCCCGAAGACAATCCGGTGCTTGCCGATCTGCGCTTCTTCGAGTCGAACTTCAAAGGGGTGATGCCATTGGAGATCGTGGTGGACACGAAGAAGAAGGGCGGTGCCTTGACCGATGCCACGCTGAAGCGCATCGTCAAGCTGGAGGACACCCTCGCGGCGTATCCCGAGTTCAGTCAGGCCATCAGCATCGCCGATGCCGTGAAGTTCACCAAGCAGGCGTTCTATGGCGGCAACCCCGAGAAGTACGCGCTGCTCAACAGCACCGACAAGACCTTCATATTGCCCTATCTGGAAGGCGCCAGTGGCAAGGAAGGCATGGCCCGCGCCTTCATCGACAGCACGCGCCAGATCACGCGCGTGACCGTGCAGATGGCCGACGTAGGCACCACCCGCATGGATGACCTGCTGGGCCGATTGCGCACACAGGTGGACAGCATCTTCGATCCGGGGAAGTACGTGGTCACCCTTACCGGCACATGTGTGGTCTTCCTCAAGGGCAGCAGCTACTTGGTGGAAAACCTGATCACCAGCCTGTTCTGGGCCATCGTCATCATCGTGGCGCTCATGGCGTTGCTCTTCAACTCCTTCCGCATCCTCGTGGTGGCGCTGATACCGAACATGATCCCGCTGCTCTTCACGGCGGGCCTCATGGGCTTCTTCCACATCCCGATCAAGCCCAGCACCATGCTCGTGTTCGGCATCGCGCTGGGCATCGCGGTGGACAATGCGATCCACTTCCTGGCGCGTTACCGGCTGGAACTGAAGCTCACCGGCAACGACCTGCACAAGAGCGTGGACCTTGCGACGCGCGAGGTGAGCGTGGGCATCATCTACACCAGCGTGGTGCTGCTCGCGGGCTTCTCGCTCTTCGGCTTCTCGCACTTCGGCGGCATCCGTGCGCTGGGCGTGCTTACCACCATCACGCTGCTCATCGCCATGCTCACCAACCTGCTGGTGCTGCCGTCGCTGTTGCTCAGCCTCAACAAGCGCATCATGAGCAAGGCCTTCCAAGAGCCGTTGCTGGAGATCATGGACGAGGAGGATGACATCGAGCTGATGGAACTCAAACTGGATCGCCCCACGCCCGAGCCCGATGCACCGGAGGGCGACGAGGTGGACGAACGATAAGCGCAACGCATGAAAGGGATCATACTCGCCGGAGGATCCGGCACCCGCCTGCACCCGCTCACCCTCGCCGTGAGCAAGCAGTTGATGCCGGTGTACGACAAGCCGATGATCTACTATCCGCTGAGCACGTTGATGGCGGCGGGCATACGCGAGATCCTCATCATCAGCACGCCCCACGATCTGCCGAACTTCCTCAAGCTGCTGGGTGATGGTGCCGCGCTCGGCTGCGCGTTCACCTACGCCGAACAGAAAGTGCCCAACGGTCTTGCGCAGGCCTTCGTGATCGGAAGGGAGCACATCGGAGCGGACAGCGCGGCGCTCATCCTCGGTGATAACATCTTCTACGGAAGCGGCCTCGGCCGCAAGCTGAGCGAGCACACGAAGCCGGAAGGCGGCCTCGTGTTCGCCTACCACGTGAGCGATCCCGAACGCTACGGCGTGGTGGAGTTCGACAAGGGCAACCGCGTGTTGAGCATCGAGGAGAAACCCACGAAGCCGAAGAGCAACTACGCAGTGCCGGGCCTCTACTTCTACGACAACGATGTGCTGGACATCGCCCGCGACCTGAAGCCCAGCGCGCGTGGCGAGTACGAGATCACCGACGTGAACAAGGAGTACCTGCGCCAAGGAAGGTTGAAGGTGGAGATCCTCGATCGTGGCACCGCGTGGCTGGACACCGGCACCTTCGCATCGCTTACGCAGGCCGGGCAGTTCGTGCAGGTGATCGAAGAGCGCCAGGGCCTGCGCATCGGATGCATCGAGGAGGTGGCCTACAAGAAGGGGTTCATCAATGCGGCGCAGTTGGAGAAGCTCGCGCAGCCGCTGCTGAAGAGCGGTTACGGCGAGTATTTGATGAAGTTGATCCGATGACCCCGGATCACGAATGAATGCTCCCGTAGCGTCGAGGCACGCATCGACGCTACGATACATTGAACGGATACGCCCCGGTCTGTCCCCAATGACCTCCCACCGCACCCTGATCGAAGACCGCATCGCCGCATGGGTGAAGGCATTGCCACCCGGCAACCTCTACGCGCCGATGGCCTATCTGTTGCGCCTGCCTGCGAAGCGTATCAGGCCGGTGTTGACCATGATGGCGTGCGAGCTCTTCGGCGGAAAGGCGCATGACGTGCTGGACGAAGCGTTGGGTATCGAGGTGTTCCACAACTTCACGCTGATGCACGACGACATCATGGATGCATCGCCCACCCGGCGCGGGCAGCCTGCCGTGCATGTGAAGTGGAACACGGCCACCGCGATCCTCAGCGGCGATGCCATGCTCGTGAAGGCCCACCAGCTCATGGCCCGCGACCCGCGCATCGCCGAAGTGTTCGCCTCCTACGCACTGCTGGTATGCGAGGGCCAGCAGCTGGATATGGACCTCGAACAGCGGAGCGACGTGACACTGGACGAATACGGCGAGATGATCCGCCTGAAGACCGCCGTGCTGCTGGCGTGCGCGTTGCGCATCGGTGCCATCAAGGCGGGCGCTGCGGCGGAAGAGCAGGAGCGCATCGGTGCGTTCGGCGAGGATCTGGGACTGGCGTTCCAGTTGCGTGATGATCTGCTCGATGCCTTCG